>JAJFHT010000442.1 GCA_021775495.1 Hyphomicrobiales bacterium | reverse complement strand
GCGCCGGTCAGCATGGACCTTCGACTGATCATGCCTGTTCCTCTCTCCTGCGGCCGGGATCGAAATTCGGCTGTTTCGATCTAATCACGAAACAGGGATTGAATAAATACAACCGCTATTCTGCACCGTGTATTGCGCGAGCATTGCGATATTTCTGCAATCAGGATCAGAAAATCACGAATCTATAGTGTATTTCAGTGCCAGCAGACGCGCTCTAGAACTGGATGGCCAGTCGGCCTGGCCCCGGTGATTTGCGATAGAGGCCCGCAACCACGAACAGGTTGAGAACACCGGCCAGGGCGGCCACGCCGTAGGCGGCAGTGTAATCTCCCGTGAGGTCAAACAAACCCCCGCCGAGATACCCGCCGATTGCATGTCCGAACCAGCCGAACATCGAGACGGTTCCAAACGCCGCCGCGCGGCGTGAAGGCGGGGTCAGCACACGGATTGTGATCAGCACACCGGTCATCACGCCGGCATAGCCGAAGCCGTAAATGACGGCATAGATATAGAAGCCCTGCAGGCTTTCGATATAGGTGAAACCGAAAACCATGAGCGTCATCCATGCCGTCGCGGTCATGTAGGCCGGCAGTGCACCAATCATGTCCGCCAGCCAGCCGAAAGCCAGCCGGCCGGCAATGGCGACAAGCAGCATGACAAAAATCACGCTGCTTGCTTCTTCCGGCGCAAAACCGCGGTCCTGGATCAGTGGCACGAGATGCATCAGCGGCACCGACATGCATGTACAGCACAAAACGATGGCCACGCTTAGCCGGAACACCACGATGTTCGTCGGCAGTGCCGCCTTCTCTTCTGCCGCTTCGGCATCACGCTGACTGGCGTCGGCGGCCGGCGGCTGGCGCAGCAACAGCGCCAGCGGTACCAGCGTTGCCAGCATAATCAGCCCGGTTGTCCGTAACGCTCCGTCAATGCCGAGCGCGGAAATCAGGAACGACGAGCCGAACGGCACACCGCCCTGTCCCAGCGCCTGGCCCGCCGAGGCAATTCCAATCGCCGTGCCCGCGCCGATGACAAACCAGTTGCCGACTGCCGCCATGATCGGCGGAAAAATCGCACCTGCCCCGAAAAATCCAGCGATGAAAAACAGCAGATAGAGTTGCCACAATTGTGAGACAAAGGATGCTGCCAGATAACATACCCCGAGCACGACAGAGCCGAACAGCACCACTGGCCGCGTACCTCTTTTGTCGGCCTGTGGCCCCATAACCAGTCCGCCGATCGCCAGCCCCATGATGCCGGCGAAATTGATCAGCGACACCTGGCCGCGTTGCCAGCCATTGGCCTCCTGCATTGGCACGATGAAGGCGGAAATACCGTTGACGATTGCCCCCATCGAGATCGCCAGGATCAGCGCAGAGGCAAAGACGATTACCCACCGGTAGCTGTGAGATGTGTCGCTCATGGTGAGTTTGCCCCCTGGCTGAGCAGTGTTTCATAGATGCCGGGATCATGTAAACAGAATCGGCAGCACTCGCCGCAGCGATCCGGTTTTGCAGATGATACGGCTACTTTTTAGCCCCGTTGCGCCAGGCTTCCTTGAGCGCCAATTTCAATATATCCGGATCAACCGCCGCAAATTGAACTACGGTCCAGCCGCGCTCACCCCATTTGTTGGCAACCGGTGCGAAAGACTCGGCATGAAATTCGCATTTCATCTGCTGCTCCTCCGGCGACAACAACAGATTTGCGCTTTGTCCGTCGGCGGCAAGTGTGGCGAAGTTGCGCCTGACCTTGAACGACTGCCGGTCGAAATGCCCCTGCTGGCTGACGCCTTCGAATGACAAGGCCAGTTCCTGGAATTCTGCTGATGTGATCATGTCGTGATCCGTCTCCCGTTCCCTGTTCTTGCCATGGTGAATTCAGCAATGTGCCCAACGAGATGCAAATTTTCCTCGATGATCGGAAGGGCAAGATAGTCCCGCAACGCGAATCACAGCTTAACTGCTCTGTCCGAAATTCTCTCCTGACCCTAGTCTTGCCGCACGTTCTGCTTTGCAGAGTTTGATTGTATGATTGCGGGGCATCGGAAGATGGAGGAGAAAGTCATGGGTTTCGAATTGAGGCGTATTGTTACTGGACACAATGATGAAGGCAGGTCGGTGGTGACCATTGATGGTCCACCAGGCCGGGACATCGGCACTTTGCACGAAATCTGGAATACAGATGGCCCGGTTTTGGATAGCCGGGATTCGTCCGATCGCGGTGCTGAAAGGACCAACCTGTCACCTGTTGCTGGCGGCAGCAATTTCCGCTGGTTTGTCGTCGCGCCCACCGATGGCTCACTCAGCGATGACGAGTTGGAAAGGACCGTCGCCGAGCGCTTTGCCGAAATGGGCGCTGCGCACGAACGTCCCGACACTTCGCGCCATCCGGCCATGCACAAAACCGAAACCATCGACTACATTATCCTGTTGTCCGGACGGGTCACACTATTGCTCGACGATGAGGAACGCGACCTCAAACCGTTCGATGTAGTGGTTCAGCGTGGGACAAATCATGCCTGGATCAACAAGGGCACAGAGCCGGCGCTTCTGTGTGCGATACTGATTGATGCAAAGATGCTTTAGGTTGCGAGACAGGTAGACGTCGGCACGAGGCTGCGAGCAATCCATCAAATTGGGATCGTGTGCATTGTCAACGATGTTGCAATTCCAAGAACCGCGGGCCGTTTTTTCGACTGATATATTTTCAATTTGACCTCAGTTGCCAAATCTCGAATCACTCGACATCACCCATCTTCCCCACACAGCCGCTTAACCAGTGCAATCAGTTCAGCCGGTACAATGGGTTTTTCAAGATGGGGGCTGGCAGTGCTTTCCAGATAGTTGGCAACACGGGAACTCATCGTATCCCCGGTCACAAATGCCAGCCGATTCGTATAACGCGTGCCCAGCGATGTCAGTTCCCGCAAGAATGACTCGCCATCGATGCCGGGCATTTTCATATCGCTGAGGATTGCGTCGAAGACTTCCGTCTTCAACAGGTCGATCGCCTGTCGTGCATCATTGCGGGTTTCCACCCGATAGCCGCTGTCCTGCAGAATATCCTGGATGAGATCGGTGACGCCGACCTCGTCGTCGACCACCAGTATCCGGTGGTTCCTCCGGGGTTGCCGATCGTCCAGCAGGGAGATCGCAGGCGCACGGGATCGCTCAACCGCGGCTATACGCACGACGAACGTCGTGCCTTTCCCCATTTCGGACCGCAGTGTCAGGCTGCCATCATGGGAACTGACAATCCGATGGCAGAAGGCGAGTCCCACACCGGTGCCGTGTCCGACATCCTTGGTTGTGAAGAATGGTTCGAAAATCCGCGCCTGGATGTTGCTGGGAATGCCGGCGCCATTGTCGCTCACCTCGACGACAACTTCGTCGGAACGCGTATCGTAAAACGAAACCAGTGTGAGCAGTCCATCCTCGCCCTTTCCGGCAAGGGCATGTTCGGCATTGGCGATCAGATTTGTAAACACCTGTCCCATCTGATCGGGATCGACGGCTACCGGCGGCAGGGAAGGGTCGAGCTCCTGCCTGATGCTCACGCCGGAGGCCTTGAGCCCATTGCCGACGACATCCAGCGCGGTTTCGACAATCTGATTGAGCGAGCAGTTCTCGATGCGCGCAGGGCGTTGCCGCGCCATCGACAGGAACATCTTGACTATTTTGGCGCAGCGTTCGGCAGCCTGGCCGATCCGCTCGATGCGCTCGTTTTGCAGCGGATCTTCGATCTTGTTTTGCAGCATCAGCGCATAACCAACGACAATCGACAGCGGATTGTTCAGTTCATGCGCTACACCCGCCAGGAGTTCTCCCAGCGCAGACAGTTTCTCGTTCTGATGGGTAATATCGCGCTGCCGCTCCAGCTCCGCTTCGGCTTTTCGCTGTTCGGTGATATCAGTAAACGAGATCAGGTATCCGCCCAACGCCGGTCGGTGTACGGACGTGCTGAACATCCGCCCGGTGCTGGTAATCATCGGCACTTTTTTGGCGTAAGCCCGCAAATTGCTGATGATCTGGGCAAGAAACGTCTCATTCGAGACACCCTCGGGGATGACATAGAAGCCAATGTCGATGAGAAGTCTTATTGTCGCAACGCCGCTGTCCCCGGCATTGGGGAAGGGAACGTCACCGCTGTGAAAAATGTCGGCAAACATCCGGTTGCCGATGACAAAATTCAGATCGGAATCGTAAAGAACCAGGCCCTCATCCAGCGCCTGAATGGCGTCGTTGACAGCGGCGAGTTTGTTTTCCTCGTCGCGCCGTTCCGTCATCCGCCGGTCTGTTATATCGACGATGGTGGCAACCAGACCGCCGTCGCCAAGCCGCGAAAGAGTGGCTATTTTCCGACTGCCGTCAGCCAGTAGAATTTCAATCCGCGACGGCTCGCCCGGTTTCAGCATCTTTAATACCGACTCCAGGCCGCCTTCAGGCGGAGAGACAAACCTGACATAACCGTCACGCATTGCCTGGCCGGTGATCTTCTCAACCGGCATGCCGGGTATCATCAGATGCCGGTAGGGCGCCATGATATCCTGGTAGCGCCGGTTGGCCGTGACAAAACAGCCATCGCGGTCATAGAGGACAAAACCCTCGCCCAGCGCCTCAATCGCATCCTGCAACATGGCGGAGGCGCCCATCGGATCGGCCGAGGAAACCATGGCGGCCGGTTCAGGCTTATCGCTGGAACCGTCGGCGAGCTGCCGCTTTCCGGCCCGCAGAAACGCCGCCTTCCAGCTATTGTAGATTTCCGGCGAGATGCCTTCACGCCGGCAGATGTCGGGGATGTCTGATTCGTCGTTGAGACCGGTCAGGACAATCCGCATTTTGTCGTCCGCGGAGAGTGTGTCCGGTGAAGCCGCACGAGTGCTTTGGTCGACGGTCTCAGTCAAATGATTTGCCCTGATATTCAGCCGAGTTCCGATTTGATATTAGCGATCCCGCCCAGTCAGGTCGATCCCGACGGGTGCCGGTCGGGCCATCATGTGTGTCCGTTGGTTTCTGGCGGGTCCACCGGTCCGAGAATACGGCCAATCTGTGTGCCGCTGGTGTCAGTCGGATGTCGCGAACTGTATCGATTGTATCAGCCAGCTGGGGCTATGGACGGTGCCAGCTAACGGCTTGCGCGTTTTTGGTGTCGCGCCGCATCCGGTAGGCTGCAAGAGCCTGACTATATCGTCGGCGAGAATTTTGTTATTGAACGTCAACCGATGACCACAGAACCCAAACTGAAATTCAAAGCCGCAAATCCAACAGACGCCGCAACGATCCGGGAGGTGGTTCGTGCTGCCTATGCCAAATGGATTCCGGCTGTTGGTCGTGAGCCAATGCCCATGAAGGCAGACTATGAAGCTGCCATCGACAAACACCAGATCGAGATCGCATACTTGGCTGGAAAGGCCGTTGGTGTGATCGAGATGGATCCCCGTGCCGATCATCTGTGGATCGAAAATCTCGCTGTCAGCCCTGATCATCAGGGCATGGGACTGGGTCGGCAATTACTGTCCCTCGCCGAGCAGCGGGCAATCGGCGCAAAACGGTCAGAACTGCGTTTGCTGACAAATGCGGCGTTTGTCGGCAGCATTGCCCTTTATGAAAAGGCTGGGTTCGTTGTCGACAAGACCGAACCCTTCATGGGTGGAACGACTCTCTACATGAGCAAGAAACTCGGCCGATAGCGACGGTGCGCGATCCTGCGATAGGCATCCGTCATTTCAGATCGTAAGCGCCTACGCGGCGAATTCCCGCACGACCTGGCCGGCATTCACCGGGGTGCGCTTGCCGTCGCGCATCGACAGTTTTCCGTTTACCAGCACATGCGCGACCCCCGAGGCATAGCGGCGCGGACGGCGGGCGGTGGCATTGCTAGCAATGGTGGACTGATCGAACACGCAGACATCGGATTTCGGTGACAGTGCACATTATCCCCTTTTTCTGGTATAGGGCGCTGACACGCTTACCCAAAGGCCATCTCGACGCCGACATTGTGCTCGATCATCGCGGGTTTCTGTCTCAGTTGATCCACGCAGACCATGCGGCGCGGAGGACAGGATTTGAAACGAATCCGATCGGCCGAAGCGGATCGAATTCTGCCTAGTTGCGAATCGACAGTGGGACTGAGAAGCCAAATTGGGAGTAGAAACCGTTCCTGATGCCGGGTTCCAATTCGTGCTGGTAGCCTGCCGAGACAACCATGTTCACCGGACCCAAATCAATGCCGCCGACAAAGGCGCCAAAGCGCAGAGTTGCGTCGGTGTCCTGCTCGTCGAAAATCGTGAACTCGCCGCCAAATGTATGCGAATTGGTCCTGTAACCCGACTTGAGGTGTCCGTAAATCCGGTCATAAGCCGTGGAAACCGAACCGTAGGATTGCACATAGAAAGCGTCTGTTGCCTTCGTCTCGAACCCGTACTGCAGGAGCGCACCGATTTCGGTGCCATCCGTTGCGCTGCCGCCCGGATTTTCGTCGTTGTGCAGCACTTCGATACCGGCGTTTAACGCGAAATAGGACTTTTCCATGTGCCATTGGTGGCCAAGCAGGAACGAGCCGTAGACGGCGTTGGTATTGGTGCCTGTGTCAGCGGACCGAGAAAATCCCAGGTTTGCCGTCGCAGTCCATCCTGACAGCGAAATGTCGCGATTGAACGCCGTGACAAAACCGGCATCGATGCCGATTCCGTAGCGCTTCGAACCCGTAACGATCAAGTCCGTTCCCCAATAGGCGACGCTGTCAAACGTTCCGGTACTACGCGTATCGTCGGCAAACACCGATGTGGACTCAGCGGAAACCGAAACAAAAAGAATGGTGGCAAATACTCGGGTGAACTTTGAGAACCGGTGTCGCATCTGGAACAATCAACTCGCGCTTTGAATGCGGATCGGTTTTTTTACGCCCGGCACGATATCGCTGGGGATTTCGCTTTCGCCTTTGTTCCGCTTAGATAGTCCAGGTACCGCAAATAGCCTCTGGCTTGGGCTGTTGTCTTGTTCAGAACCTGGCCCATAGGCGGCCACGATCGCGACACCGGCCTCTCCGAAATACAGGCGAAGACCACCGACAGCTTGGTAATGGTTGCGATTGCCGAGCGAGTTCTCGCCGAGGGTCGTCAATCCGGCAAGCCCCGTGATGCCAGGTGCGAGGACGTGGCGGCCTTCGATCGGGGGTGTCGCTGCCGCAGCAGGCGCCAGACCGAATCCGATGAGCGCGGCGAGCGTTGCAACAATACCTGCCGGCTTGAAAAATCCGCTTGCTTCAGCCGGTTTCGGAGGGACAGAAAGATTGTCTATCGGTACGTAGTTCCCGGCAGGTACCCGCGTTGCAACGCGGACAATCCGGATGGCCTTTCTGAGATCCCGACCAGCATACTCATCGACAAGTTGTTCAATTGATTCTCTTACTGTTTCCGGAACCGCGCTTTCGCCGGCCAGCGTATGCTCGGCAACTGAGGGTTCAACTACGAACGCCATCGTTGAAAACTCGGCCTGCCACAGGGTCTGCCTAACCGCCAAACCCAGCGATTCACTGACCTTCTGCGCGAGCTTGACCAGTTCGGGGACCCGAGTGAAGGCTCCAGTCGGGTCGGCGACTATATGATCATGTCTGAACAACCGCGCGAACGCTTCAAGGCTATCCGGCGCATACAGTTCTTCCGAATTGTGCAATCGGAGCTGAAAATCCATATCGGGATCAGACTCTGCGATGGCTTTCTTGAGGCTCTCTTCGTACTCCGGATTGACGGTTCCTTCTGCTGCATGGATCGTAAGGGTAGCGTGTTTACCCTCAGGCCTGCCCATATCAACACCAGCCAGGAAAAAAAGACCGCCCTCCTCAGCGGCCAGCTTTGCCGCCAAACTATGGATATCCACGTTTCCCCCTCCGACGCGGCGTGAGCCCGAATAAGGACCGTCGCCGCAACTCGTACCCTAACAACACTAGGTTGTATTCTGGAGCATGGAGATTGCTTTGACAAGCGACTCCAATATTTACTTCAAATGAATTCCGCTTTGGACAACAGGCAAAATTCCCGCCGAATGGCGTTTCGCCTTTCAATCGATCGATTCAGAACCCCTTCCCAGAACGGCCACCACGCCCTGGTCTTGATACCCCACGACCAATCCAGTATCCGCGACCGGTTTTCACGGGCAATTGCCGCACGCATTTCGCTGTCCGCGAGCAGGCAGGAAACGGCATCGGCAAAGGCCGCAACGTCATGTTTTCCGATGATGAATCTTCCCTGAAGGTCGCCGAAGGCTTCCGGCACGATGCCGACGTCGCTTGACACGATCGGAATCCCGCAGGCCATAGCCTCCAGTACCGTGTTGGGCGTCCCTTCCATCGCCGATGTGCATACGAAAAGATCCAGCCCGCGATAGAATTCCGGCATCCGGTCGAAAGGGATCGCCTTTATTTCGCGGTCCGCGACATTTTCCTTTACCGCGATGCCCCGGTCGCCCAATTCTTTCATCATCGGCCGGAACAGCCGATGAAAGCCCTTGATGTCGTAGTCCTTGAGGCCATGCCCCCACTCGCTGTTCCCCGCCCACCCGATGGAAAAAGCTTCACCCGAGCGGTCCTCAACCGTGCGTGGAGAAAACCGCTCTGTATCCACACCGTCATGAATAATGACATCGGGAGGTGGCAGTCCCGGTTCGGAGGTGTAAATGGAATGTAGCTTCCTCGAGGAGACCGTATATCCGTCGATGATCGCAAAGCCGGTGCGCCTGTGCTGCATATCCTCGTGGCCACTGAACAAATGATCGTACACCGAGGTGGTGAAAGCGCAGCCGTTTATGGCGCGCACCAATGTGTCGTATTCAAGGTTCAGTTGTAGCGCGGCACGACCGATAGTGTGCGGGTGTAATAGAAAAAATAGATCTTCTCGCCAAAATATGTGACACAAATCGATTCTATCGAGAAATATTTTTTCATATATAAGACTAGTGTTTTCTATTACATCTTTCATATAAATAATCGATACAGAATTATTTCCAGAAAATTTCGATATATTATTTGCAATATTGTCGAAAGCCCATGAAGGTCTGTCTGGACACGCGAGGATGCGGAGTGGTTTCTCGTCCTCGGACTGCGTCGCCTTGGGATGCATGCTGTCACTCACAATGCTATGCGATAATTTCGCTGCCGTTTCATTAATGTCTGGCAGAGTGTTATGAACTGATTCTCGGAAATAGAGTTTTGGTCAATATATCAATGTGGCCATCTAATTGGTTTCGGAAGACTGCCAATTCCAGCCGAACTGCGGCGGGTCGTCAAGAGTTGCTGATCATATGTCACTCCGGAGATCCCTATGGGCTCAGTACTATGGAGAACATCTGCCGGGGGCTCGAATTCGCAAAAATCGGTTTTTCCGTTTTTGATCTGCAGCAAAATGACAGATTGCCGCCTTTGAGCAGATTCGACGCCATCGTCACCTGCACAGAGTTTTTGTCCGCAATCGGCAGCCAATCAGCGAAGCGGATGGAAAAATACGTTCGTGACGGTGGCGGTTTGGTCGTCGCTTACCGCGGTTTCCACGAAAACCTCTGTCCGCTCCTTGGCGCCGATGGTGGTTGTTTCGAACGAGAAATGCAGATGACCAGCGGTCTGTCGTTCGTGTCAGAACTGTTTCCCGATACGACCGGAATTGCCATTGGCAGCAGCGAGTGGGATTTCGATCACAGCCGTTTTGACATTGACGTTTCCGAACTCATCTCTGGCTGTGAGTGCCTCGTTTCAGATTCCGAAGGCCGGCCCGTGTGCTGGACCCTGCCCTGCGGGAAAGGCCGGGTCGTTTTCTGGAACACAAGTGTGTTATTCAGTCGGGCCCTTCGGGGCTTTGCGATTCAGTCGATCTTGTCCGTGATGTCGGTTGGGGTAGCGGCAATCGGCGGATTCGCGATGTTCCACATCGATGACTATCCGACCTCGCTCTCCGATGCGGTTCAGGAGCCCATCGCGACGGAATACCCTGGCATGAACAGGAACGACTTCTTCTTCGGCCAATGGTACGAGGATATGATGGTGCTGCGCGCGAAACACGGGCTTAAATACACATGGTACACGGTCATGAACTACCATGACGTCGATACCGCCCCTGGAGCATCTCTGAGCACGATCGAAACGACAACGGGGCAGAAGCTTCTCTCAGATCGCTTTCAATGTGCCCGGATCATACCGGACGACGACGAATTCGGTTTCCACGGCTACAATCACCAACCTCTGGTCGCAACCGGTTGGCCCGATCTGGAAACGCTAAAATACAAACTTGAGATCGCGCGTGACCTTTGGGAAAGCAAAGTTCCAGCGCCGTTACCTGTATCGTGGGTCCCGGCGAACAACATCTACCATCCCGGCCAGGTCGGTATTCTGGCGGAGGTGTTTCCCGAGATAACCACCGTGTGCAGTCTGTACTCGGTCGGTGACGAGGACACCGGGGAGTGCCGTGAGTTCGGACCGGAACCGTGGGAGCCCTCGCTCACTTGCATTCCGCGTGAAACCTGGAGTTATGTTCGATATCCAAAGGTCCGAATGCTCCAGCTGTCCCAGATTGCGTCGATGGGTCTGTGGACCCACTTCCTGCATCCCGACGACGTCTATGACATTCCTGATTCAAGCAGCCCGGAAGACGGATATCGCAATAAAACGAACCTGTTCTGGAAGGATCGAAATGCTGATGGCCAACCGGGAATGTATCATCAGCTGGATTCATGGATCGAACAGGTGCGAGACCTGTTTCCCTGGCTCGATTTCGTTACCACGTCGGAAGCGGCAGCTCGGTACCACGAGCATGTTCGACGCCAGACGGATATTCGCGTGTCTGACTCGCGCGCGGAAATAACCTGCGAGACCGATGGCCTCTACTACCTGCGAACGCGAAGCGGCTTGGTCGTCGATTCCAGCAATAGTGATGCCGTCATTGTCGACAGCAGGCCCGTAACAAACGGAACACTGACCGTCGTGCGCTGCGAGGCAGGCACGGCGGTCCTCCACTTCAACACGACCTGATCATCAACACTGCAAACCGTTACAGTCTAACCGTTGCGCATAGTGGGTTTGCGATGCTGTTGGTCGTGACCTTTAAAGACAATGCGGCCCTGTAATTGCGGATTGCGCCCATTGTTGATCCGCCGCCGAGGCGTTGGGTGATGGCGGTTTGCACGACCCTTTATCGCGAATCAGCCCGATATTGAGTTCCTTGCGGACTTGAGCCAAATAGAGTCATGTCTCTGACTGACCAGCCATACCCACCCCGACATAATGCTCGATCATCGCCGGGTTCTCTCTCAGTTCATCCACACCAACCACATCGCGCAACCGGCCGTTTTCCATGAAGGCGACCCGGTCGGCCACCGGCAGCACGGCTTCCACCCGCTGTTCGACCAGCAGCGTCGAAACACCGGCCTCGCGCAGCGCCGAGACGGACTCGCGGATGGCGGCGATCATTGACGGCATCAGGCCCTCGGTCGGTTCGTCGAGCAGCAGCACCTGCGGTTGTGTGCACAATGCCCGTGCCATCGCAAGCATCTGTTGTTCGCCGCCGCTCAGGGTTCCGGAAATCTGGTTCAGCCGCTCCCGCAGCACGGGAAACATCTCAAGCACTGTGTCGAGCGCCGGTTTGCCGGTGTTGCGGGTCATCAGGCCGATCTGCAGGTTTTCCATCACCGTCATCTCGGCGAACAGCCGCCGGCCCTGCGGCACATAGGCGATGCGTTTGCCCGGCACGTGATGGGCCGGCAATCCGGATATCGTTTCGTCGTTCAGCGCGATCCGGCCGGAGCGGGGCGGCACAAGACCCATGATCGCCCGCAGGGTTGTCGTCTTGCCGGCGCCGTTGCGGCCGAGCAGGCACAGCACCTCGCCGTGCCGCAGCTCCAGCGAAAGATCATGCAGCACCGGTACGCCGCCCAGGTAACAGTTGATCGCCTCGATCTTCAGCATCGCATCAGCCTCCAAGATAGGCCTCCCGCACCGCTGCATCGTTGCTGATCTGCTCCGGCGTGCCTTCGGCCAGTATCTTTCCCTGGTTGAGCACGGTGATGCGGTGGGCAAGCTGCATCACCACCTGCATATTGTGTTCGATCAGCAGCACTGTGGCAGTCTCGCCAATCACCCGCACCAGGTCACAGAAATTCTCGATCTCGCTGTCCGACAGGCCTTGCGTAGGTTCGTCGAGGATCAGCAGTTTCGGTTTCAGCGCCAGGCCGATGCCGACTTCCAGCAACCGCTTGTGGCCATAAGCAAGGGTCGATGCTGTGTCCTCGGCCCGCTCCAGAAGTCCGACCCGGTCCAGTGCAGAGTGCGTCAGCTCGGCAAGAGTGCTTCCGCGCTCGCGATGCATGCCGTGTTGGGCAGCAAGCGCCACATTGTCGAAGCATGTCAGGTTCTCGAAGATACTGGTGATCTGGAATGTATAGGCTATGCCGAGATCGACTCGCCGGTGCGCCGGCATTTTTGTGATGTCCGTACCTTCGAAGGCGATCGTTCCGGATGTCGGTGCAATACGGCCGCTGATCAGGCTGACGAATGTCGTCTTGCCGGCTCCGTTGGGGCCGATCAGCGCCCTGGTCTCGCCGGTTTCCAGTGCGAAATCGACA
>JAJFHT010000441.1 GCA_021775495.1 Hyphomicrobiales bacterium | reverse complement strand
AATGTATGTCCGCCCATGTCGGAACTCCAAAGGAACGCCAGTATCGTATCCAGCATGGAAAGCCGGACATGCTGACCTTTTCCGGTTTTCGAACGGGCAAGCAGCGCGGCGCAGATAGCCTGCGCCGCAGCAAAGCCGGTCAACTTGTCCGGCAGGATTGTGCGGACGAGCCGCGGGCGTTCTCCGTCCGATCCCGCCTGGACGGTGGTCAGTCCGGAAAGCGATTGAATCAGCGGATCGAAGACAGGTTTCGCCGCATAGGGCCCCTCAAATCCAAAACCCGCGATCGACAGGTAAACCAGACCCGGGTTGAGCTTGCAGAGCTTTTCCGCGCCGATACCGATGCGGTCGGCAACGCCCGGCCGGAAATTCTGAACAAAAACGTCGGCATCGTTGACCAGCGTTTCGAGTGCTGCCAGCCCGTCCGGGGTTTTCAGGTCGAGCACAATCGATCGTTTGTTGCGATTGTTGTTGAGAAAAGAGGCGGAAAACTGCGAGCGCCGCGTCGCCACCTGGCGTGTATGATCGCCGGTAGGGGCCTCAACCTTGATGATATCTGCACCCTGGTCTCCAAGGATCATTGTTGCCAGCGGGCCGGAAATCATCGAGGTCAGGTCTATAACCTTGAAGCCGTCAAGTGGACCGGACATAAAAACGCCTCTCGTTCGGATGACAGAATGCGCGGTTTGCGCCGGGAAACAATCAGACATGTGTGGTCAAAGCGCAAGCAGCCAGAGGCATTGCAGAGGATTGCGCGTGCTGCGTTCAAGATAACGGGCGTTTGATCAAGCTTGATACGACAGACAGCAGGAATTGGTGTTTAATTGCGTAGCGGCCCTGAAACGCCCGTCGGCGTATGCCGGATCGACCGCACTTTGGTCCTGTCGGAGAACAATATCCGGCGACTGGCCGCGCGGGAGATGAAACATGAACGCGACAACCAACGACGCGGTGGTGGAGGTCGGCGAGCCGATCCCCGTCGTCCGACGCATCAACACGTCCGATATTCGCGCGGCATTGGCCAGCGGCCTCGATGATTTCAAGGCGAAACCCAGTCACATTCTTCTGCTTGTCATCATGTATCCGTTGCTCGGGCTGGTGCTGATCAGGATAACCGACGGTCAGGATTTACTGCCGCTGGTCTTTCCGTTGATATCTGGATTTGCTTTGGTCGGTCCTGTGGTTGCGACTGGTCTGTACGAATTGAGCCGCCGTCGTGAAAAGGGGCTCGACATCTCGTGGAAACATGCGCTCGACGTGCTTCATTCACCTTCAATCGGGTCCATCATCAGACTGGGACTGTTGCTTCTGGCGTTTTACTTCCTGTGGCTTGGCGCTGCGCTCGGTGTCTATCAGCTTGCCTTCGGCGATACGGTACAGACCTCGATGGTCAGCTTTGCCATGCAAGTCATGACCACTCCATCCGGCTGGTTCCTGATTGTCGCCGGTACAGGGCTCGGATTTGTCTTTGCGGTTGTCGTTCTGGCGATCAGTGCGGTGTCTTTTCCATTGCTGCTGGACAAGCCGGTCGGCACACTGGTTGCGATCAGGACCTCAATTGCAGCGTTCCGGACCAATCCCGTCGCCATGCTGCAATGGGGTTTTGTCGTCGCGTTGGGCCTTGCGCTGGGGTCGATCCCGTTTTTTGTCGGGCTTGCCGTCGTCATGCCGGTTCTGGGACATGCGACCTGGCATCTCTATCGCCGTGTTGTCGCCGGCTAGATGTGAACGGACCGCCATGCGATAGTTCGCTCAAAGAGCGAAGCGGACGGAAATCGTGACAGCGTTTATTTGTGCGGCATGCGGTACTCAGTATCCCGACAGTGCGGTTCCTCCGGAAGAGTGTCCGGTTTGTCAGGATGAACGTCAGTACGTCCCTGCGTCCGGACAGGCATGGCTGACACTGCCGGAACTTTCTGCCGATCACGAAATCGTCTGGCGAGAAGAAGATCCCGGTGTCCATTCGCTGATCCTGCAGCCGCATTTTGCCATCGGTCAACGGGCGTTCCTTATAGAGACCGAGGAAGGAAACATTCTCTGGGATTGCATCGGTCTTGTTGATGACCGAGCGATTGAATGGATCAAATCGCGGGGAGGGCTGCGCGCAATCGCCATCTCGCACCCGCACTACTACAGCACCATGGGAGCCTGGAGCGGCGCATTGGGCAATGTGCCGATCCATATTCATGAAGGGGACCGGAAATGGGCTCAGAGCCTGTCACCGGCTGTCGAATTCTGGAGCGGCTGCACATTGCAACTGACCTCCGAACTGACCCTTGTGCAATGCGGCGGTCACTTCGCCGGTGGCTCCGTGCTGCATTGGTCAAACGGTGCGGATGGTCGCGGCAGCCTATTTTCCGGCGACATAATCCAGGTTACGCCGGGCGGCGATCATGTCAGCTTCATGTACAGTTACCCCAACATGATCCCGCTGAACGCATCCGCAGTCACGCGTATCGTCGAAAGTGTGGAACCATATCAATTCGATCGGATTTACGGCGCATTTGCCGGACGGACTGTTCCGTCCGGCGGAAATTCGGCTGTCACCCGCTCTGCAGAGCGCTATCTCAAGGCAATATCAAGCGGATTTGAGTGACCAATGGAATGGGTCATTTATGCGCCGCAAGCCATTCCATCGTCGTCGGCAGCATCTTGGTGTCGAGCGTTTTCGGTCCGACAAACGCATCCCAGACGTGATCGGTATCAAACAGCACGAGTTTTTCTGTGCCGGGATGGTAGTCGAGCAAAATCTGGCCTGCAGCCGGCTGTGGTTTCACCAGCGTGTCCTTCGAACCGACGATGACCAGCAGCGGTCCAGGATAAGAGGCAATCGCCCCGGCTGGGCTGGTTGTCGGTAGCTCGTGATAGAAAGAACCGTTCAGCGTCGTTTCGACGCCCCATGGAAGCTTGACCGTGATCGGAGCATCAGCCGGTCCAGCCAGTGCGTTGGCGACGGTTTCCTTGCCAAAGAGATCGGAAAAGGTGGCCAGGGGATTGGTCACAGCAGCCCAGAGAATCACGGATTTGACGTCCGGGCGGCTTGCCGCCGCGTGGGTCGCAACAAGTCCGCCCTGGCTCCACCCGAGAATGGAAATATTGGAACCGTCGACCCGTTTGTCTGATTTCAGCCAGTCAATCGCGACGACGGCATCTGCGATCTGTCCGCTGAAAGTTGTTTCGGGCCAGGCGCCGCCACTGTCACCAGTGCCGCGAAAATCGATCCTGAGACTGGCATAACCGTTTTCGGCAAGAATACGCGCGGTCCGCGCGAATACACCTTCCTCCGTATCCTTCACCGGCAGCTCATCACGCGTTCCGGTAAAGCCGTGAAGCATCAGCACGACGGGAGCCGCCTCCGAAGCGCCATCCGGTGTTTCCAATGTGCCAACGACAGTCTGTCCGGCCACTTCGAAGGTCACTACTTCTTCAGCGGCAGGCACGACGCCGGAAGCAAACGCCAGGAAAAACGGCGCCATAACGACGCCGCGAACATTAGATTTCCAGTTGTTGAACATCATACAATCCCTCTCATGCGTGATCGGCCAGCATAGAGCCGGCACCGATCAACCAAAAGAGAAATCTGTCGCCCGCAATGTTTTCTGCGCGGTATTCAGCCCAGGTTTTCCTGCATCAACCGGGCCAAACGACCGGCAAAGCCGGCCGGATCGCTTGGTGCTTCGCCATCGAGAATCCGGGCCTGCTCGAACAACAACCATGCGGTATCCGCAAGCGCTTCCTTGTCCGTATCCGAGGACAGCCGTTCAGTCAGCCGCGATACAAGCTTGTGTTTCGGATTGACTTCCAGAACCGGGTTGAAGCCACCAAATCCGGCGTCTTCGCGCTGTCCCATCAGCTTTTCCAACTGCCGGTCCGGGCCGTGATCCGGTGCGACCAGGCAGACCGGGCTTTCCGCCAGGCGGCTTGAGCCGCGTACATCCGATACCTTGTCGCCGAGTGTTTCTTTCAAGAACGCGATGAGTGGTTCGATGTCGCTATCCTTGCCGTCCTTCGCGTCTTTCTTGTCGTCCGGCATCGGGATGGAATCCAGCGCCGCAGACCCCTGTGTCACCGACTGGAAAGGTTTCCCGTCAAAATCGGTCGCTGTCTGTACCCAGAACGCATCAACAGGATCGGACAATAGAAGGACTTCGACACCGCGGGCACGATAGCCTTCCAGATGAGGGCTGGATTTTAGCGCCTCCTGGCTGGCGCCCGTGGCATAGAAAATCTGGCTTTGCGCATCTTTCATGTCGGCCACATAGTCTGCCAGCGAACGCCATTCCGTATCTCCGCTGCCCGATGCTGTCGTCCGAAAGCGTGCCAGTTTCAGCAGCTTTTCGCGGCGTTCGAAATCTTCGTAGAGGCCTTCCTTCATCACCGGCCCGAATGTGTCCCAGAACTTCAGATAGGCTTCCGGTTGTTTTTCCGCCTGCTTTTCCAACTCGCTCAGAAGGCGGTTGGTGACGCCTTTCTTGATCGCTTCCAGTACAGGATTCGTCTGCAGCATTTCGCGCGAAATATTGAGCGGCAAATCCTCTGAATCGATAACCCCGCGTACGAACCGCATCCATGCCGGCAGGATGTCGACATCGTCCGCTATGTAAACCCGGCGTACATACAGTTTCACGCGTCCCTTTCTGGACGGGTCAAACAGGTCAAAGGGTTTCATGGTCGGCAGGAAGAGCAGCACCGAGTATTCGTGCCGGCCTTCGGCTCGATAGTGAAGGGTCAGTGACGGCTCGTCGAACTGCGCCGAAACATGGCCGTAGAATTCTCGGTATTCTTCCGGCGTGATCTCTGATTTGGATTTTTTCCACAGGGCCGAACCGTCTGCCAACTGCCGTTCGCTGTTGGTGTCCTCGCCGTCCGTTTTCTCGTCATTCTCCTCCTGCGGTACAACCAGCGTAATGGGCACAGGAACATGGGCGGAATACTCCCGAACGATACGCTCGACGGTCGCAGCCTCCGCATAGGTCTCGCTATCATCATTCAGGTGCAGCAGCACACGGGTGCCGCGTGCCGGAGCGCTGTCGGCTGATGGAACCTCTTCGATGGTGAAGCTGCCCTGGCCATCGGATGTCCAGCGCCACGCGGTGTCCGACCCGGCCGCCCGGCTGATCACCTCCACGGATTTCGCCACCATGAATGCCGAGTAGAAACCAACGCCAAATTGTCCGATCAACGCGGAGCCATCTTTTGTGTCGCCAAGATCATCAAGGAACGCGCGCGTGCCGGAACGGGCAATCGTGCCGAGATTGCTCACCATCTCATCGTGGTTCATGCCGATGCCGTTATCGGAAACAATCAGTGTCCGCGCTTTCGGATCGGTTTCCAGCCGGATCGAAAACTCCGCGTCTTCCGCAAGCAGTTCCGGCTCGCTCAGGGCCTTGTATCGCAACCGTTCGCACGCATCGGCGGAGTTGGAAATCAACTCGCGCAGGAAGATATCCTTGTTCGAGTAGACCGAATGCACCATCAGGTGCAGAAGGCGGGACACCTCGGCTTGAAACTCGTGTTTCTCTTCCGCCGATTTCTTGGTGTTCTTGGTTTTTGTCTTGCTCATTTTTCACTTGTCACATTGATGATTCCAGGCGTGCCAACCATTCCCTTCAAAGTGCCGGAGTGGCGCAGGCCAGATATCGTTTGAATATGATGTGAATTCAAGAGTGTAATCGGATCTGTCGGTGAGAAGTCACGCCCTGGAACCGAATCGAGCCGATTTACCTGCGAATGGAGGAAGGCCGGTGACGACCGGCCTTCTGCTGCATTTCCCTGGATGGGCTATTTCTTCGGTTTGAATTCCGTTGGATTCGGGATCGTCCATCCCATTTCGCGATAATAACGTTCTGCTCCGGGGTGCAGACGACCAGCTACCAGTGCCAGAGCGCCGTCCTTGTTGATCGTCGACTTCATCCACTTCGCCGTTTCGTGCATTTCACCGATGTTTTCCCAGATCGCCTTGGTGACCTGGTAGACAACTTCCTCATCGAGATCCATGCGAGCGGAAAAATTGACGATTGCGCCGTGGGTCCGGACAGTCCCGTCATTGGTCTGATTGGAACCATAGGACCCGGGTTTGATTTCATTGACCGTGCCGCCGATCGCCGGATTGATGTTGAGTTTTTCGACCGGAATATCGAGAAGCCTGATCTTCTTGGTCAGCGCAAATTGCTCGATCGACGGGCTGGGCACATTTGTCGGCAGGACGATGACGTCGATCTTGTCATCCTGGAAGGCCTGGATTGCCGCATCGAACCCGAAACGCTGGACTTCGAAATCCTTTTCGCCTTCGAGACCGGTTGCCGCTTTCACATTGCGCAGGACAACATTTGAAGCGGCACCGCCGGGAGGCCCGACAAACACCTTCTTACCCTTGATATCTTCGAGCTTACTTATTCCGGAATCATCGCGGACGACATAATGATACGGGCCGATCTGATAGGAAAATATCATACCGATATTGGCTTCCAGCTTGGGGCCATCGGTGAATTTCTTGTACGGACCGATATGGTTGACCAGAAGCCAGTTTATGGTCGGTGAACCGAACAGAAAGTCGATTTTCCCCTTCGATGCATCGACGAAATGTTTGGTGGCGGCACCTGTTGCCTTCACCTGCATTTCCACATCAGGCACGTGTTTGGCTACTATTTTGGCGATCGCCGTGTTGACGATGAATGGCGACATGCCGGGTGCGATCGAGGAGACTTTGTAAACCTCCGCAAGCGCCGTTCCAGCGAACATGGTGCTTACGACCACCGCTGCGGCGGCAAGTCCTTTCGTTTTTCTGGCTATTCGCGACATCTATTCCTCCCTTGGTTGATTTGGATGATTCAGGATTGAACCGCGCGCAGGCGCGGGTTGCGTGAAACGAGTATGCTGGCGGCAGCGGCGATCGCACCGGGAACCCAGATTTGCGGTATCGGCATCATCGCGGCGCAACCAATCAGAAACCGGATAATCCGCGAAACATTATTGAGCCTGCCGATGGCGGGGTCCGCACCTCCAAAAGCGGTTGCGAACATCCATATTGCAGCGAGCAATCGTATGACGGTGCCGCCGAGTTCGAACCAGCTAAACCCGCCGGCGACGATCAGCAGAGACGGTGAGAAGACAAAGACGAACGGCACGAGGAGGCCGACGATCGAAATCCGCAGGGCAACGAATGACGTCATCAGCGGATGGCCGCCCGCTATCGGCGCGGCGATGTAACAACCATAGGCAATGGGTGGCACCAGCGACGAATAGACAGCGTAGTAGAGCACAAACATATGAGCGGCCAGCGGCGGCACGCCGGCCTTGATGATCGCCGGGGCAATCATCACGGCGATAATGAGGTAGGCCGGAAGTGTCGGCAGCCCCATACCCAGAACCAAAGCGCCACACATGGCAAGAATCAGAGCAAGAAGCAGGAAATCATCGCCGAATGTCGAGATCGCCGTGGCGAATCGTATGGCCACACCGGTTTCGTTGACGACCCCAAGCACGATGCCGATCACGCCGACCGCGACCATGATTTCGGCTGCTGAAATGCCACCAGCGGCAAGTCCATCGAGGATGCGTTTGGGTTCCCGGCGGAATGCAGGATTGAGGACAAATCCCGTTACGATTGCTGTGATCACTCCCACCAATCCGGCCATGGCGGGTGTCTTGCCGAACAGGAATGTCGCCATCAGTGCGGCGATCGGCAAGAACACCAGAAGTGAGTTGATCCAGTCTTTTCGCGTCAGTTGAGGGATGTCTTCGGCTGCCATCGGTTTCAGATCAAGCCGGATGGCTTCGGTATAGACCTGTGCGAACAGGCTGACATATTTGAACAGGGCGGGCAGGGCGGCGGCGGCAATCACCATGATGAACGGCATGCCAACCAGGTCGGCCATGATGAACACCGCTGCTGCCATGATTGGCGGTGTCAATTGACCGCCCGAAGACGCCGCGGTCTCCACCGCGCCGGCGAAATTGGCAGAAAACCCCTGCCGCTTGATCATCGGAATGGTGAAAACGCCGGTCCCGGCAATGTTGGCTGCCACGCTGCCGCTCATCATTCCGAACACGGCGCTGGCGACAATCGCCGCATGGGCCGCTCCGCCCCTGATGCGGGCGGTCAGTGCCGTGGAAATATGGATCAGGCTCTCGCCGGCGCCAGTGCGCTCCAGAATCGCACCGAAGATCAGGAAGATCAGCACATTGTCTGCAACAAGGCCGGTTGTCCGACCAAAAACGCCGTCGAAGGAATACCACACGATCTGCATGAAGTTTTCAGCGTCGACGCCGTAATGTTCAAGGATTCCGGGAAGTGAAGGCCCGAAAAATCCGAAGCAGATGAACACCAGCGCCATAATCACCAGCGACCAGCCCCATGCCCGCCGGGTCATCTCCAGAATGCAGATCAAACCCAGCATGCCGGCGACAAGGTTTGTGGAAGTCGCGGTATAGAAGCCGATCCACAAGTCCTCCTTTACCGTGAAGAACCAGTAAGCCGAGAACAGGAAACAAACGATCAGCAGCGCGTCGACCAGCCATGCCAGACCTTTCGCCACCGGGTTGTCGAATGTTCCCGCCAGAGGACGGCGCAGCAATACGATGCTGAAACCGAAAGCAATCGCACCAAAACGAGCATTGGCCTCGTCAAACAGGGCTATGGCGATCGCATAGATAACGATGCCGGAAAATATCAGTGCGAGAAGGCGACCAACATCATTGCAAGCTCGAACTGCTGGTGCCGATTCGGTCATGCCATGCCTCGCGCCCGATGTGCGGCGAGTTCAATATTGTCGGCGAACTTGTGCAGGAGCCGCGAGAATTCGTCGACCTCGGCATGGCTTAATTCCGAGATGATCATCTCATTGCGCTGTTTGGCAAATTCGAACAGACGGTCATGGAGGTCTCGTCCTTTGGCCGTTGTCTTCAGAAAAAATGTACGCTGATCTGAACTGACGGTATCCGTGGCGAGCAACTCTTTTGCCATCAGTGATTTTATCACCCGGCTCAATTGACCCTTGTCCATTTGCAGTTCATCTGCGACCGAAGAAAATCGCGCCGGTTCGATGGCGTGCACAAGTCCGAGCACCCGCCACTCGGTGATTTTTACACCGAACTTTTTTCGCGCCCAAATCTGCCCGGCCCGGTCGTTGGCCGCCGCCATCCGGGCGATCCGGAATGCCAGCAGGTCGCGAATATCCCGTGTCGGCGGATGAAGAGACGACTTCTCCCCATTGCCAGCATCATTCCGAGTTGCCCCGGCCAGCTTCATGCTTTCCTCCAGAATACCAGTCTCGAAATTATTGACATTTTCGTTGACCCTGTCAACGAACTATTGGAAACTGACCGGACGATGGCCAAGACAGGTTTTGATATGGAAGCAAGTGAACCGGCTGACAGTGTTTGGGTTAACGGGCGGATTCATACGCTCGACCGGCGGCTTGCAACCCAATCGGCGATGGCTGTCAGATCCGGAGATCTGGTCTTTGTCGGTGACGATCGGGGCGTCCAGGACCATATCGGACCCGCCACCACTATCCATGACCTGAGTGGCAGGTTCGTGATGCCCGGTCTCATCGACGCGCATACCCATGCACTCTGGGGTGCCTGCCGCGACAATTTCGAGGTTTTTGTCGGTTACAACGCGGATCTTGATACGCTGATTGAGGCAGTCAGCGCCCGGGTATCAACCATCCCCGCGGGGGAGTGGATTTCCGGTGGGCCGTGGAAGCTCCAACACCGGGAAGAGCTGGGGCCCCGTCCGAAGGAGTTGCTCGATCGGGTGGCGCCGGATCATCCGGTTGCGCTGAAAGATCTGACCCAACACAGCCTATGGCTCAATTCCCGCGCCCTCGAAATTTGCGGTATCGACCATAACTCACCGGACGTCCCCGGAGGTCACATTGAGCGTGACCCGCTGACACTCGAGCCGCTTGGAATTTTGAACGAAAATGCCAGTGCCATGGTCCGCTCCCATCTCGTGCCGTCGGCAGAGACGCTGATGCATGCAGCCGAAATCGCGGCGAAGATGTTCAATCGTTACGGCATTACCGCGATCAAGGAACCGATGGCATTCGAGTCCGACCTTCTTGCCTATCGGGATGCCGACAGGTCGGGTGGATTGACGGTGCATCTTGCCGCACATATTGCCCGCACGGCGCCGATGCTGGAAGGCAATACGCCGTATGAGGATATGCAGAAATGGCGGAATGCCTATGCCAGCAGGCATATCAGCACGGGATTTGCCAAACTTTTCCTCGATGGTGTTGCGCCGAGCCGGACGGCCGCTTTTGTTGCGCCCTATCTGCCCGGACCTGGATATGACGCGGAATTGCATGATCCCGAGGTGATGCTTCTGTTGAAACCGGATGAACTCGAAACAGAAGTCATCGCGCTCGACAGTTTGGGGTTTGTGGTCAAGATGCATGCAATCGGCGACCGCGCAGTTCAGGCTGGACTTGATGCAATTGCCGCCGCGCGCCGCGAGAACGGCAATTCCGGTTTGCGCCACGAAATCGCCCATACGACTTTTGTCAGGGATGAGGACCTTGCAAGGTTTGCTGAACTGGACGCTGTTGCCGAAGTCTCTCCCAAGCTTTGGTTTCCCAATCCGGTTACGCCGGGCCAAATCGCAGTTCTCGGGCCCGAGCGAACGCAGCAGTGCTACCGGATCAAGTCGTTGATGGAGGCGGGGGCGGAACTCATCTATGGCTCCGACTGGCCGGCCGCCGCTCCGGATGCAAATCCCTGGATCGGCCTGGCCGGAATGATTTCGAGAAGACATCCACTTGGACTGTTTGACGGCAGTATCGGCGAGGATCAAAAGATCTCGCTGGCCGAGGCCTTGCCGCTTTTCACCAACAATTCCGCGCGTTCAATGGGCATGGAACACCGGATCGGCTCGCTGGAGATCGGTAAGTCCGCAGATTTCATTGTTTTGGAAAAATCCATATTCGACATGGACATCGAGGAACTGGCACGGACGCAGGTCTCCATGACGGTTTTCGAGGGCAATGTCGTCCATCAGCAATAGGAGGCTCCGTGGGCAAAGATTCCAACATTATCCCTGAACTCTGCCGGTTGACTGCTCATCAGATGGTGGATCTTTTGAAAAATGGCGAGGTATCGCCGGCCGAAGCACTGAATGCATCCATAACCCGCATTGAACAGGTCGAACCGGCAGTCAATGCCATGCCGACCGTATGTCGCAGTCGGGCGGAAAAAAGCCTCGGAACGCTGGAACAGCGGGCTTCCGAAAGCGCCGGGGAACCCGGGTGGCTGGCTGGCCTGCCAATTGGAATCAAGGACCTCAGCCCCGTTGCCGGCGTCCGCACAACCTGGGGCACGACTGGACTGAAGGATTTTGTTCCGACGATAAGCGATCCTCTGGTCGAACGGCTTGAACAACGCGGCGGCACCATCATCGGCAAGACCAACACGCCGGAAATGGGAGCGGGCGGCAACACATTCAACGACATTTTTGGAATGACCCGCAATCCCTGGGACAATTCGAAAAATGCCGGCGGTTCGTCCGGCGGTGCGGCCGTGTCATTGGCCACTGGCGAAGTCTGGCTGAGTCATGGTTCCGACCTTGCCGGGTCATTGCGTACCCCGGCTGCCTACTGCGGTGTCGTCGGGCTGCGGCCGACGCCTGGTCGCGCCGGCGGCGGCCCGGCTCCAGCGGCATTTGAGATCGAAGGTGTTCAGGGCCCAATGGCCCGAAATGTGCTTGATTGTGCGCTGTTTCTGGACGCAATGGCCGGTTTCGACCCGCGCCAGCCGATCAGTCTGGAAGCACCGGCACGATCGTTTCAGGATGCGGTTTTGCAAGATTGCATCCGGCCAAGGATCGCCTATTCAGCCGATCTCAACGGATTTGCATCGGTTGAACCGGAGATCGAGACGATCATGCGTTCCGGATTGGCGAAGGCCATGTCCGACGGCGCCGAGGTCGACGAAGGTTGCCCGCCCCTGGATGACCTGGAGCGCACATATATGACCCTGCGCGGCATGCTCTACGGCGCAGTGAACGCCCGTTATCCCGAAGAAGTTCAGAAACATTTCAAAGCGACGCTGAAGGAGAATATCAAATTTGGAAAGCAGCTCGACATTGAGGATGTTTATGACGCCCAGCGCAATCGCACCACGCTGTATCATGCGATGCGGAGCTTTCTGAGCGAATTCGATGTGCTTGCATGTCCGGTAGTTGGATTGGAGCAGGGCCCGGTCGAGGAGGAATATCCTGGCAGCGTTGATGGTGCCGCGATCAACGACTATATCGACTGGCTGCGGTTTTCGTTTCTGTCCACCACGACCAGCCTTCCGTCGATCTCCGTTCCCATCGGCTTCACCAAGAGCCGGATGCCGGTTGGAATTCAGCTGATCGGGCCTCCACGCGGCGAAGCCAAGCTGTTGTCCGTGGCCCGATTCATCGAGCGCTCCGTGGGCATCACGGAACAGCTGCCAATCGATCCTCGTTGACGGGGTTGGATTTCAAACGGATTTCACTGTACCGCTGAAATCGGCCGGTTCGATTCAAAGAAAGAGTGGCACTCCCGTTGAAAAAGCTGATTTCGTCGATCCTGATTTCGTGCGGCATCTTCTTCCTGATTGCCGGAGGACTGATTGTCAGCGATCAACCATCCGAACGCCCGTTTGCGACAGGCGAGGGGTTGGATTTTACCGAAACCCTGGAGAAGCATCCCGACGATCTGCCAGATCCGAAGACCTATCGGGCCCGCGACGGGACAAGTCTGAAATACCGGCACTATCCAAGCAGCGAGCCCGGCCGCCCGCTATTGTATCTGGTGCACGGATCGGGATGGCATGGCATGCAGTTCCATAGCCTGGCCGAACATCTGGCGAGCACCGGAATTGCGGAAGTAGTGGTTCCGGACCTTCGCGGCCATGGCGTCGATCCGATGCGGCGCGGCGATGTCGACCATATCGGCCAGTTCGAGGAAGATTTAGCCGACCTGATTTCCGAAACGGGCAAGAACGCCGATGGACGTGCCACGATTCTTGCCGGTCATTCCTCCGGTGGTGGTCTGGTCGTTCGGTTTGCGGGTGGCGAATTCGGAGACCTTGCTGACGGATTCGTACTGCTTGCGCCATTCTTGAAATACAATGCACCAACCACGCGGCCCAATTCCGGTGGTTGGGCACGACCACT
>JAJFHT010000045.1 GCA_021775495.1 Hyphomicrobiales bacterium | reverse complement strand
GCGCCATATTCGAATTGGCTCCGGCAAGATCGGCACTGATGGATGGCATTGCCGACCACATCGCCGCACATCATGGCGCTGGGCTGTTTGTCGATTACGGCTATGGCGAGCCGGCCACCGGAGATACATTGCAGGCCGTTCGCGACCATGATTTCGATGCGGTGCTTGACCACCCCGGCGAAGCCGACCTGACATCCCATGTCGACTTCGCAAGACTTCGTACATGCGCAGACGAACACGGCCTGGGCAGCTATCTGGAGAGCCAGGGCGCCTTTCTCTGCGACATGGGGCTGGTAGAAAGAGCCGGCGTATTGGGTCGTGACGCCGATGCAGCTACACAAGGACGCATCAAGTCGGAAGTCGAACGTCTGGCAGGTGCGCAGCAGATGGGTGAATTGTTCAAGGTGTTGGCTATTTTGCCGCACGGAACAACGGTTCATCCGTTCACCAATCCGGATTGACTTCACTAAGTCGGTGACACACCATCGGCAAACGAGGGAACAAGACAAGGCGGCATATATTGATGTCCACTGACCCGGAACCACTCCGGTCGTCTCTGCTTGACCATAGCCAGTCGGCAGGCATACGGCATGGCTTTTTCACCCGCACCGGCGGCGTCTCGACCGGTGACCTCTATCGCGGTTTGAACACCGGTGTCGGCTCAAATGACGATGCCGAAGCGGTTGTCGAAAACCGCCGGAGGGTGGCAGGTGCGATGGGTGTTGATGCGGACCGGCTGGTAGCGCCCTACCAGGTTCATTCCGCCGATACAGTCGTAGTCGAAGGCCCGTTTGACGGCGAGCGACCGAAAGCCGACGGCATCGTTACCGCCACCCCGGGCATCGCGATAGGCGTCGTCACTGCCGATTGTGGTCCGATCCTGTTCGCCGACCGCGAAGCGCGCATCGTCGGCGCAGCTCACGCCGGCTGGCCGGGCGCACGGGCGGGCGTGCTGGAAAACACAATTGAAACGATGATCTCTCTCGGGGCCAGGCGGGAAAGCATCCAGGCCGCGCTCGGCCCGTCGATCAGCCAGACCAATTACGAGGTCGGGCCGGAATTTCATGACCGCTTCATTGCTGACGACGATTCCAACCACTCCTACTTTGTCGCATCCGGCAAGGCTGACCACTATCTGTTCGACCTCAACACCTATTCGCTCGATCGACTTACGAGAGCCGGTGTCCAGGCCGAAGGTCTCGGCAGGTGCACCTATGCGGAGGAGGATTTGTTTTATTCATACCGGCGCACCACGCACCGGAAGCAACCCGACTATGGCCGGCAGATATCGGTGATAGCCCTGGAGGATATGTGATGGCGCTCCATTTCGAGCGAAAGGAATTCGATGCACGCCGGGATCGGTTGCTGATCGAGATGGCGGAGCAGAAGCTCGACGTGATGCTGTTGTTCGCACAGGAGAGCATGTACTGGCTGACCGGGTACGACACATTTGGTTACTGCTTTTTCCAATGCCTGGTGGTCAAGAGTGACGGGTCGATGGTGTTGCTGACCCGGTCGGCCGATTTGCGGCAGGCACGCCAAACCTCGACGATCGACAATATCGTTCTGTGGACCGACCGCGACAACTCGAACCCGGCGGTGAACCTTCGCGAATTGCTCAACGACCTTGATCTCTTGGGGATGCGTATCGGGGTCGAATACGACACCCATGGACTGACTGCCGGAAACGGTCGCCGGCTCGACGCCCAACTTTCGACCTTCGGCGACATCGTTGATGCTTCGGATCTGGTCGGCCGGCTTCGGATGTTGAAAAGTCCGGCCGAAATCGCCAAGGCGAAAAAGGCCGCGCATCTTGCCGACAATGCGCTCGATGCGGCGCTTCCGCTGATCAAACAGGGAGGTGACGAATCGGCCATTCTTGCTGCCATGCAGGGCGCCATCCTTCAGGGCGGTGGCGACTATCCGGCAAACGAGTTCATCATCGGTTCCGGCGAGGATGCACTGCTCTGCCGCTACAAGGCAGGACGGAGAAAGCTGACCAAGAACGACCAGCTCACACTCGAATGGGCCGGAGTGTTCCATCATTACCACGTGGCGATGATGCGCACGATCCTGACCGGCAAGGCATCCAAACAACACCAGTCGCTTTATGAAGCCGCGCTCGCGGCTCTGCTGGCCGTCGAGCGTGCCATGACACCCGGCAACACGTTCGGTGAAGTATTTGACGCCCATGCGCGAATTATGGAGGAGCATGGGCTGACACGGCATCGGCTGAATGCCTGCGGTTATTCCCTCGGCGCCCGGTTCAGCCCGTCATGGATGGACACTCCGATGTTCTACGCCGGAAATCCGGAACCGGTTGCCCCCGACATGACCCTGTTCGCCCACATGATCATCATGGATTCCGACAGCGGCTGCGCGATGACGCTGGGACAGACCTATCTGACGACCGCCGGGGCGCCTCAAGCGCTGTCACGTCATTCCCTCGACTTGATTGTGCGATGAATACATTGTCAAACGGGAGCCAATCAGATACCGGCAGATGCAGTTGAAATCTCTTTCAGGGTAGTGCCAAACGGACCGATGACCACACTGAGACGTATCATACTGGCCGCATGCGCCACCTTGATGCTGGCCGGTTGCAACAGCACCTCCGATGGCCCTTTTGCTGACGGCGGACCCAAACCCCCACAACCGGTCGGCAGCGAAGAGGTCCAGCCCGATCCGGCAACAGCGCTGGCGTCCAGCGAACCGGCACCGGAGCCTGCCGGGCAGACGCAGATCGCTGCCATCACCACCAATGCCCGCGTTCAGTTCGCACCTGTTGTCGGTGCGACGGCGAAGACGGTTGCACCCCTCTCGCGGCGCCTTGCACTACGTGCCGCCGAACGCGGCATTCAATTGTCAGGACGGTCCGACAGCCAAACGACCCATGTGATGAAGGGATATTTTTCCGCCATTTCCGAGGCCGGTCAGACAACGGTTATTTATGTCTGGGATGTGCTCGACCCCTCCGGTAACCGGCTGCACCGGATTCAGGGCCAGAGCAAGGCCGGCGGCGGTAACGGCGATGCCTGGTCGTCGGTCAGCGACGTCACGATGGAAACCATCGCCGACAACACCATTCAATCCCTGGCGAAATGGCTGGAATCCCAAAACGGATAGCTCGCACAGGTCAGTCCGTCCGGCTCATCATCCGCCATCCATGCAATTGATCCACGACGCCCGGGTTCCATCCGGTGGCCTCACGGAAGCGGCGATTTGATATCCGCTGGCTTCGCCCTGCACTCGCGCGCATTTCCGTCGAAAGGAAAAGCCGCAACATTGCGGGTGGCAGGGCCCATAGCCGTTTGCGCCCCACCGCCGCGGCCAGCGCCGCAACCATCCCGGATTGCGTGCTGGGCGCGTTCTCAACAACATCATATGTCCCGTCCGCATCGCTTTCAAAAGCCGCCATGACTGCACTCGCTGCGTCGTCGATCCAGATCATTGATTTATAGGCGTCACGATCCGCCACACGCAGCGTCAATCCCTTGCGCGCCATTTCGAGCGTCTGACGGCTGTCCGCAGACGCCGGTCCGTAGAATCCGCCAAACCGCAAAATCAGCGCGCGCCGTGCGGCGGTGCTTGCGCCAAAGCGCTCCACTTCCGCTTCCGCGTTTAACGTGGATTCGAGCGGCCCCGGTGTGTCAAGAACCGCATTTGTTGCATCCATCCATTCTGCGCCTTTGTCCGCATACATGAAGGAGACGCTGGGATAGACAATGCAGTTCAGGCTCTCGATCCGCTCGGCTGCGGCAACTACAGACCGTGTCCCTTCACGGCGAATATGGTCGTTCTGCTGCCAGACACCGGGTTTTCCCATATTGGCAACCGGCGGAATATGGGTCGCCAGGTGAAACACCGCGTCACATCGAGCCATGACCGCAGTGAGTGAGTCCGGATCGAACAGATCGGCTTCGGCTGCTTCTGCACCGAGGGTCACGACCTGTTGAACATTTTGTGCCGACCGGCAAAGCGCAGCCACATGGTGCCCGGCCTCCAGCAGCAGGCGAACGACAGGTTGGCCAAGCACACCCGTTGCTCCGGTGACAAAAACTCTCATCGTCCTGGCATCCTCACATTCTCTGGAAACCATTCCATTGCAAGTGCGATGATCCTCTTGTCGGCAGTCTCGACAAACTCATCCGTGAGAGCCTTGAGATTCTCCCTGGCCAACGCTTGCCGGTAACTTGTCTCGGCACGCAGCATCGCCCGATTTATGCCGCACGGCCTGGGATAGGCATCGGAACCCAGCGCGCACGGTCCCCTGCGGCGAATATCGGTACAGCGAAAGGCCGGTTTCTTCCGCTCGACCGCATCGACAATATCCAGCAGCGATATGTCCTCCGGCGCCCGCGCCAGCCGGTAGCCACCTCGCGGACCGGTCACCGATTCCATTACGCCCGCGGCCGCAAGTGCCTTCAAATGTTTCAGAAGGTAACTCTCCGGCACCCCATGAAATTCTGCCAGGGCTTTCCCCGATAGCGTTGCATGCTCCGGCAAAGATCCGAGCAGCATCGCACAATGAACTGACCATTCCACGCCGTCGCTGAGTTTCATGACAATCTCCTATTCAAGATATTTTATATCCTGGATACTTATTGTCAATAATAAAAATGGCATGAAATCCTGACGGCACTTGCAGCCGGCAAAACCGTAATCCACGGATTTCTATTCCGAGGTCACGAAAAGGGTGACTTTGTAATTCGAATTAATGTATGCATTAATGCATGCGTTAATTAGGAAGCCGCCTTGCCCTCTGTCATCAGATCACCGCGAACCGAACAGGCCTACGGAAAGCTGAAATGGGAGATTCTTCAAAATCATCTTCCACCCGGATTTCAGGCAAGCGAACCGGAATTTGCCCTGCGCCTTGGAATGAGCCGCACGCCGGTCCGCGAGGCATTGCTCCACCTGGAAGCAGATGGCCTGATCGAGATGAAACCACGTCATGGCGCCAGGGTGACTCCGCTGTCGTGGAACGACATGCGCGATATCTATGAGATCCTGACAACGCTCGAGCCGGAGGCGGCCGCAGCGGTCGCTGAGCTCAAACCGGATCAAAAAACGTTGAAGCCGCTTTCCGATGCAACGGATGGCATGGAGAAAGCCCTGGCGAAAAATGATCTAGACAATTGGGCCGCTGCTGATGATCGGTTTCACCGCGGCCTTCTGCGCCTCCAGAACAACAGACGCCTGACGGATTTTGTCACCCGCTTGCTTGATCAGTCTCACAGGGCTCGAATGATAACCTTGCGAATGAGGAACCGTCCGACACAATCGACGGAAGATCATCGGATCATCCTGCGTCATATTGAAAACGGCGAGGCCGGAAAGGCACGCGAAATGTACAGGCGTCACCGCGAACGAGCCGCCTCAGAACTGTTGACGCTGCTTCAGAATTATCGGCTGACAGCGCTTTGACCGACAGTTCCCGGAACTGCCGATGACTTATCCAATATTCCAGATCACCGTTATTGAGGGAGACGGCATCGGCGTTGAAGTGACCGCTTCGACTTTCGAAGTCATCGCCGCCGCTATGGACATGGCAGGTGGTTTCGGTCTCGAACGTGATGAGATCAATGCCGGCGCCCGCTATTTCGCCCGACATGGAAAGGACATCGTGGCTGGCGGCGAAGCGCGCGCCGGTGAAGCCGATGCGATATTTCTTGGTGCCATTGGCATGCCGGATATACGCCATGATGACGGAACCGAAATATCCCCGCATTTGCGTCTGCGCGAACGATATCAGCTCTATGCGGGTATCCGACCAGTCAAGGCCTACCCCAACCTGCCGCAGCGGCTGGCAGATCCACGGGCAAGCAACATTGATCTGATCGTGTTGAGAGAATCGACAGAAGGGTTGTTCTATTCGGCAGCCGTGCACAACCGCAGCCAGGTCATTGACGATGTGGAAGTCAGGGACATCCTCAAAATCAGCAGGTCGACGACCGAAAAACTTCATGACTTCGCATTTCGTCTGGCGACGAAACGGAAAAGCCACGGAAAACGAGGCTGCGTGACCTGCGTAGACAAGGCCAATGTGTTCCGATCGATGGCATTTTTCCGCAAAATATTCGACGAGCGCGCCAAGCACTTTCCGGAAATCGAGAAAGCCTATTGTTATGTCGACGCACAGGCGCTCAACCTCGTCAGACAACCCTGGGAGGCGGATGTGCTGGTAATGGAGAACATGTTCGGCGACATTCTGTCGGATCTGGTCGGTGGACTGGTCGGCGGCATGGGAATGGCCGCCTGCGCCGAAATCGGAGACCACAACGGGCTGTTTCAACCGGCCCACGGAAGCGCGCCGGACATCGTGGGCAAGGATGTTGCCAATCCGCTGGCGGCCATTTTGAGCGGCGCACTGATGCTGGAATACCTGTTCGACAGGTCTGGAGTTCAGGCGCCCTTGACCGCCGCCCGCCTGATCGAGGATGCTGTCCAAAAAGGTTTTGAGCAAAACCGCCTTCGCCCGGCTGAATTTGGTGGCGATATGGGAACACGCGCCATCACCAGCGAGATGGTTCAACTGGTTCATGAATCCAAATGACCGGGGCAAAAAGCCTCAGGGTCGCCGTCGTCGGCCTCGGATATTTCAGTCGGTTTCATCTCGCAAGTTGGCAGGCGATTGAACGGACCTGTCTGGTGGGAGTCACAGACATTGACGATCAAAGGGCGCGCCGTACCGCGGAATTGTACCGAACCGGGGTTTTTCCCCATCTCGATGCGCTTCTGGAACGGACGCAACCGGACCTTCTCGACATAGTCACGCCGCCGTCCAGCCACGCCGAAGTCATCCGTGCGGCAATCGGCAGGGTCGGGACAATAATCTGTCAGAAACCGTTCTGCCAATCCGCCGGTGAGGCAAAAGCAGTGGCAAGGGCCGCCCGCGAGGCCGGCTGCACATTGATTGTACATGAGAATTTCCGCTTTCAGCCCTGGTATCGTGCGATCAAACAATTGTTGAACGATGATCGGATCGGTCGTGTCTATCAGGCTCATTTCCGTCTGCGGCCCGGGGACGGACAGGGCGACGACGCTTATCTGGAGCGCCAGCCGTCCTTCCAGAAGATGCAGCGTTTCCTGCTGCACGAAACAGGAGTTCATTTTGTCGACCTGTTTCGATGGATGTTTGGTGACGTCGATGCAGTCTACTGCGACCTGCGGCGGCTCAACCCAGCGATCGCGGGCGAAGATGCCGGCGTTCTGATCCTCGAGCACCGCAATGGTATCCGCAGCATCTTCGATGGCAACAGGCTATCCGACCACATAGCCGAGAACAGACGTCAAACGATGGGCGAAATGATCATCGAAGGTGAGGCTGGAACGATCCGGCTCGATGGTCAGGGCCGTGTCTTCCTGCGGGAGCACGGCTCGAATATCGAGGCATCCTGTCCCGTCGACACTGGCTATGAGGGGTTTGGTGGCGGCTGCGTGGAAGCCCTGAATCGTCACGTCGTCGAGCATATTCTGGACGATGCTCCGATTGAAAACGACGCCGAATCCTACCTGCCGGTCGTCGCGCTTGACGAGGCGGCGTATCGTTCGAATGAGCAGGGAATGCGCATTGTTATGGGAGACGGGAAGCATGTCTGAAGACGGCCTCTACGAGGTATATGCGGTTAAATATGCCGAGCGGAATGATCGGACGCGCGCCGACAGTTTTATTCTGGCGGATGATCATGCCTCACCTCATCCGATGGATTATTTTGTCTGGGTCATCCGCGACGCCCGTAGAACCATACTTGTCGATACCGGTTATGACGTTAGCGAGGCAGACCTGCGCGGCCGCCCAATTCTAGCCGAGCCACGTGATGCCCTGTCCAGGATTGGCATCGATCCGGAACGGTTGGACAGTATCATCATCACCCACCTGCATTATGATCATGCAGGAGGCCTGGCTCACTTTCCCGATGCAAAGATTCACCTTCAGGACAGCGAGATGGCGTACGCCACTGGCCGCTGCATGTGTGAGGATGCTTTGCGGGCGCCCTACACTGCGGATCACATCTGTGAAGCAGTGAAGAAGGTCTATTCCGGACGCGCCGAGTTTCACGACGGCGATGCACAAATTGCGCCCGGCATCACCGTTCATCATATCGGCGGCCACAGCCGCGGCCTGCAATGTGTCAGCGTCGCTACCGCCAACGGCCCCGTCATTCTGGCATCCGACGCATCGCATTTTTACGAGAACTACCAAACCGGCGCGCCATTCCCGATTGTCGTCGATGTCGACCGAATGCTTGCCGGTTTCGGCCGCCTGACCTCATTGGCCGGTGCGCAAGGCCGTATCATTCCGGGTCACGACCCGCTTGTCCGAACCAGATATCCCCAGGCTTTCGAGGCAACGGGAGTGGATGTCCGCCGCCTTGACCTGCCGGTGACCAACTGAATCTGCCCCCGGGAAAAGTGAAAAGAACACCGCTTCCGATATCGATTCTTCGGAATCCCACAGGCAATCCCCCTTTCGGCGCTTGCAATACCAGCCCACCCCGCTAAAAGGCCGGTCATATTGCTGTCACACGGACCGCCGGGATCGATCCATGAAACTGTTTGCAGGCAACTCGAACCGGGTCCTCGCCGAAGCGGTCTCCAGATACCTCAACATCTCTCTCGGTCGGGCCAGCGTCCGCCGCTTTGCCGATCAGGAGATATTTGTCGAAATTCAGGAGAACGTCCGCGGCGAGGATGTCTTTGTCCTGCAATCAACCTCATACCCGGCCAATGATCACCTGATGGAACTGCTGATCATGATCGATGCGTTCCGGCGGTCCTCGGCAAAGCGCATCACTGCTGTCCTGCCCTATTTTGGTTATGCCAGACAGGACCGCAAACCCGGTCCGCGGACACCGATCTCGGCCAAGCTCGTCTCCAATCTGATCACCGAAGCTGGTGCCAACCGGGTGCTGACTCTTGATCTTCACGCCGGCCAGATTCAGGGATTTTTCGACATTCCGACCGACAATCTGTTTGCCGTCCCGGTCATTGGCCGCGATATCAAGGCGCACCTCGATCATTCCAATGTCGTGGTCGTATCACCCGATGTCGGCGGCGTCGTACGCGCCCGGTCGCTCGCCAAGCGGCTCGATGCCATGCTCGCGATCGTCGACAAAAGGCGCGAGGCGCCCGGTGAATCGGAAGCCATGAATGTTATCGGTGACGTCAAAGGCAAAGATTGTATCCTGATCGACGATATCGTCGATTCCGGCGGCACTTTGTGCAACGGCGCCGATGCCCTGCTGGCAAAGGGCGCAACGAGTGTCACTGCCTATATCACACACGGCGTGCTGTCGGGCGGCGCCGTCGCCCGGGTTGCGGGTTCGAAGCTGCGCGAACTGGTCATCACGGATTCCATTCAGCCGACACCGGAAGTCGAGGCCGCGTCGAACATCCGGGTAATGCCGATTTCCAGTCTGATCGGCGAGGCCATTTCGCGCACCGCATCGGAAGAATCGGTTTCCAGCCTGTTTGACTGAGCCGGCGGCCGGTCCGGCTTGCGCTGGCGACGTGCTTCCGCTATAGAGCCGCCATCCGTGCAGACACCCTTGGAGGCAACGCGGATGAGGGCGGCCTGAATGGCCGCTTTCGACGTTTACGGACCGGGAAAGATCCCACCGGAAACGCTCCAGACAACATGAAAGGAACTGCCATGAGCGATCTATACGAGCTCAAGGCCGATGCGCGCGAACGGGTTGGTAAGGGGTCCGCCCGGGAACTTCGCCGCAACGGTAGAGTACCTGCCGTCATTTATGGCGACAAGAAAGACCCGCTTGCGATTTCCCTGCCCTTCAAGGAAGTCGCGTTGAAAGTCGGATCCAGTGGTTTCATGACCACCATTTTGAATATTGATGTGAACGGCGACAAAATCCGCGTACTGCCGAAGGATTTCCAACGCGATCCAGTGCGGGATTTCCCACTACACGTCGATTTCCTGCGCATTTCGAAGAACACCGTGGTGACGGTCGAGGTACCGGTACAGTTCGTCAATGAGGAAGAGTCCCCCGGCCTCAAGCGCGGTGGTGTCCTCAACGTCGTTCGCTACACCGTGGAAGTCAATTGCCCGGCAGATTCGATACCGGAATTCTTCACGGCCGATATGACAGGCCTCGACATTGGCGATTCGGTTCATATTTCGGCGATTGATTTGCCGGAAGGTGTCGAGCCGACCATCAGCGACCGTGACTTTACCGTGGTAACCATCGCCGCCCCTGCTGGCCTCAAGAGTGAGGAAGACGAGGCAGCTGAAGCCGAAGCCGATGCAGAGGCAACGGAAGCTGCTGAAGAGGGCGCCGAGGGAGAAGGCTCAACGGAAGGCGAAGAGTAACCTTCCATCAACGGACTCTGAGTTTGAAGGGCCGGTTCCATGCTGCTCATCGCAGGTCTTGGCAATCCCGGCGCAAAACACCAGAACCACCGGCACAATGTCGGTTTCATGGCGGCGGACGCGATTGCCCGCCGCCATTCCTTTGCGCCCTGGCACAAGAAATTCAAAGCTGAACTCGCCGAAGGCAGGATTGCCGGCGAGAAAGTACTGCTGATCAAACCGCAGACCTTCATGAATCTGTCCGGCCAGTCAGTTGGCGAAGCCATGCGCTTTTACAAGCTGGGCCCGGCGGACCTGATTGTGTTTTATGACGAACTCGACCTTGCCCCCGGCAAGGTGCGGGTGAAGACAGGTGGTGGAAATGGCGGCCACAACGGAATTCGCTCGCTCGATGCCCATTGCGGCAAGGACTATCGCCGGGTGCGCATCGGCATCGGTCATCCCGGCGACAAGCAGAAAGTCAGCGGCCATGTGCTGGGTGATTTCGCCAAGGTCGACCGGGGATGGACCGTACCGTTGCTGGACGCCGTCGCCGACAATGCAGATCTTCTTGTCTCCGGAGATGATTCCAGCTTCATGAACCGGCTGAGCCTTGCCATTGCACCGGTTTCCAAAAAATCAGGCAATCCAGGCGCTGAAACCGTCAAACAGGGAAAAAAGACCGGCGCCGGCGAGCAGACCACCAAGCAGGCAGATACCGCACCTCCTGCCGGCCCGATGGCGGGCATGCTGAAAAAGCTGTTTGGCGGCTCAAACTGACATCCGCTCAGCGGAAATCTGACAAACAGGATCGTGTCCGCGGTCTGAACATGCAAACGAGCCGAAGGATCGGCAGGAGTACTTTCGATGGGTTTTAGATGTGGCATTGTGGGCCTGCCGAACGTCGGCAAATCGACATTGTTCAACGCGCTGACACGGACCGCGGCGGCACAGGCGGCCAATTATCCGTTCTGCACGATTGAACCCAACACAGGCGAGGTCGGAGTACCGGACAAACGCCTCGATCAGATCGCGGCAATCGCCAAGTCCAAGGAGACGGTTCCCACACGCATCAGTTTTGTCGACATCGCCGGACTGGTTCGAGGGGCGTCAAAGGGAGAGGGTCTGGGAAATCAGTTCCTGGCAAATATTCGCGAGGTCGACGCTGTCGTCCATGTCCTCAGATGTTTCGAGGATGATGACATTACTCATGTCGAAGGGCGCATTGATCCGGTCGCCGACGCCGAGACGGTTGAAACGGAACTGATGCTGGCGGACCTGGAAAGTCTCGAGCGCCGGGTCGACGCGACCCGCAAGAAAGCATCATCGAAGGACAAGGAATCAATCCGCATACTGCCGGTGATGACATCCGCCCTTGAAGTGCTTCAGGAGGGACGTCCGGCACGGGTCCTGCGCGCCGACCTTGCCGCCGAGGAACGCGCTGTCCTTCGCGGCCTCAACCTGCTGACATCAAAGCCGGTCCTCTATGTCTGCAATGTCGCCGAAGAAGATGCAGCCGACGGCAACGAGCATTCCCGTGCCGTGGAGAAAATGGCCGCCGCGCAAAACGCCGGCGCCATCAGCGTTTCTGCTGCAATCGAGGCGGAGGTGTCACAACTGGGCAAGGCAGAAGCGGACGAATATCTACAGATGATGGGGCTGAAGGAACCGGGCCTGGACCGCTTGATCCGGGCCGGTTACGAGTTGCTCGATCTGATCACGTTTTTCACCGCAGGCCCGAAGGAAACACGGGCATGGACGGTCAGAAAAGGGTCACGCGCGCCACAAGCCGCCGGTGTCATCCACACTGATTTTGAGCGCGGCTTTATCCGGGCGCAGACCATTGCCTTTGACGACTTCATCTCGCTCGGCGGTGAAACGGCAGCCCGAGATGCCGGCAAGGCCAGAGATGAAGGCAAAGAGTATGTCGTTCAGGATGGCGACGTCGTGTTGTTCAAGTTCAATACCTGATTGGCTGCAGGCAGTTGACTCGGTAGTTTGAGCGGATGAACAGCCAGACTCACCTTCTCGTCGCCGCGACCCTGTTTTGCCGTCCGGATGCACCGAAGATCAACACTGCCGCTCTTCTGGGAGCATTTGTTCCCGACGCCGCAATATATGGTCTTTGGTTCTGGTCCAAATTCAACGGAGTCCCGGAACGCAAGGTCTGGAACGAGCTCTATTGGCAACAGCCCTGGCAGACCTATACGGCGTCGGGCAATTCAGTGTTTCTTTATCTGATCATCCTGATGCTGGGGCTGACAATTTTCCGAACGGCGCAATCCGTTCCGGCCGGCCTGCCCCCTGCAGGACCGGCAGCATCGGACCGACCGGCACGTATTGCCGCGTTCTCACCTGTGGCAATCTTTGCACTTGCTGCACTGACCCATCTTGCCGGCGACTTCCCGGTGCATGTCGATGACGCGCATGCCCATTTCTGGCCGTTTTCAGACTGGCGCTTCACTTCGCCGGTCTCCTACTGGAATCCCGATCACTATGGCGGCTATTTTTCCGCGTTCGAAGCAATACTCGGAATTGTCCTGGCAATCATCCTGTTCCGGCGCTTTCACAACTGGTGGGTTCGGGTGTTGTGTATTCTTGCAATTGTGCTTTATGTCGCCGTGCCTGCCTACTACATACTGTTGTTTCGCTGACAGCTGATCCCCGAAATCTCAATACAAGAACCCGCATGAAAGACGACGCATCGCCCCGATTTGCCTATGAAGACTTCAACGTTGGAGACGAGGTTCCATTGGGACCACGGCATGTAACAGCGGAAGAAGTCATCGAATTTGCAAAAGAATTCGATCCGCAGCCGATTCATCTCGATGCGGCCGCAGGACAAGCCAGCATTCTCGGCGGCCACGCGGCGTCCGGCTGGCATACCTCATCGATGTTCATGCGCATGATGTGCGATGCATTTTTGTTGAAATCGACGTCACAAGGTTCACCCGGTGTCGATTACATGAGGTGGATGAAACCAGTTCTGGCCGGAGACACCCTGTCGGGACACACGAAGGTCCTTTCCAAACGCAAGTCTGGATCGCGTCCGGGTCTTGGACTGGTGACCGTGGTCCACAAACTCTTCAACCAGCACGGTGTCCAGGTGCTGGAATCGCAGAATACCGGAATGTTCCTGCTGCGTGATCCGGAGACCGCAACATGAGTATCGACGCCCGGCTCGAAATCGGAAGAACCCGCGAAACCGGTCAGCACACATTCGCGGCCGAGGAAATAAAGGCATTTGCCTGCAAATTCGACCCCCAACCCTTTCACGTCGATGAGGAAGCCGCGAGACAAAGTGTTTTCGGAGCACTTTGCGCCAGCGGCTGGCACACCGCCGCCCTGTGGATGCGCGCAAATGTCGACATGTTCTACGCAATGAAGAAGACAGCCGATCAGGAAGGGCGCGAATTCCCGAGTTACGGCCCCTCTCCCGGCTTTGAAAATCTGAAATGGCCAAGGCCAGTGTTTGTTGGCGACACGATTAGATTTTTCCGAACGCCTGTCGCACATCGGGCCCTGAAATCGATGCCGGGCTGGCGCATGATCACCAATCGCTGCGAAGCGGTCAATCAGGACGGCGAGACTGTGATGCAGTTCGATTCATCTGCCTTGGTTCAGATCGAATAGATGATCCTTCGAAAACTCTCGTGCAGACCCTTTCGTGTCTAGACATCGAAGAACACGGTTTCGTCCTCGCCCTGCAGTTTGATGTCGAAGCGATAAACGATCTTTTCGGCGCGCTCTGATCGCTTGGCGATGAGCGTCGAGCGCCGTCGCTCCCATTCGACTATGTTGAGAACCGGATCTTCTGCATTGGCTTCGGGCTCGTCCTCAAAATACATGCGTGTGTGGAGGCCAATATTGATGCCTCGCGCAACCAGCCACAGATGAATGTGCGGCGCCTGCATGCCGACATTTCGCCCTCGCGTGCGTCCCGGTTTGACGGATTCAAATGCCCATTCACCGGTTTCGAAATCGGTAATGACCCGACCCCAGCCGCGAAAGTCCTCTTCAACATCACCGGCACTTTCCGGATGTGGATAGATACCTTCAGAATTGGCCTGCCAGGCTTCCAGAAGAACGTCCTTGATCGGTGAACCGATTCCGTCGACGACCACGCCTTCGACACGGATACGCTCACCCCCGGCGTTTGGTCCTGCAATTTCCCAGCCAAGCTCCTCCTTGTAGATATCAAAGCCGGCGGCGCCTGGTGCCAATCCGATATGCACATACGGACCAGCGGTCTGCGATGGCGTTTCTTTCAAATAGCTAAGTTCCTGTGTCATCAGTTGCCCTCCAGGCGGTTTTCAAACAGCGTCGAACGGCGGCCGCGCAGAACGATGTCGAATTTGTAGGCAATCGAGTCGAGCGGAATGGTCGCGTTCATATCGAGCGCGGCGATCAGCTGACCCTGCGCAGCTCTGTCCGGGATGGTATTGATGATCGGACACCGGGCGATCAGCGGATCACCCTCGAAATAGCATTGGGTGATCAGCCGTTGAGCGAAACCGGAGCCGAAAATGGACATGTGAACATGTGCCGGCCGCCAGTCGTTGACCCCGTTGCGCCAGGGGTATGCGCCCGGTTTCACGGTGCGGAAATAATAATAGCCGTTTTCATCTGTCAGTGTTCGCCCGCAGCCGCCGAAATTGGCGTCGATCGGTGCCAGATAAGTGTCTTTCTTGTGCCGGTAGCGGCCGCCGGCATTTGCTTGCCACGCCTCCACAAGCGTGTTTGGGACGGGATGCCCGTTTTCATCCAGGACGCGTCCGTGAACAATGATCCGTTCTCCAATCGCGCTCTCACCGGGTTGGGCGTAATTGAGCAGCAGGTCATTATCGAGCGGGTCGATATCCCCATGGCCAAACACCGGTCCGGTAATTTCACCCACAGAGTTCTGCAGGCTGATCAGGGCATATTGGGGTGATCGCGAAACCGATGTCTTGTAGTTTCGGGTCAGGGCGGGCGGATGCCATGTCCTGTCCCGTTGATAGTATTCACCTGGTGTCGACATTGGATTGCCTCCTTTGATTGCAAGATCGCGATTGGTGACACAGGCCTAATCGACTGCCATCTCTGCGTAAGCCTTTTTGGCGAGCTTGATGGCATGATTGGCACGCGGAACACCCGCATAGACCGCGACATGCTGAAATGTTTCGAGCACGTCACGTTCGCTGGCGCCTGTGCGTCTGGTTGCCCTGATATGCATCGGGATTTCCTCGAAATTACCGAGTGCAGCGAGCAGCGCGAGGGTTAACATCGAGCGTTCGCGCATCGATATTCCATCGGATGCCCAAACATCTCCCCATGCGCTTTCAGTTATGAGGTTTTGAAAAGGAGTATCAAAGTCGGACTTAACAGCTTCGGCCCGATCCACATGTGTGTCGCCGAGAACCGACCGTCGGACCCGCATTCCCTGCTGATAACGATCGGTCATGCATTGTCTCCTCAAGCTGCTGACGGGTCTGCCATGTGGTGGATGCCACACACGGGTAAGGGTCGTGAAATCATTCAAATGCACTTGCCACCGGGTCATTGACTCGAAACTCCGGCCACGCCGCTGCCGTCAGTAGGGAAGACCGACATAGTTCTGCGCCAGGACGCTTTGAGCCTCTCGGTTGCTACGCAAGAATTCGATGTCAGCCCGTTGCATTTTCAGATCGAAATCGCTTTGTTCGGGGAACCGATGCAATAGATTTGTCATCCACCAACTGAACCGTTCGGCTTTCCAAATGCGGGCCAGAGCTTTTTCTGAGTAACGATCGATGCCGTCGGTTTCTCCCGCTTCGAAGAATTGAACGAGCGCGTGGTACAGATAGTGGATATCCGAGGCGGCCGTGTTCAAACCCTTGGCACCGGTCGGCGGCACGATATGGGCCGCGTCACCGCACAGGAACAGCCGGCCCCAGCGCATCGGCTCAGTAACAAATGATCGCAATGGTGCTATCGACTTTTCGATCGATGGTCCGGTTACGAGTTGCTCTGCAGCGGTGCTCGGAATGCGCCGCTTGAGTTCTGTCCAGAACGCATCGTCGGTCCAGTCGTCGGGGCTGTCGCTGAGCGAGCACTGAATATAGTAACGGCTGAGGTTTTCGTTTCGCATGGAGCACAACGCGAAACCCCGATTTGAACCGGAGTAGATCAGCTCATCGCTGACCGGCGGAGTTTCAGACAGGACACCTAGCCAACCGAACGGATAGAGCTTCTCATACTCGATACGTACGGAGAGCGGAATTGTTTGCCGGCTGATGCCATGGAATCCGTCGCAACCGGCAACAAAATCACAATCGATCCGGTGTTCGGTACCGTCCGAGGAGTACGTCACATAGGGCGCAATAGTTTCGGTATCGTGGATGGCAACATGCTCGGTGTTGAAAACAATCTTGCCGGTCCCGGCCTCGCGTACGTCATAAAGGTCTCGCGTCACCTCCGTTTGTCCGTAGACGACCACGTGGGAGCCAGTCAGTTCCTTGAAACTGATTTGGAACTGCTCGTCACCATCGGAGATGATGATGCCATCATGTACGAAGCATTCCCGATCCATCCGTTCAGCAACAGCTGCCTCCCGCATCAGCTCAACGAAACCGACTTCAAGAATGCCTGCGCGAATCCTGCTCAGAACATATTCGCGGGTTTTTCGCTCCAGAACGATCGTGTCGACCCCGCGGCGATGAAGAAGCTGACTGAGTAAAAGGCCGGATGGGCCGCCGCCAATGATGACAACTTGGGTTCGCAAACTGAAAACCTCCGAATTGGTTGAGGTCGCATATTGATTGCCATATTTGGGTATGTAAAATGAGTTATTATGTGTTTTAGTTTCTAATTTCGGAAACCAAATGATCGACCGCCGTATCAAATTTCGTCACATCCAATGCTTCATTGAAATCTGCCGGGAGAAGAGCCTGAAGGATGCCGCCGAGAAGCTATTCCTGACCAGGCCGGCAATATCAAAAACCTTGAAGGAACTGGAGGACATCATTGGTGTCGACCTGTTGACCAGGAATCGGGCCGGCGTGTCGCTCACCAAACATGGTGAGGTATTCCTGCATTTTGCCGAAATGTCGCTTGCATCCCTTCAACAGGGCCTGAACGGGATCGGCGAATCCGGTACTGCGGGAAAGACGCGCCTTGTTATCGGCGCCCTGCCGTCGGTAATGGCGAGGTTGATACCGGCGGTGACCACCAATCTCTCGCGATTGGCGCCCTATGTTGAACTCAAGATACTGGACGGATCACACGAATATCTGATGGATCGCCTTCGGTTGGGCGAAATTGACATCGTGATCGGACGTCTTGGAAGGCCCGATGCGATGCGGGATGTTTCCTTCATCCAGCTTTACGAGGAAACGGTTGAATTTGTCGTACGCGCCGGGCATCCGCTGATTGACGCACCCGACCTCAGACGCATTGGTGAATGGCAGGTTATCTATCCTCCGCAGGGTTCCGCCATCAGGCCACTGGTCGAGCGTTATTTGATCGCAAACGGCGTGGGCGATTTCCCCAATCGCCTTGAAACCGTCTCGGGCGCGTTTGGACGAATATATACAAGGCAGTCAGATGCGGTCTGGATTATTTCTGCAGGGGTGGTTTCCAAAGAGATTGCCGACGGACTGCTGGTTGCCCTTCCGTTTGACACCAGTGTAACGAAGGGCGCTGTAGGCCTCATGCAACGTGCGGGAGTGGTGCCGACACCCGCCGAACAGATGTTCTTTCATGCAGTTCGAAATTCCATGAACCAGATTGGATTGAACGGCTGAGCATTCGGAACTTGGCTGGATTCATCCGGTCGGACAAGTGCTTTCGAATCCGAAGCGAAATTCACTTATCGGCACACAAAGTCTCGATGACCCGCGTTCGCTGGGGCGTCACTGGATCCTTCTCACCTTGAGCTTTGTCTTCAATTCCGTGCGACAGAATGCATGAAGAAAACATGTCTGTTCGGAAATATCGAGCATCTCCCGGGCGGTTTCATCGGACTCGCCGGTCTCCAGATAGACATGCGTCTCGACTGGTTCGGCATTGCCAGCCTGGCCGGTTCCATCCGATGCACCGCCCAGCGAAAAATGCGTATCCTGCACAATTCGATAGTCGGGCAGGTCGAGCTTGAGCATCGATACGAACCGACCGAACTGGGTCATGAAACAGAAACCGATTCCTGCGGAGATGTAGCTATTGGCATCCGGCGCACGTCCATCTTCGGAACTCAGAAACCGGAATGAGGTACCATACGGCGAGAACTGCATCTGTTGAATCTCCTTGATGCCGTCCTCGCGCAGGATCGCAACTGCCCCGATATTAAGGCGACGATCCTGCTCGCTTGAAAGCGAGGAGCCTCCCTTTGTGGTCCCCTTCGCCACCTCTTTTTTCGGCGTCGGTCCAACCGGTTCCATCAAAGGCAGAGTGACCGGTTCAGGTGCCGCTATCGCAAAGCTGTCTCCCGGATCGGGCAAGAGCGGTACGTCCAGTTCAGCCACTTTTGCCGTACTCAATTCCGTTCCGTTCTTTGCAAGTTTGAAGAGGCTCTCAAGCTGGCCGCGCATGAGTCCGTTAAGGGGAGAAGCGTAGGTAGCGTTGATCAAAAGGTCGTTCAACTCACTGTCACCGAGATCGCAATCGATATCGACCTGCAGTTCAATGTTTTCGGCACCACCAATCATGGTCCTCTTCGGCATTGAACCTTTCATCGTGTAATAGTTGTCCTGGATGAGTTTCAGCTTTCGGATTTCAACATTTCGCAGCTTCGCCAGTGCAAGGATTTCATTCATGAAACTGGCGACCATTCCGACGGACAAGAATGCCAGCGGACAAGGTGCTGCGTCGTGGCCGTTCAGATAGGGGCCTTCATCCGAGACCAGACGCCAAGTATTGCCGGATCTGAAAGTGCGAACAATCGCTTCCTTTTGGAATCCGGAGAGTGACCTTACCCAGGTCCGCACAGCATCGCCCATCCGGTTATCGGGTGCATCGATGCCGACGGCCTCGACATTGGCCACCTTGAAGAACGGAGGCAGGCCACTTTCTGTGATTACATTCGTTGGTCGCTCGGTCATGTTTTGGCTCGCTTGCCTTGCGGAATCCGATTGTCCTTACAAATCATGCATACCGCAAAGAATATGGCTCGACATGCCGCCATCCGAGGTGATGTTGGCTCCGCGCAGCCAATTGGCCCCGGCGCCAAGCGCGAAGGAAACCACCGGAGCAATGTCCCGGGGCGTGCCCGGCCGATCCATGACCTTCATGTCTTCCTCGGCGCGTTCGCCTAGCGTCTCCAGAAAATCCTTGAGTATCGGGGTATCGACGGGGCCCGGGCTGATGCAATTCATGTTGATACCGCGGTCTCGCCAGGTCCACCGGTTCTGCATGGTCCAGATGACCAGCGATTCCTTTGACAAGAAATAGGATCGACCGCCTGGTTGATCGAGACCGTTTTCTGCACAGAAACCGGCAATGTCACTGTCAAAATCGAGGGCGAGCGCCGCCTTGTTCTGTTCAATGGCGCTTGCCCAACCAAAACCCGCGAGCGACGCGAGATTGGCGATCGATGCATTGTCCGCAAGTTTGGTAATCAGTCCGACCGTCAGACGGCGCAGGCCGATAAGATTGACTTTCATGACTGCTTCGGCTGGAGCGGTCGGCGGCACTCCTGCAACATTTGCAAGACCATCGGCACCGGCCGGCAATGTGTCAATCAAAGCGTCGATGGACGATGGGTCCGATAGGTCAGCCTTGAAAAACTGGTCCGCAATGTCGGTTTCATTGCGATCGACTCCGATTACCGTCGCACCTTGGGATTTCAAAACCTTGCAGGTTTCAGCGCCGATGCCAGAAGCCACACCCGTGACGATGATTGTCTTGCCGTTGTGCATAGGATTTCTCCTTCGTATCAATGCTCTTGTGAGACGGCAGCGCCGCCCAGATAGGTGGCCTGAACCGCCGGGTCATTCAACAAGGCCTGGGCAGCATTTTCGCCAGTGATCGAGCCATTCTCGATAAGGTAGCCGCGGTCCGCGATTGCCAGGCTTTGTTTTGCGTTCTGTTCCACCAGCAGCACGCCCGTTCCGGTCTCGCGGATATGTGACAGGTTCCCAAAAAGCTCGGTGCAAAGAAGGGGAGACAGACCGAGCGAGGGTTCGTCCAGCATCAGGATTTCCGGGTTGGCCATCATGGCGCGGCCGATTGCGACCATTTGCTGTTCGCCGCCTGACATGGTGTGGGCAATCTGATTTTTGCGTTCGGTCAGCTTGGGAAACAGCTCAAGAACCCACTTCAAGTTGTCTTCCTTTGCCCGTCGACCGCGTTGGGAATAGGCACCTAACATCAGGTTCTCCCAGACCGTCAGGTCACCGAATATTCCACGGCCTTCGGGGACGAATGCGATACCAGCCTCAACGATCTCGTCGGATTTTCGGGACAAAAGAGCTTTTCCGCCGAGCTCGACGCGCCCATCGACCTGGCCCTCGCAAATACCCGCGATGGCCCGGAGCAACGTACTTTTCCCAGCGCCATTGGCACCGAGCATAACGACGATTTCACCCGGCGAGACGTTCAGGGAAACGCCGATCAGAGCCTGGTGCAGACCATAGGAAACCGTAAGATCCGAGATATTGAGCATTATCCGTCCCCCAAATAAGCCCGGACGACCTCTGGATCGGAGAGGACTTCAGCAGGTGTGCCCTCGGCTATTTTCTTACCCGAATTCATCACCACACACCGGTCGCAGAGCGAGCGAATTGCATCCATGACATGCTCCACCAAAATGATGGTGCGACCCTCGTTTCGCAGTCTGGAAATCAGTTCGATTCCAATCTGCAATTCGCTTGGATTGAGTCCGGCCAGCCACTCGTCAAGCAGGAGAATTTCCGGTTCGGATGCAAGTGCTCGCGCCAGTTCCAGCCGCTTTTGATCGATGTAAGTAAGCGAGTCGACGCCGAGATGCTTCTTGTCCCCGAGTTCCAATCGTTCAAGCAATGCGCTGGCGAACAGCTCAGCCTCCCCCCCCCAGCGTGGCTTGCTGGCAAACGCCGCGCCGGCGATCACATTTTCGATTACGGACAGCTTGGGAAGAATTCGCACCAGTTGGAATGTCCTGGCGACTCCGGCACGGGCAATTTTGTGAGGTGGTAACACCGTCAGATCCTGACCTTCCAGAACGATCATGCCGTCAGAGGCTCTCAGCGCACCGGAAATCAGGTTGAGCGTGGTCGATTTACCCGAACCGTTCGGGCCGATGATACCCATCACCTCATGTTCGCGAACATTGAATGTTAGGTCATCGACAGCTACCAAGCCTCCAAAACGCTTGGACAGATTGCTGATCTTGAGGATTGGTTCACCCTGCATCATCGGCGCAACCTCGCCAATCCCGATTCAAACATCCCGACAAAACCATTTGGGATGAGATAGACAATCAAGAGAAAGGAAATGCCGAGGAATAGGGTTGTTGAACTCGGGAAGAATATGGTGATCGCTTCCCACATGAGTGTGAACGGGATAACGCCCACCAGTGGGCCCCAAAGCCGGTGAACGCCACCCAGTAGCGCCATGATGACGACCAGAAAACTGAGTTGTGGTGAAAACACGACATTGGGCTCGATGTAAGAGTAGCGCGGTGCAACGATCGCTCCGACCAGTGCGGCGAAAAAGCCTGTTGTCATGAACAGCGTAACTTTGGACCAGGCGGTATCGATGCCAACATGTTTGGCCACTTCCTCGTCGTTACCGATAATGCGCAGCGCAAACCCGAGGCGAGATCGATTTATCCACCAGCCTGTCAGGAACACGACAATGGCCACAGCCAACAGCATCCAGTAGATGTGTGCATCGGTGAAATCCGTGAGGACATAGAGCCCGCGTGAGCCGAGAAAGTTGTTTTGGATCCACGAAACCAGATTTCGTATCATCTCGGCCAGACCCAATGTGAAGATTACGAAATAGACGCCCGAGAGGCGCAAGGTTGCAAGGCCAATCAGAAGAGCAAGAAACATCGCGACGAATGGTGCGACGGCAGCCATCAGCCAGAAGTCCAGTTCATAGTCGCTCATACCTGTCCCCACCAGATATCCGCCAATGCCAAAAAAGGCGCCTGTCGAAAGTGCGATAAGATGGGTGGGACCGGAAAACAGCGCCCAACTGGTTGAAAGCGCAATGTACATCATTGCAGTTGTAGCAATGGACAGCCAATAGCCGTCAGAAACCAGCGGCACTGCGATAGCCAGCAATGCAACAACAATACCGACCGCCAGATTTCTGACCTCCGCCAGTTTCATGTTGTCCGCCTCCCAAACAGGCCTTGCGGGCGGAACAGCAGTACCGCGAGGAAAATCACATAGGCGGAGGCCAGGGTGAGACCTGGATCAACAATGGTCGCAACCGCCGTTTCGACAAGACCGAGGATCAACGCTGCGATTATGGCGCCCCGAATGTCGCCTACACCGCCCATTATGATGATGATCAGCGCCTTCATCGTGAACAAGACACCAATGGATGCGTCCAGTGTGATGAAAGTAGAAATCAACGTTCCGCCGATGGCTGTGACTGCACCGCCAAGGGCGAATGCGAACGCGGATATACGGTCCACATTGATGCCGACCAACCCTGACGCTTCCGCGCTCACCGAAACGGCGCGCACAGCGGTTCCGGCATAGGTGCGGTTGAGCCAGAAATAGAGCGCCCCTCCGATCGCAACGGCAGCAACAAATGCGACGGCCCGGTTAAGCGCGACAGTACTTCCAAAAACCGAGAGTGGGTCAGCTAAATAGGAATAGGTGAAATACTCGCCGTGAATGGAGACCATTACTCCAACGAGGGCAAAGCTCATGCCAAAGGTCGCCAGAATGGAATCGACTTCCAGTTGCCCCTGGTTTTTGGATCGCCGGACCAGCGGTAACAACAGGTAGCGATAAATCAACCAGTTACCGATGAAGGACAGCGGCGCAATGATGATTGCAGTCAGCAGCGGGCTGACGGCTGATGCGGTGAACAGCCAGAATGCAGAAAGTCCGCCCAGAACCAGCATTTCGCCGTTGGCCAGGTTCATTATGCGGGCAACGCCGTATTGCAGATTCAATCCCATGGCCATGAGCGCATAGGTGCCGCCCAGCAGCAGACCGGATATGAGAATATCCATTTGCGTGTGTCACTTCGAATTGGAAAGCGCTCGGCAGTCACATGCCGAGCGCCATCTGGGAGAAATCAGTTCCAGCCTTCCTTGGCCACCGCCGCAACAGAATCGCCCATACCCACATCGGCAACCGCACGGAACACACCGTCGCGCCATTGACCGACCGACCAGTAGCGTTCGGAATTGTTGTTCTCATCAAAGCTGATAGCGCCGAGAACGGTGTCGAAGCTGTTGTTCTTGATGTAGTCAATCGTCGCCGCGCGATCGACCTTGCCGACACCTTCGATTGCCTGTTCGAGTATCTGCAGACTTGCGTAGTAAGTAGCAGAGGCCCAATAGTCGGCGTCCTTTCCGGTCACTTCTTTATGCGCCTTGCGGTATTCCTGCATTGCCGGTGTGTCTGGATTGACGCCGCCTGCACCGAGGCTGCCATTGATTTTCGATCCGAATTTTCCTGCATAGGCCGGAAAACACGTTGCAACAGCGGTATAGAACGCCTTGACGTCGAAATCTTCGATGATTGCTTGCTCGGTTATGGCAAACGTATCAGGCGGATAGGACCATGCAACGAAAGCGTCCGGCTTGGATGCCTTGGCACCTTTGACGACCGGCGAAATGTCGGGTGTTCCAAGCGGATAGGATTTGTCATAGACGATTTCAAATCCCGCTTCCGTCAGGATCGGGCGGGCTTTGTCGGCCAATTCGATGCCAAATGCATCGGCAACATTGACCATGGCGATCTTGTTGCCGATCGCACCAGCATCGCGCATTTTGGTCAGCGTATCGCGGACTCCCTCAACGAAACCGGTCGTTGTTCCCAGTGTAAAGAACATGTTCGGAAAGCGTTTCGCGAGCTCAGGAATCTTGTCGGTAATCGCGCTGACCGCAATCAGTGGATAATTGTATTTGGCATAGATGGGCGCAGCGGCGATGTTGAAGCCGGTGCCGTACGGCGAAAGCATGAAATCAACTTCATCTTGAGTTGCCAGGCGTTGTACAGCCTTGATGTGTTCGGCCGGATCGGTTTTGTCATCATATCTGACGATTTCGACCATCCGTTGTTCGCCATCCACCTTCAGGCCGCCCCGGGCATTCACCTGCGATACCCACAGTTCGATATTCGGCGTGTGTGTCACCACTTCACCACCGGCCAGCGGTCCGGTCTTGTGTTCAACAACACCGATCTTGATTGGATCGGCTGACAGTGCGGATGTGACCAACAATCCGGAGATACCGGCTGCCAGCAGCCCTTTTCCAACTCCGGTCACCAAGGTGCGACGCTTCATTATTTCCTCCCTAGTCCATTGGTTGTTCGGTATGGAGGAAGGATAGTCATAACGCCCTTTTCGACAGAATAGACAATTTGCGGAAAAAACTGTACTTTTGACGGGTTTTCAATCCAATCGGTTTTTTCAATTGTCTCGGGTAATTCGCCGCTCAAGTCGGGAAACCGCGTTCGGATCGATTATGGCCATGCTGCAAAGGACTCCGCATCTTCCGATTCAGGTCTCCGTTTATCTCGCCGGAAACGCGCTGGCGTCATACCGATATGGCGCTGAAAAAACCGGCTGAAATAGGCAGGATCGTTAAATCCGAGTGTGAAAGCGACTTCAGCAACCTGTTGATTGGTGGACGTCAACAGAACTTTTGCTTCCGCGATCATCTTTTTATGTATCAACGATAGCGGCGATTCCCCGGTTGCGCGACGAAGTACAGATGTCAGACGGTCGCGGGATACGCCCATGTGGCTGGCGTAATCGGCAACACTCCAGTGGTCGCGAAGATGGACGTCAAGAAGCGACACAAACGTGTGCACGAGGTTTCGCGGTAACGGCACTGGTTGAACAACTTCGGCGCCGGATAGTCGCCATAGCTCGATCAGTATGATCGAAACCGAGTTTTGCAACACTGTTTCCATGCCTGGTCCATTGGCAGCCAGTTCCCTTTCGGCAAGTTGCGCATGGCTTTGCATGGTCTGGAAGGATTCCGGGGCAACCTGCTGGAGATGTTGCCTCATGCCGATGATCCTGCGAACCTGGCTTCCCAGGATATCTTGGGGAATCGCCTGGCCGAGCAATGCGTCAGGTATGCTAACCAAAATTCCGGTCGATCCAGCCGACACCGTAATTGTCCGCACCATCCCATCCGGCAGCCAGTAAATCGTCGGTGGCGTCAGTCGGTGCTCGCCATCCTCTGCCGCCAAGATACCTGAACCGCTTTCCAGCAGAAACAGGTGGTATCTTCCGCCTCGCAGAACAAAACCCGTTTGCGTAAGGGCACTCGCAATTCTGCGCGTCTCAACTCGGTCATTTGGCGCGTGAAACGCTGGACCATCAGCTATTTCGTGCCCACTCATGTCTCACCTCTACTCCAGACATTGCTGTACTCGCAGCCTGTGCCAATCAGAACTGGTCGACCGCAGCACGACTTTCCGTCAAAAGTGCAATTTTGTCTCCGAATTGTCTATTCAAGAACCAGACGATCTTCCTATCCTTGGATTCACGATAGGGCCATTTCTGCAGGCGGCAGAGATGATTTAGCAATTGGGAGAATTGAGACTCATGGAAATCGCAACGCTGCTTATTGATGGCGAAGGTCAGGATGCCTCCGGAGAGCGGACATTTGAACGTGCCAATCCGATCTCGGGCGAGCCTGCTACAACGGCTTCCGCGGCAACCAACGAGGATGCAGTCCGTGCCGTTGACAATGCAGCCGGTGCGTTTCCGGAATGGTCCAATACGCCGCCCAGCCAGCGACGTAAGGTCCTGATGGCAGCAAGCGAAGCATTAAGGGACCGCGCCGACGATTTTGTAGTTGCTATGGCGGAAGAGGTTGGCGCAACGGAAATTTGGGCACGATTCAACGTCGGTCTTGCTGCTGATATGTTGCTGGAGGCAGCGTCCATCACGACACAGATCACCGGCGAAATCATTCCATCAAATCGGCCGGGTAGCATGGCTATGGCGATCCGTCAGCCGGCCGGCGTTGTCTTTTCCATCGCACCATGGAACGCCCCTGTTATTCTCGGTGTTCGCTCGGTGGCGCTGCCGCTTGCCTGTGGCAACACGGTGGTCATGAAATCTTCCGAATTGTGCCCGCGCACACACCGGTTGATTGGCGAAGTATTGCTCGCTGGCGGCGTGCCAAAAGGCGCAATGAATATGATTTCCAATGCACCGGAAGATGCCGCCGGTATTGTTGAAGCCGTCATCGCTCATCCAGCTGTCCGCCGAGTTAACTTTACCGGATCGACACGCGTTGGCCGCATTATTGCCGAGGTAGCAGGTCGACATCTCAAACCCGCACTTCTTGAACTCGGTGGCAAGGCCCCCATGATTGTCCTGGAGGATGCCGACATCAGTGCTGCTGTCGCGGCTGCGGCCTTTGGCGCCTTCATGAACCAGGGGCAGATTTGCATGTCGACCGAACGATTGATCGTACACGACTCGATTGCGGACGAATTCGCCAATTCGTTTGCAAAAAAGGTAAAAACCATGAAGGCCGGTGACCCCCGCAGGGGAAATACCCCTCTCGGATCAGTTGTCGACCGCAGCGCCGCCGAACGGATCATGGGCCTTGTCTCGGATGCCGTTGACAAGGGCGCAGATCTGATTGCCGGTGGCAGCGCAAATGATACGATCGTGGAGGCAACGGTTCTCGATCGTGTGACCCCGGCAATGCGCATATATTCGGAGGAAAGCTTTGGCCCCGTTGTCAGCATTATCCGGGCCGGCAGTGATGACGAAGCTGTGCGCATCGCCAATGATACCGAATACGGACTGGCTGCGGCTGTCTTCGGAAAAGACTTCAATCATGCAATGGCAATTGCCAGGCGTATCGAATCCGGCATCTGTCACATCAACGGACCAACGGTTCACGATGAGGCACAAATGCCATTTGGCGGCGTGAAAGCCTCAGGCTACGGACGTTTCGGTGGCCAGGCAGGGATCGACGAATTTACCGAACTCCGGTGGATAACAGTTCAAAGCGGCGATCTGCACTATCCGATTTAGTTCGGTCGAAAAGAACCGGCCAAACGATTCAAGCTTACCGGGAAAGAGTCTGAAGCAGCTCAGTCGCCCTCGTACTCGATCAGGGTGCGTACCGTGACACCGGCTTCTTCGAGCTTTTTGCGACCGCCGAGATCAGGCAGGTCGATGACGAAACAGGCGGCGATCACTTCGGCGCCCATCTGTCGCAGCAGTTTGACAGCACCTTCAGCCGTCCCACCGGTTGCAATCAGATCGTCGACAAGAATCACCTTCTCACCCTGTTCGACGGCGTCACGATGCATTTCCATTTCATCGATGCCGTATTCGAGGCTGTAGGCCACCCGAACCGTATCATACGGCAGCTTGCCCTTCTTGCGGATGGGGACGAAACCTGACGACAGCTGGTGGGCAATTGCGCCGCCGAGAATGAAACCGCGCGCCTCGATACCAGCAATCTTGCCGATCTGCATTCCGGCATAGGGGTGGACCAGTTCGTCGACCGCCCGCCGGAACGCGCGTGCATCGCCCAGCAATGTGGTGATATCGCGAAACATGATCCCCGGCTTGGGATAGTCAGGAATGGTTCGGATCGCCGAACGCAACGTATTGTCGAGAGAGGTGGTCATGCAGCTTCCCCAGCCTGGCCAGTGTCAGATAACTTTTGCAGTTTTTGCCGGCAAAAGGAAAGGGTATCCGGCACGTCCGGTCGGAAATAGAAGCTGAGTACAGACAAATTCGGTTTTGAATTCAAAAGACGCCCGACGGTTTCCAGGCCGTCTGCATCTGCAATGGAATCTTGCTTGCCTTTCACAGGTCATGAGGCATGACTCACAACGAACCGGCGCCGAGCACACCATTAAGCCGCCCGGCAATACCGGCTTCGCGCGGGTGCGCACTGCTGCTCGCCAGAGCCAACGCCGTTTGCCCGCCGCCGTACATATTTGCCTTGGCGTTGATGTCTGCGCCATGTTTGATCAGCAACTCGGCAAGCTCCGGAGCATTGAGTGGTGTCTTTTGCCTATGGCTTTCGACACCATTGGCGCCAAGATAGTGCAGAAGCGTGGCGCGGTGACCGTACTTGCTTTGCGTCACGGCAAGATGTGGCGCTTGCTCAAGCTGACCGCCAAGCCGGTCAGGGTCTCCGGCAAGCATTTCGTCCAGAGCCTGCTCGAACTCCGCGTTCAGTGTCATCTCCCCCAGCGAATGGACCTCGTTCCAGTCGCCGAAACCGTACTCGCGCGCCAATGTCAGCCGGGCATCGTCAGAAGTGAATGGGGCAGCCATGACCTCATCAACGGTCCGTCCGCGGGCATCCGGCCACCAGGACATAATCTGCATGCGAACACGCCTGTCGTCTGCTCGATGAGCTGAATGCAATGTCTCTGCCTGTTTGGCGATCTGATCTCGTATCGGCGAGGCTCTGAATGCAGACACCGTGAGATAGGGGTGCAAAGCATCGACTTCGGCAACCTCCGGCGCGACATATACCTGCATTGAAAACTTCTCCGCTCACGGTGGAATCAAGCCGCATTCGAACTTAGATGATGAACGATTGAATGAACAAGCAAGGTTGGGAATTCGTCGGATCGAACACCGATCATGCCTTCATTCAGGCATCTGGTCAGGTCAACGACCACGCACATGGTTGCGTGACCAGACCTGAAGTCGCACGGGATCGACAGCGTTTCAGCAAGCCCGGGCGCTGATAACGTTGCGGAAAACGTTGAAAAAAACTGCGATCCATCCGCAGCGTTAGGCCGTCAGGTGGCTCGACGAACACCCCAGAAAGGTCAAGCAATACGTTTCGCTTAGTGGCTGACTTCAGCCCAGACCTTTTTCTTGACTAGATAGACCATGCCGGCGAATACAACGAGGAACAGCATAACCCGGAAACCGGTTTTCTTGCGCTCTTCCATGTGCGGTTCAGCCGTCCACATCATGAACGCAGAGACATCCCTTGCATACTGATCGACCGTCTCCGGCGTTCCGTCATCATAGGTCACCTGCTCGTCGCTCAGCGGCGGCGCCATCGACAGGGATACTCCGGAGATAAAATACGGATTGAAATACGTATCTTCCGGTACTTCCATTCCGGCCGGCGGTTCCTTGTCATAACCGGTCAGCAGCGCGTGCAGATAATCCGGGCCGCCCTCGGCATATTGCGTGAACAGATCGACGACAAAGGTCGGAAACCCGCGTCCGACACCGCGCGCTTTTGCCATCAGCGACAGGTCCGGCGGCGCTGCGCCATTGTTGGATGCGGCCGCAGCCACTTCGTTGGCAAAGGGTGCCGGGAAATAGTCCGAGCCCACCGCCGCACGGTCAAACATCTCGCCATCGGCATCCGGTCCGTCCTGGACCTCGTAATCTGCTGCAATGACTTTGACCTGTTCCGGCGAATAGCCGATATCTTCCAGCGTCCGGAACGCAACAAGGTCAAGCGAATGACAGGCTGAACAGACTTCCTTGTAGACCTTGAAGCCGCGCTGCAACTGGCCCTTGTCATAGGTCCCGAATGGGCCTTCGAACGACCAGTTGAGTTCAGGCGGATTGATGATCGGGAAATGCGTTGGTTCAGCCGCATTGTGCCCCTCTTCCGCCAGCGCTGCCGCGAAGGGAACAGCCAGGCCAAGACCGAGCACCGCCAGTCCTTTGAGGATCGTGTTCATTTTGTCGTCCTTTCGAGCTCGCCGTCCGCTCATCCTCTGGTCTCTGGAGCCGCCGTTGCACCTGCCGGCTGCGACGACACCGAGCCGCCATTTTTCGCCAGCACGGCATCGGTAATCGATTTCGGCCGTTCTTTCGGCGTTTCGATCAGGCCAAGCACCGGCATGATCACGATGAAGAAAGCGAAATAGTAGAGCGTGCCGACCTGTGCCATCGCCACATAGGTGCCCTCTGCCGGTTTGGATCCAAGCCAGCCGAGCACGATCGCGTCCAACACGAAAATCCAGAAGAACAGTTTGTACCAGGGGCGGTAGACGGCCGAGCGGACCTTCGAGGTATCCAGCCACGGCACCACGAACAGCACCAGAATGGAGCCAAACATTGCCAATACGCCACCAAGCTTGGAATCGATCGGACCAATATTGAAAGTGATCGCCCGCAGGATCGCGTAGAACGGCAGATAATACCATTCCGGTACGATATGCGCCGGTGTCTTCAGCGGATTGGCTTCAATGTAGTTGTCCGGATGGCCAAGGAAATTCGGCAGATAGAAGACGAAATAGGCAAAAACCAGCAGGAACACCATCATGGCGAACCCGTCCTTGATCGTCGCATAAGGCGTGAAGGCAATCGTGTCGGTCTTCGACTTCACCTCGATACCGGTCGGATTGGTCTGCCCGACCACGTGCAGCGCCCAGACGTGCAGGACAACCACGCCGGCAATCATGAACGGCAGCAGATAATGCAGCGAAAAGAAACGATTAAGTGTCGGGTTGTCGACGGCAAAACCGCCCAGCAGCAACTGCTGCACCCATTCACCGATGATCGGGAAGGCGGTGAAGAACCCGGTGATCACCGTGGCGCCCCAGAAGCTCATCTGGCCCCAGGGGAGCACATATCCCATGAAGCCGGTCGCCATCATCAGAAGATAGATGATCACGCCCAGAATCCACAGAAGTTCACGCGGCGCCTTGTATGAACCGTAATAAAGCCCGCGCAGCATGTGGATGTAGACGGCTACAAAGAACATCGATGCGCCGTTGGAATGCAGGTAGCGCAACAGCCAGCCCGAATTCACATCACGCATGATCTTCTCGACCGACGCGAACGCCAGTGTGGTGTCGGCGGCATAATGCATCGCCAGCACGATTCCGGTCAGGATCTGCGCCACCAGCATGATGGAGAGGATACCACCAAACGTGTAGGCATAGTTCAGGTTGCGCGGCACCGGATAGGAAACGAACGAATCGTGCATCAGCCGCGGCAGCGGCATGCGCTCATCGAACCAGCGTCCAAGGCCGCTGGTCGGTGAATAGGTCGAATGTTCTCCGCTCATGTCAAACCTCTCCCTTAACCGATTTTGATGACGGAATCGGAGACGAACGAGAACTCCGGAATTGCGAGATTTTCGGGCGCCGGCCCTTTGCGGATACGGCCGGCCGTATCATAGTGCGATCCGTGGCATGGACAGAACCAGCCTCCGAAATCGCCGGCCTGGCCAAGCGGAACACAGCCAAGATGGGTGCAGGAGCCGACCATGACGATCCAGTTCTCCTTTTCCGCACCGGCCGAACGATTGAGGTCGGTCGCCTCGCCCGAAGCCAGATTGGCGTTGCGGGCCTCCGGATCCTTCAGGTCGCCAAGCGCCACCTGCTTTGCTTCTTCAACCTCCGCATCCGTCCGATAACGGATAAACACCGGTTTGCCGCGCCATTTGACGGTAAGCGACATGCCGGCCTCCAGCGATGACACATCCACTTCGATCGAGGCGAGTGCCAAGGTGGACGCATCGGGACGCATCTGGTCGATGAACGGCCAGGCAAAGCCCGCCACACCGACAACGCCGACCATGCCTGTGGCAACATAGAGAAAATCGCGACGCGTGGCATCGCCTGTATCTGTTGCGCTCACGGGATCAGATCCTTTCGCCTTCCAAAAACTGCCAACACGGACCTGAAAGGTCCGCTTTTCGCCGCTGCCACCCAGACTTCAATCGAGCATGGGCTGGCCGGGCGAAACCCTGCCATACCGGGCAAGTTTCTATGCGCGATGATAACGCTTGTCCAGAGTGCTGCAAGCCGGGACGGCAGTTTGTCGCGGTGCCGCCTGAATAGGCGGTGGACAATGGTTTTCCGACCTCATTCAGCAGCGATGTCGCGTGCCAGCAAGCCGCCGGACTGGCGTTTCCACAGACTGGCATAAAGTCCGTCCTTTGCCACCAGCGCATCGTGGCTGCCCTGTTCGACAATATGGCCCTTGTCCAGCACCACCAGGTGATCGAGCGCCGCGATAGTCGACAGCCGGTGTGCAATCGCAATCACCGTCTTGCCCTCCATCAACCGGTAGAGATTCTCCTGGATCGCAGCCTCGACTTCCGAATCCAGCGCCGATGTCGCCTCGTCAAGAATCAGGATCGGAGCATCCTTGAGCATCACCCTGGCAATCGCAATGCGCTGGCGCTGGCCTCCCGACAGTTTCACCCCGCGCTCGCCGACATGCGCATCGTAGCCGGTGCGCCCTTTCGGATCGCTCAGGTCAAGGATGAACTCATGCGCCTCGGCCCGTTTCGCAGCGTCGATCATCATCTCCTCAGTCGCATCGGGGCGGCCATAGAGAATGTTGTCCCTGACGGAGCGGTGCAACAGCGAAGTGTCCTGAGTGACCATTCCGATCTGCGATCTGAGGCTGTCCTGCGTCACCGACGAGATATCCTGTCCATCGATCAGGATGTGACCACTTTCCAGGTCATAGAACCGCAGCAGGAGGTTGACGATGGTTGATTTGCCGGCACCGGAGCGTCCGACCAGGCCGATCTTCTGGCCGGCCTCGACCGCCAGAGATAGATCCTCAATCACGCCGCTGTCCTTGCCATAGTGAAACCGCACATTGTCAAACCGGACATTGCCTGCAACCGGAGCTATCTCATTGGCACCGGAACGGTCGATGATGTCATTTTCCCGGGCGATCGTTTCCATCGCATCGTGAATATTGCCGAGATCACGGAACAATCCGGAAATCTGGAACATCATCCAGCCCGACATCGTATTGAGCCGCAGCACCAATCCCAACGCGACGGCAATCTGGCCAGGTGTGATTTCTCCATCCTGCCAGGCGACAATGCACAGCGCTCCCGCCGAGGCCAGGAAAAACCCATTGAGGATTGTCAGGGAGATTCTGATTTCAGAAATCACCCTGGTCAGATCGGCGACCGACTCCGTCATCATCTCCAGACCCTTGCGGACAAAACCATCCTCGTGACCGGGCCGGCCAAACAGTTTCACCGTCTGGATATTGGTGTAGGAGTCGACAATACGGCCATTGAATACGGAACGCATGTCTGCGGTTCGTTTCGCAGTACGCCGGATATCGGGGATGAGCGACCGCGCCAGAAAACCGTAACCGGCCAACCAGGCGGCAACCGTAAAGGCAAGCCGCCAGTCCAGGTCCAGAAACAGCGCAAAAGTCGATACGGCAAACACCACGAAAAACCAAAGCGACTGCATCAGATTGATCAGACAATCGCCGGTCGACTGGCCGGCCTGCATGATCTTCGTCGCGATGCGCCCGGCAAAATCGTTCTGGAAAAAATTCATCGACTGGCGTGCCACATAGCGGTGCGATTGCCAGCGGACGAGATTGAAGAAGCCCGGCACGATCATCTGATGTTCGATAATGCTGCCTATTACCTGGACGACAACACGGACCACCAAAACAACGAACAGCATGAACAGGAATCTGCCGCCATTGTCGGACCAGACCGTCGATGGATCCGCCTCGCGCATCAGATCGATCAACTGCCCGACAAAGGCGAACAGCGAAATCTCAACGATTGATATGCCGAGACCGGCTATCAGAAACGCCGCCCACAACCACTTGATCTGCCGTGCAAAATACCAGATGAACGCAAACAGCCGGTCAGGCGGACGCGTGACATCCTCCACCCGTACCGGGTCGACAAACCGTTCAAACGGCCTCAACAATGCCTGCACCAGTGATCTCATTCGGCTGCCTCGGTTTCCTCTTTGCTGTCAGTTACGTCACGAAACAGAAATCCGCCGGACTGGCGTTTCCACAGGCTGGCATAAAGCCCGTCCTCTGCCACCAGCGTTTCGTGGTTGCCCTGTTCGACAATTTGGCCCTTGTCCAGCACCACCAGATGATCAAGCGCCGCGATGGTCGACAGCCGGTGCGCAATGGCGATCACCGTCTTGCCTTCCATCAGCCGATAAAGATTCTCCTGGATCGCCGCCTCGACCTCGGAATCAAGCGCCGAGGTCGCTTCGTCGAGAATCAGGATCGGTGCATCTTTCAGCATCACCCTTGCGATCGCAATGCGCTGGCGCTGGCCTCCTGACAGCTTCACGCCGCGCTCGCCGACATGCGCATCATAGCCGGTGCGCCCATCCGCGTCGCTCAGATCAAGGATGAATTCATGTGCCTCGGCCCTTTTCGCCGCGTCGATCATCATTTCTTCGCTGGCATCGGGTCGGCCATAAAGAATATTATCCCTGACCGAGCGATGCAGCAGCGAGGTGTCCTGCGTCACCATGCCGATCTGCGCACGCAGACTGTCCTGCGTCACCGATGAAATGTCCTGACCGTCGATCAGAATCCGCCCGCTCTCGACATCATAGAATCGCAACAGGAGGTTTACGATCGTCGATTTACCCGCACCGGAACGCCCGACAAGGCCGATCTTCTGACCCGGTTTCACGGCCAGCGACAGATCTTCGATGACACCGTTTTCCTTGCCATAGTGAAAACGCACATGGTCAAATCGAATTTCGCCGGAAACCGGAGCTATTGGTTTTGCGTCGGAACGGTCGCGAATGCTTTGCTGCTGTGCGACGGTGTTCATGCCGTCAATCGCCATACCGATGTTTTCGAACAGTGCCGATGTCTCCCAGACGATCCAGTGCGACATGCCATGCAACCGCAGCACCAGCCCGATTGCGACAGCAACTGCACCGACTGTCGCGGCATCGCCCAGCCAGGACCAGATACCAATGGCGGCAACCGAAAACAGCAGGCTCTGGTTCAACCCGGTCAAGGTCATGTGCAGCAGCGTGACCAGCCGCATCTGCGGATGCACGGTATCGAGAAACAGTTCCATTGACTGCCGTGCATAACCGGTCTCCCGCCTTGAATGGGCAAACAGTTTTACGGTGGAAATATTGGTGTAGGAATCAACGATCCGCCCTGTCATCAGCGAGCGCGCATCGGCCTGTTTCTCCGTGATCACCCGGATGCGCGGTAGGAACCACGACAGCATCAGCGAATAGAGCCCGAGCCAGACCAGGAACGGCAGCACCAGCTTCCAGTCGAACGTCGCCACCAGCACCAGTGCACCGGCCAGATAGACCACGACGTAAACCAGCACATCCAACAGCTTCATCACCGCTTCGCGAATGCCGAGCGCCGCCTGCATCAGCTTGGTTGCGATCCGGCCGGCAAATTCATTCTGGTAGAACTCCATGCTCTGTCCGAGCAGATAACGATGCGCCAGCCAGCGGATGATCATCGGATAATTTCCGATAATCGTCTGATGCGCCAGCAACGAATGCACCGTTTCGAACAGCGGCAGGATCAGCAAAACCACCACGCCCATGATGATCAGCGTGACATATTCTTGCTGCAGGAACGTGGCCTTGTCGGCCGATGACAGCCAGTCGACAATGCTGCCCAGAAAGCCGAACAGAACGACTTCGAGAACCGCGATGACCGCCGACAGTCCGGCAAGCAGCAGCAGCGCCGGCCAGACCGGCTTTGAATAATGCCAGACGAATGCCATCAGGCCCGTCGGCGGACGGCCGGGCTCTTCACCTGGAAACGGATTGATCTTGTTTTCAAACCAGCGAAACATGCGTGACCTCGAATAGTCTCGGCGGGCGGCTATTTTGCGGCACCGTGGGATGATTGGAAGGGCCATTTGCAGCCGAGGACCGGACGCGTGAAGGCGGGCCAAGAGCCCCTCTTCCGATCGTACGGAAACTGCGATGCGAAACTGAAGAAGATGTATGTGACACGAAACAAAACCTTATATTCGGTTGAGAATCTCAACCGCCGGTTCGTTTCAATCTGTCTTAAAGGACACCGGAGTTTTCCGGATCGAACCTGGGGTCAAGCGCTGCGGCTAATCCTGCCGGCAGCCGGGAGAAATCTGTTCATCAATACGTGCATCGATTGCTCCTCTGGTTCGCGTTTCGATAGTCAGCGGAGTACACCAGCTTTGTAGCCGATTCAATTCATTTCGATCATCGCCCGGTTTGAAACAGCCAATGTGCCCATTCGGCAACAGTCCGGCAGCCGGCAAATGGAGCGTGGAAAATGCGTGATCTCCGGATTGCCCTTTATCAGCCGGACATCCCCGGCAACACCGGAACGATTCTGCGCCTCGCCGCGTGCCTTGGGTTGCCGGTTGATATCATCGAGCCGGCGGGTTTCGACAGTTCCGACCGTGCCTTCAAACGTGCCGGAATGGACTATCTGGAGCGCGCGTCGACAACCCGGCACCGTGACTGGCAGGCGTTTGAGGAGTGGCGCCAGCAGGAAAAACACAGGCTGATTGTCTTGAGTGCAAAAGCCCGGCGTTCCTACCTCGACTTCGAATATTTTTCCGGCGACATTCTTCTCTTCGGTCGCGAGTCGGCAGGACTTCCCGAAACAGTTCACCAGTCGGCCGATGCCCGACTGACAATTCAGATGCGGCCCGAAGCCCGCAGCCTCAATCTCGCCTTGAGTGTTGCCATGGTCACCGGTGAAGCCATCCGGCAGGTTGCCCGATAGCCGGGATCGTTGCCGTTTCTGCATTGAGTGTTAAAGGCCGAGCGGGTGGCAACAATCTTTGGTTTCGCGGTAACAGCCCGGTCTCCATGATCAAGCCAAAGCATCCTTGCCGACGAACGCCGCGTCATCGGCAGGTGATATGCCGCGCCATCTTTCGGCCAAACCTCAGTCCCTTCCTGGCATCCCGAATAAGAAAATTCCTCTGCAATTCGAACGTGGCTCAATTTTTCGTACCAACGGTTGTGTTGCGATCGAAAATTGACAACCATGCAATAATCGAAATCGGAAGAAGCGATGAGCGAAATTTCTGAACCGCCACCTCATGATATGGTCGGCTACACATTCGTGACCCGCGGCAGGACCATTTCAGAATCCGATATCATTTTCCACGCTGGTCAAACTGGTGACCTATATCCGCTTCATCTTGATGCGGAAGAGGCAAAGGCGTCACCTTTCGGGCAACGAATCGCTCACGGGACCCTCATACTCAGCATTGCCATGGGCCTCAAATTCGACATGTCGTCGACCGGCCGCATCTCATACGGCTATGATCGGGTTCGCTTTGTGAAGCCGGTTTTCATCGGCGATACGGTCCGCGCCAGAGTAACAGTTGTGCAATCTGAACTCGAAGAGCGAAAACTTGGCTACCGACGAATTGTCGAACGTACGGAAGTGCTGAATCAGCAAGATGAACTGGTCATTGCCGTCGATCATATTTTGATGCGCTGGGAGCCGAACCGGGCTGCCGCTGATCGTCAATAGAAAATATTCAACTTTGCTGAAACAGACCAGTTCGGGTGCCAGTTCATAGACCGCCTCCAGCACATTTTCATTATCCGCACGCGTCAGGCTGTTGGTTCCGATCCGGGTGTAAACAACAGCGACCTGCACTTCCAGCGATGGATTTTCCGGGGTGCAAACAATCAGGCCCCCAAGTGTTGAGATCGCCGGGTGAACTATCACACAGCGTTGCCAACCCACAGCAATATGCCCACATAGAGATTGCGCTGGCAGACAAATACGCCGAAAGCAGTGCAATCGGAAAGCGCCGCCATGCCATTGATTAAAGCCCTCGAGGACGCCGCAGCGCAGAACATCATTTCTGCGGACCAGTCGTCGAAACTTCAGCAGTTCCTCAGCCAAAGGGGCTTGTTGAAGTTGGATGCAGATGATCGGCCGGCGGGGGCCTGGCCGGATTTGTCAGCACCGGTAAATGCCGAACCGCCAAACGCCAATGAAGCCAGCGAGGCGCCACGTCTCATTCGCGGTTTCCACGACATTCTCATCACCATCGGAGTTATCGCCGCGGTTGGTGGGCTTTGGAGCCTCATCGGTGTGGCGCCCTCAATCGTTACGATCTGGTTACTCGCCGAATTTCTTGTCATCCGTCAACGACTGGCATTTCCGGCTTTCGTCCTGACAGTTCTGTTTGTCGCCGCCATTGCCGCCGCCTCATCCGAGTGGATTGGATTTGCCGAACAGGAAGGCGACGAAATCATTGGCCCATTGTTGCTGTTTTTTGCCGTTCCCCTGATGTTGGTCCCGTTCTACTGGCGTTTCAGAATTCCGGTGGCTCTGGCAGCACTGATCCTGTCGGCCATCCTGTGGGCCCTATATTTCGTACTGGCCATCATCGCCGCGGCCAGCGGCGAAGGCAGTCTGACCGGTTCGTTGGCCGCAATGCCACAGATAACCGGCGCTATTGCCATGGCTTTTGCCCTTCTGATGTTCGCCGCCGCCATGTATTTCGACATGCGCGATCCGCGGCGGCAGACCCGCCGCTCCGATGTCGCCTTCTGGCTACACCTCGGCGCGGCTCCCGCCCTGCTCTACGCGGCGTTCGCCTTCTTTCTTTTCGACAGCGGTCTTGAGGCATGGTGGGGGGACAATCCCGGGTTCCGCGAAGCGGCAACTGCCCTGTCAATCATCTCGGTGCTGATGGTGATCGGAATCATCATCGACCGACGCGCTTTCGTCACATCCGGATTGATTTCACTTGGTGCGGCAATTGTCATCATCGCGCGTGAAGCCAACATTGATATGAGTGAACTGGCAGCTCTGCCTGTCTTTCTGGTCGGTCTCATCGTTTTGACGCTTGGAACCGGCTGGCAATTCCTGCGCCGGGTGATCGTTGCCAATCTTCCCGATTCCATTCGACTGAAAGTGCCGCCTCTGATTTCCTGACACAGGCCGGTAAACAACAACGGATACACCATGACCCTTGCAAACAATCCAAGGCGCCCGGACATCCCGGAAGGGCTGCCGGATGACATTGAGGACAAGAAAACGACAGCGGAAAGCTGGTTTCAGGGTCTGCGCGACCGGATTTGCGCCGGATTCGAGAAGATCGAAGACGATGTGGCCGGCCCCATGCAGGATCACGCATCCGGCCGGTTCGAACGCACGGCGTGGGACCGCCAGGAGGGCAACGGCGGCGGCGGTGTCATGTCGATGATGCATGGCCGCGTTTTTGAAAAAGTCGGCGTTCACACATCGACCGTTCATGGTGAATTCTCGCCGGAATTCCGCAGCCAGATTCCCGGCGCGGATCAGGATCCGAGTTTCTGGGCCTCCGGAATCTCGTTGATTGCCCACCCGCAAAATCCCAACGTTCCCGCCGTGCATATGAACACCCGGATGATCGTCACGACCCGGCAATGGTTTGGCGGCGGCGCCGATCTCACCCCGGTTCTGGATCGCCGCAGAACGCAGACGGACCCCGACACCGTTGATTTTCACAACGCCATGCAGGCCGCCTGCAACGCGCATCCGGATGTGGCAGACTATCCGCGCTTCAAGCAGTGGTGCGACGAGTACTTTTTTCTGCCGCACCGGAATGAGCCGAGAGGTATTGGCGGGATCTTCTATGACTGGCTGCACACATCCGATGAAAAAGGCGGATGGGATGCCGATTTTGCCTACACCAGAGAGGTCGGCGCACGCTTCTTCGAAATCTACGACACGCTTGTGCGCCGAAATTTCAACGCCGAATGGACTGATGCCGACCGCGAAGAACAACTCGTCCGCCGCGGCCGCTATGTCGAATACAATCTGCTTTATGACCGCGGCACGCTATTTGGACTGAAGACCGGCGGCAACGTCAATTCCATCCTGTCATCCATGCCACCTGCGGTGAAATGGCCGTAACCCGGCATTTTTCCGGAAAGCCCGGCAATTGATCGTCGTCAATCCGCCGCTATGGTGTGTTTGCTAGAATTATTCTCGTCAAACAGGAGAAAGCGCTATGAAACAGTATCAGTGCGGTTCACTTGTTCCGGGTTGTGACTGGCACACCCGTCATGAAAGCGAAGCCGAGATCATCCGGCGCGCCAGCGAGCACATGCAGAA
>JAJFHT010000440.1 GCA_021775495.1 Hyphomicrobiales bacterium | reverse complement strand
GTCAGACAAAAACCGGCGGCAAAAGGTGCTTGGCATCATCGCCTTCCGGCTATCGGCATTCAAAGTGCGTTCGGTTTCGGTTTTGGCCGGGTGAGAACGGCACGCACGTCCGACGCACCTGCAAGGGTAAACGGCGGGATTCCGTTGCCATGGATCCAGCCACGGAACTGCAATGGACTGCCTGAATCCAGCCCGATACGCACCAGATCATCGGGAATGATTGACTTTCGGCCGGTCGTGTACCGCACCGGGATGCCGTATTCGGGATACACATCCGCAACCAGTTCGGCGCAGGTCAGTCGGCTGGAATCGCCATAGTCGAAACTGTAGTCAAAAGTCGCGCCAAGCCGTTCGAAGAGCGCGGCATATTTCCTCCGCAATCGCTTCGGATCTCGCCGTGTGTCCCGCAGGATAACCAGCTCATCCAAATTGATCATTTCGGAAAACGGCGACAAATGCACGCTGTCCTTGGACGATTCAAGGATCGTATGGCCCTTCTTCAATTCGTCGTGATGTTCCAGGATCCCCGGCAGGTCCCAGACACCCAGGCGCTTCATTTCCGCTTCGGTGCCAAGCCAGATCATGGCGTGCGTGAAATGGCTCGGAATCATCAGGCGTGTCATCGCAGGGCGTGACCGGGTTGCTATTATGTCGAGCGGTTTCAGTTTCGACCGCAAATGCGCCTCGAGGCCGTCACGATAAAACAACCGGCCACTCGGTGTGCGAATATTGCGGACGATCGGCGCGAGCGGAGCCCCGAAGGCTCGGGTCAGCGCCAGCCGGACATCATCGGTTTCGCCGAGATGTGCAATACGTTCGTCGTCAAGCGCATAATAACCGGTTCCGCAGGCCGTCAGAGCCGTGGCAATCAACAAAATCAAGAATGGAAATATTCGCCCGCAACGGAGCCCTGACCGCTTGACCACCTGGTACGTCCACCCGCCGATATAAACAATAATCGTACGGCAGATGGGCCATATCTTGCAACATGCCCGTCACCCCTGCCAGTCGGCTTCATCCTTAAAGCCAGCTGTCGGCGCGTTGCGCCGAAATCGGAAGGTCTTTCAATTGCCCGAACCGGCCATTGTCGAACATCTCCGGGTTACCGAGATAGTCGAGCATCATATCGGTGACGTCGCTGCCCCAGAAAACCGTACCATCGATGACAAATGTCGGAACGCCGAAAACTCCCCGCCGGATGGCCTCGTTGGTATTACGGCGCAGCGCCTGTTTGATGTCCGGCTGGCTGATGCTCTCAGTCATGTGCCTTTCGCCAAAAGATGTGGCCAGGCGCTCGAGACCGCGCGTGTCCTGGCCGTCATTTCCTTGCGCCCAGATATGCTCGTAAATGGCCCGGACAGCCGCCAGTTCCGAGTCAAGAACCAGCGCCAGCCGAAGTGCGGCGAGGGGATTGAAGGGGTGCCCTGGCGGTGTCTTGAACGGAACGTCCAGCTTCCTTGCGAGCCACAGGCAATAGCGATTTGTCTGCAAACGTTTTGCCGGTATTTCGGCAGGGCCTTTATTGCCCCAATGCCCGAGCAGAGCGGCAAACAAAACCGGCTTTGGCCTGATAACCAGATCATCCGGCAGGTCGCCGAATCGGGCAAGCTGGAAATAGGGAAACGGCGATACGAAATCGAAATACCAATCGGCATAACGCGTCATTCAGGAGCTCCTTGGCTGCCCCCAAAGATGACGAAATTTCAAGCCGTTGCGGCATTCGAATCGTGCATCTTCCCCCGTGGCAACTCTATCCACCAACAATATGGCCTTGCAAAGGATAGCGAAAAAAATGTCAGGCCGCCGATTTCCGTTCGTTGAAGAGCATTTGAACATCTCTGTTGTTTTCCAGCTGTTCGGCAATGCGTTCAAACAAAGCGCGCGAGAGCGGATCTTCACTCTTTCGGTTGAGCGCAAGAACGGCATCCGAATAACAAGTCTTCACCCCGCCAATCGCGGTTCGTTGTGTTTTCGCGCGACGGCCGGCCAGGGCAATCCGGTGGACATAGAAGCCGTTTTCATCGTCGGCTTCGAGCCAGGCACTGCCGAAAAACAACCCGATCGACACGCCGCCAACATCGATCTCGAATTCATCAAGTTCAAAGTCCATGTCACGTCTACCGCCAATTGCTGGATATTGGAGAATAATACGCTAAAAGCGTAATTCCAATACCAGCCTGTGAACACGGCAGCCAGTGCGCGCGGATCAGGAGGCGCCACCCATGACGATGACATGGACCGATTGCACTGCATCGTTTCTGAACGCGATGGTCTTTTGCGGGTTGTATTGAGCCAGAACAAGCTCTGCTGAATTTCGGCTGACGAAACGCTTTACGTAGGCAAGAATAGGTCCGTACTCCTCGTTCTGAACCTGGGCGACGACGAAATCGCCCTTGCGTGGACGCCGCATCGGATCGACATAGGCAGTCTCCCCGTCGAAATATCGTGGCTCCATGGAATCGCCGGCAACAAAAACGGCATAGGCGCCGGCGGTCTGGTTGAGGGTTGGCGGGGAAAGAATCTCGTCGAGCCGCTCGCCATTCATAAGGAATTCGCCGTCAACGCCACCAACGGCATGGCCATATACAGGAATTTTCCGGCTTTGGGTCTCGATCAGTTCGCCCAGTCTGGCATTCGCCGGACCGGCAAGGGGAGGCGGCACAAATTCAGGTCCCGCCAGTTCCCAGATTTCATGGCTGGCAATGGGTGGATCGCCCTTGTCGAGCACGGCCGTCTCAATGGCGGCCACCAGATCACGCTTCAAATATCCGCCAGTATAGAGTTCCGGGTTCTCGTAGCGCTGAAAACTGGAGGCGCCCTTGTAACCAAGCGCCCGGGCCATGTCGTCCATGCTCAGATTGGCGCGTTTGCGCAGAGCCCGCACGCGAGCGGTGATTGCTTCGGAGGTTTTTTCCATCTGTCTATACATGACACGTAATTATTACGTTTTCAAGCTTGACAGAAAATACGTAAAAAACGTATATATGCGCAACGAACGAATGACGGAGCCTGATCATGCAAATGGCCGACGATCTGAGATGGAAGGCCGGGCTCTGCCGGAACTGGATTTGTGTCCGCGAAGAAACGTTGTTGCGGGCCACTGTTGCGCCAAGCGGGTTTTTCCCCCTCCCGGCCCGCGGGCGTAAACGCGGGGAAGGGCAGCCGGCGCCTTTCCCCGCCCCCCTGTTGTCCTCCACGCCTGATTTGCCATCGACCTATGCGCTCGATGCGATTGATCTGCAGGCCATGCAGGACGTCGAGGGAACGGGCAGGGCATCGACGACCAATCCGCCGTAGCGCAGGCGACACCATCAATCCGTTCCGAATGATGATGAGTGGAGCCGCCCGATGCCGGATGAACATCCAAACAGCTGGAAGCAGCAGGGATACAACCCCGATTTCGTCAAGTCGGTATTGGCTCGGCGGCAAGTATCGCAGTCCGCTCCAGGGCGTATTGTCCGCGTTCCGGGCGTCCCGCTATGGGTAAGTGAGCTGATCAACGAATCGGCGCGGAATCACGGTCTGGATGTCGGCAGGATCACTAGCAAAGACCGCTCGTCAGACGCCGTCATTGCCAGAAACGAAGTGCTCTACGAGGTTCGGCGAAAAAATCCCCGTTTGTCGTTTCCAAAAATCGGCATGTGGTTCGGACGCGATCATACGGCGGTGATGTTCGCCATCGCCAGCCACGCCCGCCGTAACGACCTTCCCAAACTCACCGAATTCGACCTGGATCGCCACAGCGCGGCCCGCAAACGCTACATCGAAAAACGCAAAAGGCAACGCGGGTCCAGTCGCCGGATCGTCCTGCCATTGCGCCTCAAATCCACAAACCAGTCTGGAGTCCGCTGACATGAAATTCAAAACAAAGGCTGCAAAACGAGCTGCCCGAAGGGGCCGGCCGCGCCGCGGCAATGTTGAGCGAACGCCGTCCGGCCAGATCAGCCGAAGTGCGAAGCAAAGGGAGACGAACGAAGACGAAGTCATGCAAACCGTGCTCGAGCAGCGCAGGAGGAACCATGGTCTGCATCCGAAGCAGGCCAAGCGTGCCGAAGCCGGCCACGTGCTTGGCCGCATATATCTCGACAACCAGCTTGGTGAGCACCGCAAAATCGGCAGCCTTGCCCATGCCAGGCTGGAGGCCGGCAATCGTTACGCCGAAGACGTGGCACGTTATTTTGGTTTGACCGGAATTCCGTTTCCAAGCACCCGTGCCCAGAACCTCTTCGCGGTTCGCGGCCATGAGGGCGAGGACAACACGTCACGGGCGGCGGCGACACGCGCAGCGACAAACCGGATGATGGAACTTGAGGGTTGTTTACTGGGTTGCCACTGGCAGGGGCGCCAGGTGGCAACGACCATCCGAAACGTCTGTGTGATCGACATCGACGAGGCGAGGGGATGGCCCGAACACATGATGGAATGGCTGCGGACAGGCCTGGATGCGCTGGTGATGTTTTACGGCATCAGGGACAATGGTTAACCCATCGTTATCCTTGCAAAAAACGCATGCGTGGCATGCAAAAGCAGCGCTCGTACAAACAAGAAAAACACCTATCTAGCGGGTAGACGACAACCCGAACACAGACAGGAGCAAAAAATGTCCTTTGTTCAGAAAATCAGGGCCCGCAACCAGTACCGCCAGACTGTTCGTGAACTGTCGGCAATGACCGATCGCGAGCTGAGTGACATCGGAATTGGCCGCAGCGACATTGTCGACGTTGCCAAAGGCACTTACCGCGGAATCAAGTACTAAGCGCATTGACACACCGTGATCCGGATATCTGTTCCGGAGATGCCAACCCAGCCAGGTGTTTCAGTGTTTCACCTGACGTCAATGCCGCAATATGCCGGGCGGCGTGCGTTATGACAGGCCGTTCTCGATACGAGGACGTCGCCTGATCCGACCGCCCGGTATCACTCTCAATGCAACGCCGCACGCTTCAGTGCCGCCGCGCTTTCATCAGCCAGACCCAATCGATCGTAGACATCCGCAAGGCACTTGTTCAACGGGATGCCATCAGGATCGAACCGTCGTCGGGCTTCCAGCATCTGCTGCGCTGAAATCCAGCGCTGTTCCTTCAAAACCGCATCGAGCAGAATCTGATCGAAAAGGTCGCGCTGCGCGTGGCTGCCACCGACCCGCCAGAGCTGCGGCTGCACCGCTGACAGACGTTTGATGGCAAACGCATAATCACCCCTTGCATGGGCCAGAACACCCTCACATCCAGGCAGCGCCACCTCGCTCCAGACATCCCGGCAATAGGCCGGCGCGCTCCCCGCCATCCGCCGGACCGTCTCCATCAGTTCATCGGCTTGGCCTGCTCCGGCGCATGCCAGGCCGTAAAGATACTGTAATGTCAGGAACGGCTGCACGGTATCGGCCTTGCGGGTCTCCAGATAGGGCCTCAGGCTCTGCCACCGGTCGCCGACATCGACGCCGCAAAATTCCAGCCGTGCCAGCAGCGCGATGGCCCCGACCTGATCCTGGCTGTAACCAGGTTCTACCCCCCAGCATCGCTGGTCGTAAATCTGCAGGGCACCGTCCAGATCGCCGGCGGAGATCTTGAACAGGGCAAGGTGCCACCAGTTATGGGTGAACATGAACGAGTTCAAACCGTCCCAGCTGTTCGATTCGCTTTCCATGAACCGGATGCCGGCCGCCGTTTCGCCGCGGGTTAACAGAACATGGGCCAGTGCATGATGCGCCCACGGCTCATCGGCCTCGATCGACATGGCCGTTTCGGCTGCCCGCTTGGCCTTGTCGAGCAAATGGCATTGTTCATATCCGAAAGCGAGCATGCCGTGCATTTGCGCGACCGTGCTGTTGGCGTCGCGAACCTTGAGCGCCGTTCTGAGCAATCCGGGTGAGTCGCCGGTATTGAGACAATGATACTGCGCCAGCTTCAGCGCGATCAGATCCCGGGGATACACTTCAAGCAATTGTTCAGCGCGTTGCAGCGAAGCGGGAACATCATTGTCTATCCATGCATCGAGCACGGCGAACAGGCCCTTTTCCCGGGTGTTTGCTCTGTCCAGATGCTGTTTTGCCCGCTGCAGGAACGGCCGCGCCTTTTCCGCAGCTTCGGGCGCTTCGAGAAACATCCACAGGCAGCCGGAAAATATATTCGGAAGGATGGCGTCCGGCTGGCGGTCCGAGGCGGCAAGCACGTTGACCGCCTTTGGCTGGTAGCGCAGGAAACCGTCAACGAAATCGTTGACTCCGTCGAGGGCATCACCATCGCAACTGACGGGGTTGCCAAGCAGGTCGGTTTTCATCGGCCAACAGGCTCCTTGAATTCTCATTCATTCACGGTTCTATAGCTGACGCCAAGTACCGCGTGTGCGGCAACGACATGTTCGGGGAACCACAATGCCATCAGTTACTGCGAACGGTATCGACCTGTATTTTGAGCGTCAAGGCGAGGGGACGCCACTGCTGCTGATCGCCGGAATGGCCAGCGATGTGGCCAGCTGGGCTCCGGTTATCGAGCCGCTGGCGCAACATCATGATGTCATTGCATTCGACAATCGGTGCACCGGGCGGACCGTTCCGTCACTAAGCGAGGTGACAGCGGATCTGATGGTTGCCGATTGCATCGCTCTGCTGGATCGGATCGGCGTGGCTAAAGCGCATATCGTCGGTCATTCCCTCGGCGGGATGATCGGGTTGCGCCTGGCAAGCCGGTATCCCGATCGCGTGTCGACGCTGGTGGCGGCTGCGACCGCTCCAACAGCCGATCCCATGCATCGGTCGCTGTTCAACGATCTGGCCAGCGCCTACGAGGCCGAAGGCGTCCCGCCGAAACTGTTTTTCCAACTGTTGTTTCCATGGCTGTTCGCGCCGAAATTCTTTGCTGATCGCCGAACTGTCGAGGTCGCCGCGCAGATGGCCGCGGACTATCCGCACCGGCAAAGCGCCGCTGCCTTCCGGCGGCAGATTTCGGTGCTGGATTCGGGCGACATGGCCGTCGACCTTGAGAAGATTGCCTGCCCGGTCCTGGCATTGGCCGCCGATCAGGATCTTCTATTCCCGGCGGATGGATTGGCGCCGGCATTCCAGACTGTTGCAGATCTGGCGACCATTACCATCAGGGGCGCCGGACATTCGGTCCATTGGGATCAGCCGGAAGCCTTTGTCGACGCCATTCTGGACTTCTGCGACAAGCGGGGCTGAACGGTTTATCGCCGCTCGGCTCTGGCTGCCCGCTGCAGATAGGCGGCGTTTCTGCCGATTTGGCGCCAAGTCAGACGGCGCGGACTGGCGCCGATGAAACAAGCGTTTTTGCCGGAAACGGGCACAACGGTCTTTTTCGTGTTCCTGCGCACCAGAGAAAGCACACGGGCATCGAGATTGGTGCCGAATTGCGGCAGATAGATCGCCTTGTTGGTGACGGTCGCACTGACATAGATGCCACAGCTTGAGGGAAATTCCGTATCCTGATTCCGGTTGTCCCTGCGGAGAGGGATTTCAATCAGTTTCACCGCAGGAAACGCCCGGCGCAATTCGCGAAGCACCTTTGAACGCAGCGGCTCTCGGTTGGCGTTTACAAAAAGTGTATTTGCGTCGGTGAACATCACCATTCGGCCGGCATGCGCAAGACCGTCCGGGTCGTCTGGCTCGATTATTGCAACCTGCGTTGCTTTCAACAGCCGTTTCAAAATGGCGATACCGCGTTCCCTGGATATCCCGTTATCCTTCAGGAACCGTTCCGTCACGATAACCTTGCCGGCGCCATCGCTGACAAAATTCCCGCCATCAAGCAGGTAACGGGCATTGTCGGTCGTCAGGCGCTGCGACTTAATCACTCTGGAAAACTGTCGTTGCACCTCGTCGGCAACCCGCTGGTCGCCATTCTGTGCAACTGCGGTGTGACGAAACCGCAGAGGTTTTCGTGGCACCACAGTTGCGAAATCCCGCAGCCAGATATCCTCCAGCGACCGATTGATCAGCACATCTTCCGGCAGGTGTCTTGAGAAAAATTCGTAGCCGTTGGTGTCGGTATAGATCACGACACGGTCGTGCTTCAGAATTTCGCGTGCATAGTTCAACTGGTATTGCAGAACCTGATCATAGACCCGCCAGTAAAAACTGTCATCGGAACGCGGTGCCGACATGACAAGAGTCATCCTGTTGTCGCCCTCATTGTCGGCCTGTTGACCGAAAGCAAGGGACGGTGGCAGGACCATGGATAACAAGACCGGTATTGTCATTCGCCGCATCATCGCGGCCAAGCCGTTTCGCCACCTCGCAGCCGATTGTCTAAAATTTATTTTCTGGTGCATTTGCCACCCGCAAGCCCGCGAATCGGGCGTTTCTCCGAGCCAAGACTATTTCGGTCGGCGCGCGCGCGAAAGATGATTGTTTGGATCTGTCGATTTCCGTGTCATCCGGTCGTCTTGGATATGAAACCGGGTTTTCAGTTGGACCTCGCTGCAATGGCTGTCGTCCAAATACGGTTTTGCCGAGTTGCCCCAACCTCGGAAAGTGGCGGGCAAAGCGGGATCAGTAAATAAACAAGAGCCAATGGCGGCTTCAAAGGAGTTTGAGAATGGCGAAATATCTTTTTGTATACCATGGCGGCGGCGCACCGGGTTCGGAAGCGGAAATGAAAGAGGTCATGGATGCCTGGGGCGCCTGGTTCGGTACCTTGGGTGCAGCGGTTGTTGAGCCCGGAAACCCTACCGGTGCGTCAAAAACCGTCAATAGCGATAGCTCTGTGGCGAACGATGGTGGTGCCAATCCTGCCAGCGGCTTCAGCGTCATCGAAGCATCCAGCCACGATGATGCGGTTTCCAAGGCGAAAGGATGTCCGATCCTGGCGGCCGGTGGATCCGTTGAAGTCGCCGAAGTCATGGCAATGTGAACACAAAACAACCCTGCAGCGGCCGGCTCCGGATGTTTGGCCGGCCGCTATCTCTGCCTTGTCTGGCAGCTGCCAGTCCCGTATCGATTGCGGGACTGCATGGCTTGAAATAGGATCGCTGAGGCAAATTATGGGGAGCCTCAATTGCGCGAATTACCGGATCACCAGAATTGTCCTGCCGCCTGGTACGGGCGCGATCTGGCTGCAAACGAGGACCGCTGGCTGAAACAGCTTGGCGATGCCGAGATTGATGAACTTGAACAGGCAGCCGAGACCTTTCTGGCAAGCGGGCGCGATACAGGGACCATCACAGCTGAGGGTTTCCCGCTTCCTCTGCTCGCTCCCCGTCTGGCGGGCTTGCGTCAGACGCTGATGCACGGCATTGGCTTTGAATTGTTGCGCGGGCTTCCCGTTGACGGCTATTCGCGGCAGATGTCCGCAACGATCTATTGCGGCATAGGGGCCCATATCGGCAATCCGAGGTCGCAGAATGCGGCCGGGCATATTCTGGGCCACGTGCGCGATATCGGCGCCAGCAGCAACGATACCTCGGTACGCATATATCAGACGGCCGAGCGGCAATCGTTCCATACGGATTCTTCCGACGTCGTCGGTCTGCTGTGTTTGAAGGAAGCGATGGAAGGTGGCAAATCGCTACTGGTCAGTTCGACAACGATCTTCAACGAGTTTTTGAGGCGCAGGTCCGATTTGCTTGCGCTGCTTTTCGAGCCGCTGGCCACCGATCGCCGCGGCGAAGTGCCACCGGGCCAGAAACCGTTTTTCCAGATTCCAGTGTTCAGCTGGCAAGGCGGATATCTGACGGGCTTCTATCACCGCAACTACATCAATTCGGCCCAGCGCTTTGAAGACGCACCACGCCTCACCGCTGAACAGGTGGAAGCGCTCGACCTGTTCGACAGCCTGGCGAATGACCCGGATCTGCATTTGGACATGGCCCTGCAACCGGGCGACATGCAGTTTGTCTACAATCACACCATGCTGCACGACCGTACCGGATTTCACGACTGGCCCGATCCGGCGGATCGCAGGCATCTTTTGCGCCTCTGGCTGTCTTTGCCGGGTGATCGGCCGTTGCCGGAGTATTTTTCGCAGCGCTACGGCAGCCTGACTCCCGGCGACCGTGGAGGTATTGTTTTGAAAGGGACACAGCTCAATGCGCCGCTTGACTGAACTTGCGGTTAGGCCTGCCGGCAATCGAGAACGCGACATATGACCTATGAGGAATTCAATGCATTTTGCGGATCGCTGCCTGCGACATCCCATGTTGTGCAGTGGGGCGGCGCGCATGTCTGGAAGGTCGGCGAAAAAGTCTTTGCGATTGGCGGCTGGGGCGATGAGGGCCCCGGTATTACCTTCAAAACCAGCGATATCGGCTATGAAGTACTGAGGGATCAACCCGGGCTCCGCCCGGCGCCCTATCTTGCCTCACGCGGCATGAAGTGGATACAGAACCACACGCCCGAAGGGCTGAATGATGAAGAACTGAAAGACTATCTGCGGCTGTCACATAAGATCGTCTCGATGGGTCTGACAAAAAAGAAACAGGCAGAACTGGGTTTGAACCAGGCGTAGTGGCTCAACCATGCATGCGAGCACCTTTGGTGATTTTGTCGGTGATCTTCTTTTCCGCTCGGAGCGCAATTCCGACGACCTTTGCGTCTTCCGGCGCGAACTTGGCGAATACGGAGCGATTGGCGTCGTCATGTCCGGTTGAAAACATCTCCTCGATGTAAACGGAAGCGACAATCCCCCGGTTGAGCGCACGCCGGTGGACATTCGACAGCAGTTCGGACGAAGCGGACAGAATGATGATCGGCTGTACCACTAAAGGGTTGTAGGTATTGCCGGGTCGGTCACGATAGGGCTCGCCGATTATTTCGGGCGATTGACCGACGAGGCCTCCGGTCAGGAACGCGGTGACGTTCAGCGCCTGCCAGGCGGCAAGGTCATCGCGCAGAACGATCGCTATTTTGCTGTCAAACATGATATCCTTTCTGGTGAACAACAAGCATCAGGAGGGGCGAACATCAGCCTTACATCCCAGGTTTTTGCCGGTCTTGAACGTTCGTGCGCAAAGCGCGGACACGAGCAGATCATCACCGCGCCGCCGTCCCGGGGAATTGAACGGATCGAGGCTTCGTTTTACGGCAATGCATTCGAACCGCACCGGCACGACACCTATGCCATCGGTGTAACGCTCCGAGGTGTTCAGGCTTTTGGGTATCGCGGAAGCCAGCGGTTCAGCACTCCGGGCAAGATCATTGTGCTGCATCCGGACGAGGTACATGATGGCGCGGCGGCAACGCAGGAGGTGCTTCGCTACCGCATGCTTTACCTGGAACCGGCCCTGTTGCGCCGCGGGTTGGGAAACCCAGCTGCACCACTCCCTTTTGTCCCGCAGCCCGTTGTTGATGATCAAGAGCTGCTTGCCACGCTGATTATCGCTCTGGATCAATTGGACCGGGAGTTCGATGAACTTCTTGCGGATGATCTAGTCGTACGGATTGCAACCGGACTGGCGCGCCACGCAGCCGCGCCGGCTAAGCCGCTACACAGCCTTGCAATGAATGCAGCGGCGCGGGCGCGCGATTTCCTTGAAGAAAACATCACGCGGGTGGTGCGCTCGGCCGAACTGGAGCGCGTCAGCGGGCTCGATCGCTACAGCCTCTCGCGGCACTTTCGAGCGGTGTTTGCCACCAGCCCGCACAGATATCTGCTGATGCGCCGGTTGCAGAAAGCGCGGGCTCTGATCGCAACTGGCCTACCGCTGGCGGAGATTGCAGTGGAAGTAGGATTTGCGGACCAGAGCCATCTTCAGCGGCAGTTCAAACACGCATATGGCTTGACGCCGGGGCGATGGGCACGATTGTTGTGCGGTCAAACCCGAATTGCGCGAACATCCCGGCATAATTCCTGAACCTGCTCTTTGTTCCGATTTTCAAGGTGACGCCCCGGCCCAATGCCATTGTCGTTGAGTTGCTATGTTGATCGGGCAAGTTGCCATTGCGTCAACGCCGGAGAAAACTATATCTGCCACCTCATTTCAGTCACGTAAGCTATTGATTCGCGGGAAACCAACCGGTTCCTCCCGAAAAAAAATTGGAAATGACGAATTTGGCAAATCTGTTTGCAAAAGCAGCCATCTGTACGGTTTCAAGGCTGTTCCCAACCTATTCTGCCCGGCAGCTCGAGCGACGTTTCTTTCATGTTCGCAAAGTGCAGTCGAGGGATTGGGAGCGGGCGATTCCCGAACCTGATCAGGTGCTGCGCCTTGATGCAGGGTTGGTGGCTCGCAGCTGGGGGCAGGGCCGCAAGATCCTGATGGTGCCCGGTTGGGAAGGGCGTCACAGCCAGTTTGCGCGACTGGTGCCGGCGCTCGTCGATGCCGGTTTTCAGGCCATTGCCCTGGATCCACCCGGGCACGGTCTATCTGCGGGTAAACATGCCAATCCCTTCCTGTTCGGTGAAGCCGTCGGAGTGGCCGCAAAGGCACTGGGGCCTTTTCATGGCGCGGTCGGTCATTCCCTTGGCGGTATCGCCCTGATGTTCGCGTTAGAGCGCAGTCTTCATCTCAACCGGGTCGTTCTCATTGCAACGCCGTCATCGATACCGGATCTTCTCAAAGGTATCTGTGTTTCAATCGGTTTTGGTCAGATCGCGACGGACAGTTTCATCGAAAAAATCAACAGATCGGTCGGCATACCAGCCGAACAGTTTGTCGCTTCCAGGTTGTGCGCGCGACGAACCGAGCCGGTTCTGATAACCCATTGCGAAGACGACCTTCAGGTCCCGTTCCGACATTCGCGCGAAATTGCCGCCGCTTGGCCAGGATCTCGAGCGCTGCCGACAAAGGGCAATGGTCACAATCGTATTCTGAACGATGAGTCCGTTATCGAACGGATCGTCGAATTTCTGATTTCCTACGGCCGGTAGTTCGGTTCAAGCGAACTCCGGCAGCCAATCAGACCTGTTCCCCCTCGATCCGCACCAGATTAGCGACATGGATGACGTAAGCCGAGGCAAAGATACCGGCGACGGATGTCACCAGCATCAAAAGCAGTACCGGATAGGGTCCGGTATCGGGTCCCAGCAGGACACCGGCAAGGACCGAAACCGCCGCTCCACCGCCGATCAGGGTTGCACCGCCGAACCCGGATGCGGAACCCGCCAGTTGCGGCCGGACACTGACGATACCGGCATTGGCACTCGGCAAGGTTAGGCCGTTGCCGACGCCGATGAAAAAGATCGGACCGAAAAACGACAACGGGTGATGAAACCCGGCAAGAAACAGCCCGAGTGACAGAACCACACCGCCGACAGCCCAGACCTGACCGAGCAGCATCATCCGGTTGATGCCAACGGATTTGGCGTAGCGGCCCGAGGCGAAATTTCCGAGCATGTAGCCGATCGCAATGAAGAAGAAATAGAACCCAAGTTCGGATGGTGACATGCCCAAAATGACCGTTCCGACATAGGGGCCGCCGCCCAAAAATGCGAAAAAGGCACCGGATGCGAGCGCGGCGGAAAGGGTGTAACCCCAAAACCGCCGAGACGTTGCAAGCTCGGGATAGGCATTGAACTGCTCAAGAAAACTGGAAGACCGCTGGGTGTTGGTCTCTCCCATATCGGCAAAGGTCAGCAATACGGCAACGACGCCGTAAATCAGCATGACGACGAACGACGATTGCCATCCGAAAATCTGATCAAGGAACCCGCCGAGCGCCGGGCTGACCATCGGAACCAGCGCCATGCCCATGGTCACATAGCCGATCATCGATGCGGCTTCGTCATCTGCAACCATGTCGCGAACGGCCGCCCGGGTCAGCACGAAACCTGCTGATACCACCGATTGCAGCATGCGTCCCGCAAGGAAGATCTCGATAGTTGGCGCCAGCAGACAGATCAGGGTCGCCAGGATGAAAACCAGCAGGCAGCCGATCATGATGTTCCGTCTGCCGTAGCGGTCTGAAAGCGGTCCGATCACCAATTGCAGCACCGCCGTCGCGCCGAGATAGGCGGAAACGGCCAGCTGAACGACAGCATAATCGGCTGCGAAATAGGATGCCATTCCCGGCAATGACGGCAGAAAAATATTGAGGCTCAGAGCGCCGATGCCGGATAACACGACAAGTGTAAAAATATGAGGTGGCGTGTTTCGGTCCAAAAAACGCGACCGGCCTTCGGGGCGCGCAGGGCCGCCGGAATGTTCGACAAGCATGAAGAGAATCTTTCTATTACCGTCAGACAATATGTCCGCCGACGGGTGAATACAATGGCTGGTTGCAGAGATCGTGTTCCGGCATGTTGGTCATCACTGGAGCGTAGCGGTCCAACTTGTTATGCTTGTCTCATGGGGACTCGATAGCAGCCGGAACATGTGTGTGAATTGCGTTTTTGTGCGTGGCGTAGTCGTTGCTGTAGCGATTTTGACGACGCTTGCCCTGGCGGGATGTGTGTCATCAGCCAGAAACCCTGACGGATTCTCATACGCAGGCAAAACCCGGCCGGCGCATGAAATCAGTTTTCTGCGCGATCTGACCTACGTCGATAAGGCGGGCCGCCGTCACAGCGAACAGCAGATCTTCGATGCCTGGTTCGAAATGATCGCCAAAGCGCAAAAGTTCATCCTCATTGACATGTTTTTGTACAATGATTTTCAAGGGCCACGGCCAGAGCACCTGCGGGCCCTGTCGGAGGAACTCACGCGGGCACTGGTGAAGAAGAAACAGAACAATCCGCAAATGCGGATTGTTGTCATCACAGATCCGGTGAACGTCGTTTATTATGGCGTTGAATCGACTCAATTTTCCCGATTGCGCGAAGCCGGCGTCGAGGTGGTGATTACCGACCTGACGAAGCTGCGTGACAGCAATGCGAGCTGGTCCGCCCTCTGGCGGGTTTTCATCCGTCCCTTCGGCAATTCCGTCGGCGGTGTTCTGCCCAATGCCTTCGGTGAGCAACGCATCACTTTGCGCAGCTATCTCTCGTTCCTCAATCTCAAGGCCAATCATCGCAAGGTGCTGGTTGCGGACGCCGGAAACGACGTGGCGGCACTGGTGACCAGCGGCAATACGCATGACGCCAGCAGCGCCCACAGCAATATCGGGTTGCGCATGACGGGACAGGCCGCCCATGATGTGGTCGCAACGGAGAATGCGGTCCTTGCGATGTCCGGTGTGCAGCCTGTAAAAGTCGCGGCGCCCCAGGAACCGCGAAGCAGCGATGTGACCATCCGGGTGCTCACCGAAGGCAGGGTCAAACACGATGTCCTGCAACTCCTGTCCGGTGCCGGCCCGGGTGACCGGGTCGATCTGGCCATGTTCTTTCTTGCCGACAGGCAGGTGGTCGCCGGGATGAAATCGGCGCATCGGCGTGGTGCGCGGCTGCGGGTCGTGCTGGACCCGAATCGGACGGCATTTGGAATTCGTCGCATCGGAATTCCCAACACTCCGGTTGCCGAGGAACTTGTTCGCGCGGGCATTGCGGTGCGCTGGTGCGATCCGCACGGCGAACAGTGCCACTCGAAAATCATGATCGTACGGAATGCATCAGGGCGAGCGGCCATGACGCTGGGTTCGACGAACTTCA
>JAJFHT010000439.1 GCA_021775495.1 Hyphomicrobiales bacterium | reverse complement strand
GCCGGCACATTGAGTGAAATGCCGGATGTCAGATCGAGCACCAAACACCTTGACCGTCACAGACGTTTCCAACAGGCGCTTTGGCAAATCCATGAACCGCGTGCAGGGGCGATGGAAAACTGCGATCCTGACACAATGATTTGCCGTTGCGAAGAAGTGACATTGCGGGCGGTTGAAGAAGCAATCTCAGCCGACAACTCAGAAATCGGATCCATCAAACGAGCAACCCGACTGGGAATGGGGCGCTGTCAGGGCCGTTACTGCGCGCCGGCGCTTGCGCTTTATCTGGCTCGGAAATCCGGGCGGCCGGTTGACGATTTGTCATTCTTTGCGCCCCGAACACCGATCAAACCGGTCGCCATTGATATGATCATGGCCGCAGATGAGACGCGCAGTGACGACTGATCTTCGACATTGCGATATCCTGATTGTCGGCGGTGGAATTGTCGGCATATTCTCTGCCATCTCCGCGGCCGAAGCTGGTGCCAGGGTTGTTGTTATCGATGCCGGACTGCCGGCAGGCACCAACGCGAATGCCGGCAGTCTTCACGTACAAATGCAAAGCCGCTTGCTGCGGCTGTTCCCGGAATTGGCGGTGAATGTTGAGGCATCGTTGCCGCTTTATCTGGAGGCAGTGGCACTGTGGGTGCAACTCGATGCGCAATTTGGCGGATTCGAACTGGTCCAGAACGGTGGTCTCATGGTTGCCGAGTCGCAGGCTCAGTTGCGATTTCTTGAATCGAAAGCCCGGCGGGAAGCACAACTCGGACTGACTGTGGACGTACTGGATCGCCGGGATCTGGATCGTATTGCGGACTATCTCGGACCAAATATCGTCGGCGCCCAAATCTGCCGTGAAGAAGGCAAACTCAATCCATTGATTGCCAACCGCAAACTACGTGCGCGGGCCTTCGAACTGGGTGCGCAGCTGGTGACCGCAAAGGTCACATCAATTGAAGCGCGGCAGGATCAGGTGAGGGTGGTTGCCGGACAAAGCTACACCACTGATCAGGTCATCATCGCCGCTGCGTGGGCATCTGGTGATTTATGCAGAATGGCTGGCAAAGACCTTCCGACCAAATGGGAGCCGCTGCAAATGAACATTACCGAACCTGCAGCCTATAGTCTGGAACACCTGATTCAGCACGCCGAACGGCCGATTACACTGAAACAGTTCCAATCCGGGCAGATTGTGATCGGAGGCGGTTGGCCGGCGCAATACGATCCCGAAAGCCCGGTCCCTGAAGTGCTTGAAGAAAGCCTTATCGGGAATGTGGCTCTGGCCGGCAATCTGGTGCCTGCTATCAGGAACCTGCGGGTGCTGCGAAACTGGGCCGGTCTCAACACGACTACCGATGGTAAGAGTGTCATCGGCCGTTTGACCGGAACTGAACGCGTTGTGGTGGCCATTCCGGGAGATGCCGGATACACACTGGGCCCACTGGTTGGGCAGGCTGCGGCTGCAATTGCGCTCGGCCGCAAGCCGCAATTCGATACGACCCCGTTTACTCCGGCGCGGTTCAGATGATCAACTGTGAAGTGCCTGGGTGATCAATTGGCCGGTGTTTTTCAAGGCTGGCAGCACCTGGTTGATCATGTCCTCACGGGTCATCCGAACCGACGGGCAGCCGACATTGATTGCCCCGACTGTTTTTCCCGACATCGTGACCACAGGAATGGCTATTGAGAGGAGGCCGATTTCAAGTTCCTGATCTACGAGACTGTATCCCTGTTCGCGGGTCTGCTTCAGAATTTCGCGGAATTGCGATTTCGAAGTGACGGTGTTTCGGGTTCGCGGTTCCAGTTTGATCGCCTTGATAATCACGTCCCAATCCTGTTCGGGTTGCTCAGCTAGCAATACCCGCCCGGTCGCAGTACTGTAGGCGGGCAAACGGTTGCCAACGGCAACACCGACGCTGATGATCCGGTGGTATTGAATGCCACAGACATAGACGACGTCGAAGCCATCAAGTACCGATGCCGATACGGATTCTTCGATTTGTTCGCTTAGTCTTTCAAGGAAAGGTTTTGCGATATCCCAGGTATCGATCTGCGACAGAACCGAAAACCCCAGTTCCAGCACCTGTGGGGTCAGATCGAAAAGTTTACCGTCGGTTGCAGCATAACCCTCACGTACAAGTGTCAGCAAAAACCTCCGTGTTGCCGCCCGTGTTATTCCGGTTTCTGCAGCAACTTCGCTCAACGTCATCTTTTTGCGGGTTTTGCTGAAGGCACGCAATATTTCGAGACCGCGGGCAAGCGAACTGACATAGTCCCGATCGCTGATGTTGAACGGCTCTTTGCCATTTTCCAACCGCGCGGAGAGTGATGACAAACTCTCCCGCCCGGACATGAGTTTATTTGTGGTTTTCGGCTTTTTGCCTGTCAATGAAACCTGTCCTTCTTGTTGCTGTTCCGGTCCACGAATAAATCGCGATTGTTGTTTGATATCAGACATTCCCGAACGGTACGGATTTTTCAAGCCCACGTTGCAAAGGTCGCGTTTTGGGGTTGCCAAAAAACAAGCCTTGGTGTCATATATTCGCACATATGTGCGATATACGCACACACTAAGTTTTTCTGGGAGGAACTTTCAAATATGACGCATGCAACTATTTCGGACAGAATCCGCAATGTGAAAATATCGCGCCGAGCTGCTTTGGCAGGAATGGGCGCGTCTGCAGCCATGATGGCAGGCCCGTCGCAATTGCGGGCGCAGGACACGACAACATTGCGCTGGTGGTCTCCACAGTCTTCGCCCGAACAGTTGTCTGCTTACAATTTCCAGATAAAGAAATTTGAGGAAATGAATCCCGGAATCAAGGTGGTGTTCGAAAAGACCTCGGACGAAGGCTATCAGCCTCAGCTTGCCGCAGCCTTTGCAAGTGGAGAGGTGCCTAATATCGTCACTCACCTACCGTCCTTTGCCGTTTCGGACTACTGGAGCAACGGACTGCTCGAACCCTTCAACGATGTCATCGCCGCGGTGGGTCCGGAGAAATATTATGATGGTGCAAACGCCATCTACGAGATCGACAAGGGGCAATTTGCCGGAAGTGGTATCGGCAATTCGGCAGCGAACATGCTTTGGCTGCGAAAGGACCTGCTGCAGGAAGCCAACATCGACAAGGCTCCTGAAACCTGGGATGAATTGCGATCGGCCTGCAAGGCGATGCAAAAGGGCGGGATATACGGTGCGCCGTTGCCCTACGCGAAGAATTCAATGACGACCTTGACCATCATCGGTTTCATCCATCTGGCCGGCGGACAGGTGTTTTCTCCGGATCTCGATATGGCGTTGGATTCCCAGGCAACCCGTGATGCCCTCGAGTTCTACCGCTCAATGCGTGAATTGTGCCCGCCGGGTGCCACAAACTACTCCTGGGGTGAGAGCCTGACGGCTTTCGTATCAGGTGCGACGGCGACCGGAATTTATACCGGCCGCGCCCTGATCAACGTCAACAAGCAAAACCCGCCGATTGCCGATCACGTTACCTGCGTCACTTATCCGACGATTTCAAAGGATGTGGCCTCTTGGACCTTCAACGACTTCCCCAGCATGTTCATTCCCAAGGCCGCAAAGAACATGGAAGCGACGAAGGCGTTTGCAGCATTTCTGTATGATCCCGAGGGTTATATTCAGCAATTGCATGCAGCGCCCGGCCACGTGCTGCCCGTCCTGAAAACAATCGCTCAGGACAGCCGCTATCAGGACAATGACATCATCAAGAAATACTCTTCGGAAGTCGAGACCATGTCGGCTGCCGCTGCAGCCGGACACAATCTTGGCTGGGAGACACCCAAGCACAAACCCAACGTCAAAGCTGGTGCGATTGTCGGCTCCGGGGTGTTTGCCGAAATGGTGCAGAGAGTTGTTTTGAACAATGACAACATAGACACCGTGATCGGCGATACCGCAAAGGCGATCGAAGGTATCATGAAGGGCTGACCGGCCAAATCTCTGCCATTAACGGTTTCCGGGCGCCCCAAGGCGCCCGGAAAATCAAATGATTACAGGTACCCGATCAGATGACACAACAGCAAAAGACTCCCCTCGAGCGCCAATATGGCTTGCTCGGCGTGATGTTGATTGCCCCGACGGTGTTGGTGTTTTGTGCAGTGATCGTCTATCCGCTCGTGTCGGCGATCTACCTCAGTCTGTTCTCCATCTACACACCAACGCTGAAAGGCGATTGGGTCGGTCTTGATAACTATGCTGAACTGCTATCAGGCTCAGAGTTCTGGTCGTCGCTGTGGAACAACATCATCTGGACTGTCGGCACACTGACTTTGCAGATCGTTTTCGGTGTGGGCATGGCGCTGTTGCTGCATCAGAATCTGTGGTTCAGATCATTGGCACGCAGCCTTATCCTGTTTCCGTATTTTGTATCAACGGTTGTCGCAGTGCTCGTCTGGCGCTGGCTGTTCAACGACCTCTACGGCATTCTCAATCACCTGGTGATCTTCTCCGGGCTGTCGGAAATGCCGCTGGACTGGCTCGGGTCCATGCCAAATGCGATGTTGTCGGTGATTTTCGTTGGCGCCTGGAAGTATTTTCCATTTGTCGTTATCGCGGTCCTGGCCAGACTGCAGACAATTCCCGAACAGCTTTATGAGGCTGCCCGCATTGACGGCGCCGGGCCGATAAGCCGTTTCATCGATGTGACATTACCGCAACTGCGGGACGTCCTGGTGGTCATCATCATGTTGCGTGCAATTTGGGATTTCAAGGAATTTGATCTCATCTACCTTCTTACAGGTGGCGGCCCGGTTATTTCGACCCAGACATTGCCTCTGCTGGTTTATAAGGAAGCCTTTGCACTCAACAGAATGGGTATGGCCTCGGCATATGCCGTGGTGATGATGGCTATCATGCTTGTGTTCATGATCGCCTATATCAGGCGCACCGGACGGGCTGACAGTTGATGCGTAACCTTCGCACCCTGTTTTTGAACCTGTTTACATGGAGCCTGGTGCTAGCGGTCGCGTTCCCGCTTTTCTGGATGGTAGTCACCTCGCTCAAGCCTGCGTTTGAGCTGTTCCGGCGTCCGCCGACGATGCTCCCTGAAACTGTAACGTTCGAACACTACTGGCGCTTGCTCACTGAAACACCGTTCCTGCTTTATTTCAGGAACTCGGTGATCCTGGCGGCATCAACCACTGCGGTTGTCATCGCCATTGCGACGGTGGGTGCCTACAGTCTGGTTCGGTTTTCCTACCGTGGCCGCGAAAGCCTGGCATTTTTGGTTCTGTTCACCTATCTGCTTCCGTCGGTCGTGCTGATCATTCCGCTTTATCTGTTCATGGTGAAGCTTGGCCTTTCCAACACGCTTTTCAGTCTGGTGATAGCCTACACAACATTCGCCTTGCCTTACGCACTTTGGCTGTTGCGGTCGTTCATGGCCAGCATTCCCGAAGACCTTGAATCGGCAGCCCTGGTGGACGGCGCATCCAGGATGGGTGCGTTCGTCGATGTGATATTGCCGCAATTGCTGCCGGGCATCATTTCGACGGCCCTGTTCACATTCATTCTTTCCTGGAACGAATACCTCTACGCACTTGTTCTGGTCAATTCCGATGCGGCGCGGCCACTCACCACTGGTGTGATGACGATGCTGATTTCTGCATTCAATATCGAGTGGTCTCTTTTGATGGCAGCCTCTGTGATGATGAGTCTGCCGCTGATTGTCGTGTTCGCATTCCTGCAGAGCTATCTGACCCGCGGCTTCGGCGCGGGCGGCGTGAAAGGTTAGACGTCAACGTGTCGAAAATCATTTTGTCATCCGTGCGCAAGCAATTCGGCAGCTTCACAGCTGTTCACGGGCTGGACCTGGAAATCGAAGCCGGCGAATTCGTAGCGCTGCTCGGTCCTTCCGGCTGCGGAAAGACGACAACATTGCGCATGCTTGCCGGTCTGGAGTTTCCTACCAGCGGAGACATCCATATTGGCGAACGACGCGTCAATGATGTGCCGCCGGCTAAGCGCAATATTGCAATGGTCTTCCAGTCCTACGCTCTCTATCCGCATATGAGCGTTGAACAAAACATTGCATACCCCTTGAAAAAACGCGGTGTTGCCAAACCGGAACGCCAAAAGATGGTCGCAAAATCGGCTGAACTTCTACAACTGACCGAGCTGCTCAATCGAAAACCCAAACAGCTCTCAGGCGGGCAGCAGCAGCGTGTTGCTTTGGGACGGGCACTGGTGCGCGATCCGGATGTATTTCTTCTCGATGAGCCGCTTTCCAATCTTGATGCGAAACTGCGTTCCTACATGCGGGCGGAATTGGTTGAACTTCACCGCAGGCTCGGCCGGACGTTGGTTTATGTGACCCACGACCAGCTCGAGGCAATGACGATGTCCAATCGGATTGCCATTCTCGATGGTGGTCGCCTGCAGCAATTTGCAACTCCCGACGATGTGTACAACCGACCTGCAAACCTCTTTGTCGCCGGCTTCATTGGAACGCCTTCGATGAACCTCATCAGTGGTGAACGAAGCGACAAGTCAGAATTTTCGGCCAAAGGGTTGAACCTGCAACTTGAACCCAAGCGCTTCGAAGCCGGATCAGGAAAGGTTACGCTTGGTCTGCGACCGGATCATATTCTCATTGGCAAGGGCAAGCAGAAAGCGATGGTGCGCGTTGTCGAACCGACAGGTCATGAGAACATCATCATCCTCGAACTTGAGGGTGGGCAGACGGTCACTGCCAGAACGGAAGCATCGGTGCGCCCAACCGTTGGCGCAAATGTTCCGATCACTTTCGACAAGCAGAATGCGCATCTGTTTGCGGGCGATGACGAAGGAAGACGGCTCAACCTGCCTGAGACGGAAACCGATGGCGCCGATCATCTGACCGTCGTGAAACGCCCCCGAAAGGCACGTTCATGAATGACAGCTTCGGGCAGATGAAGAAAGGAAACGGCTAGAGTGGACCGCAACTCGATAGACTGGACCGGGCCGATGCCCGCCGTCACGACACCGTTCAATCCGGATTTCTCGATTGACGAGGAGTCGTTTGCGGCCAATATCGACCGGTTGCTGACACATGGCGCAACCGGGATCATTGCTTCGGGCTGTACGGGTGAGTTCTGGGCACTGGAAGCATCGGAAAAGACAAAGCTCTGCTCGACCGCCGTCAAGGCGATAGACGGACGTGGTCCGTGCATCATTGGTGGTGGAGCCATTCTGCCGCAACAGGTCATCGAACAGTCCGGAGCTGCCCGGGAAGCCGGTGCCGACGCCATTCTCGTCATGCCGCCGTATTTTGCCCATCTGACGCGCAAGGAGATGGTCGCTCATTATCAGGCAGTGAATTCGGACAGCGAACTGCCGATCGTCCTTTATAACATTCCCGGAAATGCCGGAAACGCAATAACTCCCGAAATTGCAGACGAACTGGCCGACCTGGACAAAGTGGTGGCAATCAAGGAAAGCTCGGGAGACTGGAAAAATTTCTATGGAACCCTTGAGGCTGTAAAGAGCCGGATCAGGGTTTTCTGTGGCCCGTCTTCTGTGTTCGGTGTCCCCGCGGTCCTTGCAGGTGCGGATGGCCTGTTTGACTGTTTCCCCAATGTCTGGGCACCGGGTGGATTTGACCTGTGGTATGCATCCATCGAGGGTCGCATGGAGGAAGCCTGGGCATTGCAGCGCACCGGGCAGGCACTGACGGATCTTTTCGTCAGTGGTGAAAGAACTTTGTATCCGGCCACCAAAGCCGTGATGAACCATCTCGGCCTGCCGGGTGGCGGCGTGCCTCGACCACCACTGGCTCCTTTGGACGGTACATCACTGTCTGAGTTGCTGGAGGGAACCGACAAAATTCTTGCGTCAGCCGACGCAACAATCAGTTTTGAACGGAGAAAATAAATGGATCTCGGATTGAGCGGTCGCAAGGCAATAGTCAGCGCCGCGAGCAAGGGGCTTGGAAAAGCCTGCGCCCAAAGCCTTGCAGCTGAAGGTGTTTCATTGACCCTCAATGCCAGAACTGAAGCGCCGTTGAAGGAGACAGCAATAGAAATCAGCGGCGAGTTCGGCGTAAATGTCGATATTGTTGCCGGTGATTTTACCGAAGCAAGTGTTCGCAGTGAACTGATCTCAGCCTGTCCGAAACCCGACATCCTGGTCAACAATCCGGGTGTCAGGCAGGTGCCTGATCCATTGGACAACATCGATGGTGAAAGCTGGCGCTATTGGCTTGAGGCGCACTTTTTGTGTTCCATCGAAATGATCCAGGCCGTTGCACCCGGTATGCGGGAGCGAAAATTCGGTCGCATCGTCAATATGTCGGTCAGTTTCATCAAATTTCCCCAGGTCGGCTTTGCCCATAGTCATGCAGCCCGGCTTGCTCTTTCCGGAGCGTCTGCGGCAATGGTCCGCGAACTCATGCCGCACAACGTTACGATTAACACCGTATGTCCGGGTCTTTTCGACACCGATGCCTTGCACACCAATCTGCATGGCCATGCAAAGCGCGGCAATACGACCTATGAGGCGATTGTTGAAAACCGTTTGCAGGGGTGTCCTGCGGGACGGTTTGCCGATCCGCGCGAATGCGGTGACCTGGTTGCCTTCCTGTGCGGCGCGCAGTCAGGTTTCATGTCGGGACAGAACATCGTCAATGATGGCGGCGTTTATCAGGGATTGTTCTGAGGTGAACAGAGTAGCGATGATCTCAGGAGGCGGTCGCGGCCTCGGCGCAAATATCGCTCACAAGCTGATTGCACAGGGATGGACGGTTTCAATCGGCGCACGCGATCCCGCCAGAGCCGCAGCAGAGTTTGCGGCAGATGATCCGGACAAAGTCGCGATGTTCGAATTCGACGCCATGGCGCCTCAAACCGCCGGCACATGGATCCAGGCGACAATTGACCGGTTCGGCCAACTCGATGCGTTGATCAACAATGCCGGCATCCTGAGAATGGTCAATTTTGAATCGGGGACCGAACAGGATCTCGATGACATGTGGTCGGTGAATGTAAAAGCGCCCTTTCGCTTGATCCGTACCGCTCTGCCGCATTTGAGAAAGTCCGGAAAGGGCAGGGTAATCAACATTGCTTCGACTGATGCGAAACGGTTCCGCGATGCAACGGCGCCTCTTGGCTACGTTATGACCAAACACGCATTGCTTGCCATGTCGCACGCGGTGCGTTTTGCCGGTTGGGACGACGGGATTCGCGCCACGGCAATCTGTCCGGGAGCAATCGATACGGAAATGATCGATGGGCTTCCCGGCGTCACTCCCAAGGAGCAGCGGCTTCAACCCGAGACCGTAGCCGATATTGTCGCTTTCGTGCTGCAGCTCCCGAACCAGGCCAGCGTGCCTGAATTCATCGCCAATACCAGGTTGGAATCGACCATGTGAGCGGGCACGGCCCCGGCCATCAGGGAAAATGACATGAGAACAAACGACCAACTCGCGGAGTGGGACAGAGACAACTTGTTCCATCCATCAACTGCCCTGGGGGCTCACGCACGCGGAGAGTCCTCTGCAAGGATCATGACGGGTGGCAAGGGGGTGTTCGTCGAGGATCGTGACGGCAACCGGCTGCTTGATGGTTTTGCAGGCCTTTACTGCGTCAATGCGGGGTATGGCAGAACCGAAATTGCCGAGGCCATTTCCAGGCAGGCGCATGAATTGTCCTACTACCATGCCTATGCCGGTCACGGCACGGAGACGTCGATTACTCTTGCCAAAATGGTCATGGATCGCGCACCCGATCACATGTCGAAAGTCTATTTTGGGCTTGGCGGCTCCGATGCCAATGAGACAAATGTCAAACTGTGCTGGTACTACAACGAGGTGCTTGGCCGGCCGCAAAAGAAAAAGATTATCAGCCGCTGGCGCGCCTATCATGGTTCTGGACTGATGACGGGCTCACTGAGCGGTCTGGAACTTTTTCACCGCAAGTTCGGGTTGCCGCTTGAGCAGGTCAAACACACGGAAGCGCCGTATTTCCTGCATCGAACGGACCGGAGCCAGAATGAAGCCGAGTATGCTGAGTGGTGTGCCGAGCAGCTTGAAGAGCTGATTGAGAAGGAAGGTGCAGACACAATCGCGGCTTTCATCGGCGAACCGGTTCTGGGCACTGGTGGTATCGTTCCGCCTCCAACCGGCTATTGGGACGGAATTCAAAAGGTGCTGCGCAAGCACGATATACTTTTGATCATCGATGAGGTGGTTACCGGGTTTGGCCGGCTTGGAACAATGTTCGGCTCCGACCATTTTGGTTTGAAACCCGATCTGATCACGATTGCCAAAGGCCTGACCTCTGCCTACGCGCCACTGTCCGGGTCGATCGTCTCTCAATCAATGTTCGATGTCTTGTCACGCGGCACCGATGAGTTTGGCCCATTGGGTCACGGTTGGACATACTCGGCCCACCCGATTGGCGCCGCAGCCGGTATTGCCAATCTGCAGTTGATCGATGAGCTTGGACTTGTGAAAAACGCCGGCGAAGTCGGCCGATACCTGACCAACCAACTTCAATCAGCGCTGGAAGGACATCCCAACGTTGCCGAAGTCCGCGGCATAGGAATGCTTGCCGCCATCGAGTTGTCGAACAAGGATGGAAGCGGATTTGATCCAAACCGCAAGATTGTGCCCGACATCGTTGCCGATATCGCGCGCCGGGGAGTCATCGCACGGCCGATGCCGCAAAGCGATATCATTGGATACGCACCACCGCTTTGTCTGAGCGTGGAAGAAGCTGACGTGATTGTCGACGCCACGAAAGCGGCGATAATCGACTATGATTTCAAAGTGGATTGATCAGGCCCATTATTTGATCATGCAGGAATTCGAACGCCTACAAGCCAAGCACACGAAGAGCGTTCTTTGACAGGATGTTTTCCATCGCCTCTTCGGCGATTGGGAGCGACAAAAACCACTTGGTGTAGGCGGGCAGGGGACAAAACGGATAGGCGGTCGCAAAAAGGAAGCGCTCCGACAGAAATCCGTTCGCCGCCTGTACATATTCAGCATGACCGGGAAGGCCCGGCAGGTACATGTCGGGCGAAACATAAAGATTATGGCGGCGAAAGGCCACGTGCAGGATCTCCTGAACCCACGGCCAGCCTCCATGCGAAACGATTACCGGCAGATCAGGAAAATCGGCGAGCATCCTGTCGATGTGTTCCGGCGCCGAATAGGTGATATCGGGGCCGGCACCGCCGCCACCCATCAGGATCACCGGGATTTTGTTGTCTTCCATGTGGGCGTAAATCGGGTAAAGCCGACGGTCATCCAGATAAAGCGGTGGTGAACAAACGCCGGGCTCCAGATTGATCGCCTTGACCCCCATTGCCACTGCGGCATCAATGGCCGCCACCGCCGCCCGCCGATTGGTTGGATCAACAGAGCCTACCGGGATGAAGCGCTCCGGGTAATCGGCCGCAATCGCCGCGATATCCTGATTTTCGATGACGCCGAGCGTCGCTGTGTTGCGCCCGACAACCACCCCCTTCGAAACCCCGGCTTCGTCCATCTCTTCCAGCAGAAGATCAATCGACTGGTCCGTTGCCGAAGGAGCCGGTTTAAAACCAAGTGATCTGGTATACCGGTCCCTGTTATCCGGCGCGGAGTAAATCCGGCTGTTGAGAAAGCCACGAAGTGGTGGGCGCATCCGAAAATCGATAATCTGCACGGTTCGCTCCATTGCGATCTATTAGGCGGAAACTCTAAGGCAGTGTGCGGCACGGCGCGGGAGGTGCGCCATGCCGCATTCTCAACCGACAAGTGGTCCGGTTGCCGATTTAACCCTTCATGATGCCTTCAATTTTCGCTGCAGTTTCGCCGAGCACGGTTTTGGCGTCTTCATTGTTGAGGACAACCCGTTGCACCAGTTCGGCAAATACGCCGGAATTGACGATTGCCCCGGCCTTGTCGTTTGGTTTGTGCTCGGTTGTCTCCCAGCCGAGGTTCTTGCCCGCTGCCGCAGCGACAGACATTTTTTCGACTTCCTTGGGGTATTTCCGGATGATGTCGTTGGCCTGATATCGTGGATCGGCTGCGATGGTTTTTAGCACCGGTAGTAGATGGCCAGGAGCACCGTGCATCTGTTTGATGTAGCCCTCGGCGTCAAAAAGCCAGGCGGCAAACATTTTTGTTTCCGCCATATTCTTTGCGGCTTTTGGAATGAACACGCTTGGAAAAGCATTGAACGTCCACGGCTTCACACTTGTCGAGATTCGCGGATATGTCTCACAGGTTATCGTATCCGCAATCGCTGGATTCTGATCGTTGACGTTGATCAGAACTCGACCGGTATAGATACCGGTCGCTGTCGCGCCAGAGAC
>JAJFHT010000438.1 GCA_021775495.1 Hyphomicrobiales bacterium | reverse complement strand
TTACAATCCGGTTCCCTTCGATCTGATTCATAACGATGTCGACATCGTTATGAATCAGATCGAAGGGAACCGGATTGTAAATCCCGCCATCAATCAGGATCTTTCCATCATGCCTGACCGGCTTGAACACTGCTGGAATGGCGGCTGATGCTGCAAGGGCGGACAACAAATCCCCGTCGTCGAAAACGACTTCCGACTGGCCATAAAAATCCGTCGCGGTCACCTTGAGCGGCAATTGCAATTGATCGAAACGCTGTGGAAAACCATCCGGCAGGAAGGCCTTCAACACGCGCTCGACATTGAACTGACTGAACCTCAGGCCACCGGAAAACATCTCGCCGAAACTCGTCGGACGCAGGCGCCACATCCGTCCTGCCACCTCGGTACGGTCGCCGAAAGTCGAAAGGGCATAGGCTCTGATGTCCTTGCCGGTCATTCCGGCCGCCATGCCGGCACCCATAATCGCGCCGATGGAGGATCCGGATATTACGTGGGGTGTAACGCCAAGCTCGTTCAGAGCCTCAATCACGTGAATATGGGCCACCCCACGCGCGCCACCGCCACCAAAGGCTACACCGATCTTCAGCCCGGTCTGCGGTCCAGGGATTGCCACATCCGGCAATGCCGTTTCCAACCGTTCCGGTGCGGATGATTCCATGCCGGCTCCTGTCAATCGCTCTGCACTGCAGGGCCCAACACCATGATCGCGGGTTGCAAGGTCAGAATCCGTTTCGCTGCGGATCTAACCGTCTCGAGCGTTACAGCGTCAATAAGGTCGCCGCGTCGCTCAATATAATCAATGCCGAGTTTTTCTTCCTGAAGTCCGACCAATGTCCGCGCAATCGACCGCGAAGAGCTCAGGTTCTTTATGGCATAGGATCCTTTGATAAAACGTTTTGCGGCATCCAGTTCCTGCTGTGTCGGGCCTTGCGTGGCCATCAGTTCCACCTGCTGGCGGATAATATCGAGCGTTTCGTCTGCACGGTCGGCACGGGTCGCAGTGCTGATGACCAGCGCAGAAGAATAGTCCCGATTGGCGATGTACGAACCCACGCCATAGGCCAGTCCACGTTTTTCCCGGATTTCATCATAAAGCCGCGAGGAAAACGTGCCGCCGCCAAGGATGTGGTTCATCAGATAAGCTGCGAAAAACTCGGGATCTTCCCGCTCGATCCCCGGATATGCAAACTGCAGCGTCGCCTGCGGCAATTCATAATCAACCTTTACAATCTGATCGAAATTCGGCGTCGCCTTTTCAACAAGTTGCAATTCCGGTTCAGCTGGCAAAGGCCCGAACAATTTGTCCAGAACCGTCGAAAGCGTGTCTGCATCGATCGCTCCCACCACACCGATGTTCAGGTATTTGCGGGCGAACACACGACGATGGAAATCGCGCAGGTCATTCGCGGTCACTGCATTCAAACCTTCCTCGGTTCCCTCGCTGCGCCTGGAATAGGGGTGTGTGCCGTAAAACGCCTTAGCCCAGCTGATTTGCGCGATGGTATCCGGGTTGCGTTCCTGCGCCTTGATGCCGGCAATGAGCTGCGCCCTGATCCGGTCGATTGGTTTCTGGTCAAACCGCGGCTGGTTGATTGCAAGGCGGAGCAACTCGAATGCTTCATCCCTTGTTTCCGCAAGCATGCGCATGGACCCTGAGACCGTGTCCCGATCAGCGCTGAAAGACATTTCCGCAGCGGCATCGTCAAGCTGCTCCTGGAACTGGTCGCTGGTCAGTTCGCCGGCACCCTCGTCGAACAACCCGGTAATCAAGTTGGCAAGGCCCTCCTTGCCCGCCGGATCCTGGGTGCTGCCGGATTTGAACGAAAAGCGGATCGAGATGATCGGAACCGAATAGTCCTCGACCAGCCAGGCGTTGATTCCGCGCTCGGAAGTCACGTCCTGAATATTGACGGCGGCGTGTGCCGCGGCGCTCAGCAAAACCACGCATGCCAGCGCAAATCCCGCTGCTGAGCGGCGTATGAGGGATGAATAGGTCATCTTGCCGTCCTTCCTATAACCGGCGATCGGCCGGCGGCAGCAGATAGCTCGTTACCGAGCGGCTGTCCTGGAGAAATTTCTGTGCCACCTGTCGAACCTGATCAGCCGTCACCTCGCGCACCTTGTCCTGCCAGGAATTGACCTGGGCAATCGTTTCGCCGGAAGCCAGACTGGCGCCATATATGCGCGCCATGCTTGCCTGATCGTCACGTGCAAAAATCATGCGTTTGATCAGCCGGTTCTTGGCTTTTTCAAGTTCCTTGTCGTCAACACCATCGGACGAAATCTTGTCGATTTCAGCGGTGATTGCGGCCTCGACGGCTTCGAGCGTCGCCGATCCGCGCGGTGCACCCCAGATGGTGAAGGTGGTCGCGTCAAAAGCGGTGCCCTGGTAATAGGCGCCGGCCTGCGACGCCAACCCCTGTTCAACGACAACCTGCTTGTAGATCCGGCTGCGCACGCTTCCGCCGAGAATTTCTGCAAGCAGATCGACGGCTTCGGCTTCCAGCGCCTCGCCGGTTCGATAGGAAGGGACAATCCAGCGTTTTTGAAAACTCGGACGCGAAACCCGCGGATCATTCAATTCGACCACACGTTTGGTGTTCTGAAAGGGTTCGGCCGGCCGCTCCCGTAGCGGGAAATCCGGAACAGCGGGGATTTTGCCGTAAGTTTTTTCCGCCAAAGCGTGAACCTCGTCCGTGTCCACATCACCGGCAACGACAAGAATGGCATTGTTGGGCGCGTAAAACCGTTTGTAGAAGGCGATAGCATCCTTGCGGTTCAGTTTTTCGATTTCATGTTTCCAACCGATAACCGGGTTGCGGTAAGGATGGTTCTGAAAAAGCGTCGCCCAGGCTTCTTCACGCAATAGCGATCCGGGATCGTTCTCAACACGTGAACGCCGCTCTTCCAGAACCACGTCGCGTTCCGGGGCGACCACCTCATCGGTCAAGATCAGATTACGCATCCGATCGGCTTCGAATGTCATCATCGATTCCAGTGCGTCCGGCGGTACGCGTTGGAAATAGGCGGTATAATCATACGAGGTGAAGGCATTCTCCTGACCACCGACTTCGGCAATTTTCTGCGAAAATTCGGTACCGGGGTAGGTTGCCGTACCTTTGAACATCAGGTGTTCAAGAAAATGAGCAATACCGGTCTTGCCGGCTTCTTCGTCCGCTGATCCGACCCGGTACCAGATCATGTGGGTAACCACCGGTGCGCGCCGATCTGGAATGACGACCACCTGGAGTCCATTGTCCAACGTGATGTCAGTGATTTCCGACTTGCCGCCTGTTTCCTCCGCCGCCAAAGGCGTCAGCCAGGCAAACAGCAAAGCAATCACCGGCAGGCCGATTCGCCGGACAGTGGATCCGTTGCGGCCAGCGGCCGGATCACGCTCATGCGACATTACTTAGTCTCCTGTGTTGCGTCAGCCAGATATAGGCTTTTGACGGCTTGCGGCAAAGGCAATGCTCATCAATTGTATGACATCAAATTGTGGCGGCTGACCGACACTACGCCGCCCGGACCGTTTCGAAGAGTCGAATGGCACTGTCGCCATAGATGCGTTCGTCGGCGATCCGAAATCCGCCGCCGGGATCACAGGCACTACCGGCGGCTTCCTCGGCAATGCAAAGAGCACCGTTCGCCAGCCATCCGCCTGTTAAAGACGCATTCAGTGCCTGTTCACCCAGGCCTTTGCCATAGGGCGGGTCGGCAAACACCAGATCGAAGGGAGCCATTGCGCCTGCCTCGCCGAGCCGGGTCGCATCCCGCCGGAAGATCTTGCTCCGGCCCTGCAGACCCAATGCCTCGACATTGCCGCGTATCAGGGCTCGAGCTTCGGCCAGTTCCTCGACAAACAGACAGAATTTGGCGCCGCGCGACAGCGCCTCCAGACCGAGCGCGCCGGTTCCTGCAAAAAGATCGAGCACCCGGCTTCCTTCCAGCCGATCGGCGAATCGATGCGATATGACGTTGAACAGCGCCTCACGGGTCCGATCGGTGGTCGGACGGATTGCGCTTGAGCGCGGTGCGACGAGCCGTCGCCCGCGGAATTCACCGCCGACGATCCGCATTCTTTGCGCCCCTGGCCGATCGCGGCGCTGATTTGGGTTTGCGGCTGCCGGCCGATGCCGGTTTGCCGGCAGTGCCGCGTTGACCTTCCGGCTTGCCAGACATTTCAGGTCCTTTTTGACGTTTCGGACGAGCGCCCGGCGCCATCCAGACATTGCTGGATCGAGACCGCGGTGGTTCCGGCGCTTTCTTTTGCTCAGGCTTTTTGCGCCCCTTGAAAGAAGAGGAGGATATCACCTTGTCCCGGCCGGCTTCCGGTTTTCTGCTTTCGGGCTCCGTACTTTGAACAGTTTGCGAATTGGATTCGATTTCGCGCGGTATCAATGGCGCGTCAAAGTCTGCGCCGGCCTGATCGATCAGTCTTTCGCCCAGCTGATCGCGCAATGTCCGACCTTTCAATTCCCGCACCGAACCCGCCGGCAGGTCGCCGAGTTGAAACGGCCCGTAGGACAGCCGGATCAGGCGACCTACTTCCAGACCAAGCTTGCCGAGAATATTCTTGATTTCACGATTCTTGCCTTCCCGCAGCCCGACGGTCAACCAGGCATTGGACCCCTGCTCCCGGTCAAGAACGGCCTCGACAGAACCATAAAACACGCCATCCACGGCAATGCCGTCCTTCAGAGCATCCAGTTCGCTCTGCCGCACCCTGCCATGCACCCGTACACGGTAACGGCGTAACCAGCCGGTCGAGGGCAGTTCCAACACCCGGGCCAAACCCCCGTCATTGGTCAGGAGCAAAAGTCCTTCCGTATTGATGTCGAGCCGTCCAATGGTCAGAACACGGGGTATCGTATCCGGCAACACGTCAAAAACCGTCTTGCGCCCCTGCGGGTCACGGTTGGTTGTCACGACACCGGGCGGTTTGTGAAACAAAAACAGGCGTGTGCGTTCGATTGCCGGGATCAGTTTTCCATCAAGCTCAATCCGGTCTTCGGCAAAAACGTTGAGTGCCGGCGAATTGAGCACGGTACCGTTGACGCTGACACGTCCGGCGGCAATGATCGATTCGGCTTCGCGGCGCGAGGCTATACCGGCACGGGCCAGACGCTTGGCAATCCGCTCTCCCCCACTCCGTTCGCTGCGCGCCGGACCGGTATCGGGCCGGTCTTTTTTTCCCGGACGGCCGGCGCCGCGAGGGGCGGACCGCTTTTCCTTTGGCCGTTCCGTCATCTGGTGTTGCCTTTCCGTGGCGCCGTCGCAGGAAATTTGCGACAAGACAGATCGATGCTCTAGCAAGTTGGGCGATTGCATGCGAGAAAAATCCCGCTTTATTCCGATGGTCCCAGATCGATCGCTATCAAGGGCCAGCGATATCTCAAATTATCCATGTTGAAACAGCAATCCAATTTCATGCAAACCGCCCTCGAGGAAGCCGGGGCAGCGGCCGAACGTGGCGAAGTGCCAGTTGGCGCGGTTGTCGTCCATCGCCGCAATATCGTCGCGCGTGCAGGCAATCGTACCCGTGAGCATAAAGATCCGACCGCACACGCCGAAGTTCTCGCCATTCGGGAAGCCTGCCGTGCGCTGAACACCGAGCGTCTGGTCGATTGCGACCTCTATGTCACGCTGGAGCCCTGCGCGATGTGCGCCGGGGCCATCTCGTTTGCCCGTCTGCGACGCCTCTATTTCGGGGCGGAAGATGAAAAAGGTGGAGCAGTCACCAACGGAACGCGGTTCTTTTCAGCGTCCATTTGCCATCATGCGCCGGAAATCTATTCCGGAATCAGTGAAAAACAGTCAGCTGAGCTGTTGCGCGATTTCTTTGCTGTTCGGCGAGCCGAAGACGAATCGGAGTTGTGATCTAGAGGGTCTAGGACCAGGGAAGCCAGTCGCTCCAACTGCGTTTTTTCCCGCTCTTCTTGCGGGATTCCTTTTTCAGACGGCGTTCTTTTTTCCACTCATCCTCACCGATATCATCGTTCGGAGCCGTCACTGCCGGTTGGCGGTAGACGACCGGCGGTTCGCTCAGATATTTGCGCTGGTTGGGATTACCCGCCTTGTTTTCCTGAAGCCGGCGTTTGAATCTTTCCCGCTGCGAGGCATTGACGCCTTCAACTTCAAAATTGCCGCGCCGGTTAGTGGACACCGGTTTCTCGACGACACGCGCCGTTTTGCTTTCCACCGCCGGATCGTAGAACGCATTGTCCTGATTGGCTGTTGCGGACTCACGATACCTTGCGCGGCGCTCTTCCGGCGACTCGGGCCAAGCCGGATTCGATCCGCCGGCGATAGCCGTCTGCGGCGCCGGCAGTTGATCCTTTTGTGCCGGGGTCACGAGTTCCGGTCTTGGCTTGTAGGCGATCGTCTCTTTTTTCTTGGGGGCAATCGACAACAGACCGGTCACGTCCTCAAACAATTGCTGATCAGAGGCTTTGCCGGTCCCATAGGTCGGAGACCCGACGCAACCCGACAAAATCAGGCCTGAGACGACAATTGGAAGCGACAGCCTGAAAGAGCTCAATCTGTCCCGCTCAAAACGTAAATATTTCACCACGATTAGACCCGTTCCCGTTATCCGGCCCGGACAACACCCAAACCATCCGAATGAGCATGAACCGCGATTCCGGCAATATGATGACGCGGTACTGGCAACGCCTTTTAACGCAACCATTGTCCGGCGGCAACGCCATCCACCGATTTGGCAACCACCGGAAGGGTTGTAGGTTAATCGGGCAGTTGCCCCAGTGCCTTCAGCTCATGCAGGGCAGCGGCATCGCGAGCCGAAACATCGGGAAAGTCCGGATCCGACCCGACATCATCGGCAAAGCGCCACGACCGCGCGCATTTCGTGCCGGACGCCATGGCCGGGACAACGGAAACATTGTCGACCTCTTCCAGCACAAACGCCGGTCCGGCAGACGGCTCGCCAGTCACAGTGATATCGCTGGTGATACAGACTTCGGCCATATCCGTGGACTCGACCGCAGCAAGCAAGTCCTTGTCGACAATATGCACATACGGTGCGGCTTCGAGCGAGGAGCCAATGCGTTTTTCCCGCCGCTCGACTTCAAGCGCGCCTGTTACGACGCGCCGGACCAGGCGAATCTTCTTCCACTTTTGCGCAAGTTCATCGTCACGCCATTCCCGCGGGACGTCGCGGAACTGCTCAAGGTGTACCGAAACACTGTCAGGGTGACGCAACTGCCACGCTTCTTCCATCGTGAAAGGCAGCATTGGCGCCAGCCAAGTCGCCAGCCGGTCAAACAAGGTCCGAACGGTCTGCAGTGCGGCCTTGCGCCGGATGCTGGAGGGCGGATCGCAATACAAAGTGTCCTTGCGGATATCAAAGTAGAACGCCGACAACTCCACCACCAAGAAATCAAGCAGGGCCTTGGTGATGCGTTTGAAATCGAACCCGTCATATCCGCTGCGAACGACAGCATCGAGTTCAACAAGGCGATGCAGCATCAGACGCTCCAACTCGGGCAGATCGGAATAGTCCACCGTCTCACCCTGGTCGTGCGACAGCGTGCCAAGCATCCAGCGCATGGTGTTGCGCAGTTTCCGGTAGGCATCGATATTGGTCTGGATCACATTCTTGCCGAGGCGCTGATCCTCCCAATAATCCGTGGTCGTCACCCATAGACGCAGAATGTCCGCGCCTGACTGTTTAATGATCTCCTGCGGTGTCACCGTATTACCGAGGGATTTCGACATCTTGCGGCCCTCTTCGTCCATGGTGAAACCATGAGTGACGACGGTGTCATAGGGTGCACGGCCGCGGGTTCCGCAACTTTCAAGCAGCGAAGAATGGAACCAGCCACGATGCTGGTCGGAGCCTTCCAGATAGACATCGGCTGGCCATTTGAGGTCCGGGCGGTCTTCAAGTGTGAACGCATGGGTGGACCCGCTGTCGAACCACACATCGAGAATATCCGTGACCTGGTTCCACCGCGCCTGATCGTTTCGACCGTCGAGGAAACGTTCCTTCGCCCCGTCGGCGAACCAGGCGTCGGCACCCTC
>JAJFHT010000437.1 GCA_021775495.1 Hyphomicrobiales bacterium | reverse complement strand
AGCCGGGCAAATTGATCATATCCGCAGGACGATGAAACTGCTGCAATCTGCAGCGTCAAAGCGCTTGAATGGGCGGCCAGCCCATTCTGCGCGCTTTTCCTCGCATATTCTTGCAGTTTCAACGCCATTTCGACCCTGTTTGTGAGTCTATGACCTAGAGCGGATAGGCACCTGCAACCTTTCTCGGCAGACAAGGGCTTCAACGGATTCACTTCCACAGGTAAAGCGTGGCAGTATCGCAAGCGATTCGCCGCGAACGGAATTTTGACGACAAATGGAAGAAAACAACGACCTTTTTTCTACGCTCGACGGAGCCGAAGTATCGGAAGCCGGGCAGGCGCCACCGGCCCGTAAAGCCGCGAAGCGCAAATCCGCAAGCATCGATCCGGCAAAGGGATCGGGCAATGATTATAGCGCCGCGGATATCGAAGTTCTCGAAGGGCTTGAACCGGTTCGCCGACGCCCCGGCATGTATATCGGCGGCACCGATGCAAAAGCTCTCCATCACCTGTTCGCCGAAGTCATTGACAATTCAATGGACGAGGCGGTGGCGGGACATGCCACATTCATCGACGTTGAACTGGACGCCGACGGGTATCTTTGCGTGACCGACAACGGCCGCGGCATTCCGGTCGATCCCCATCCAAAATTCAAGGACCGCTCGGCGCTGGAAGTCATCATGACCACCCTCCATGCCGGCGGCAAGTTTGACTCCAAAGTCTACGAGACATCCGGCGGGTTGCACGGTGTCGGTGTGTCCGTTGTGAACGCGCTTTCAGACGTGCTTGAGGTCGAAGTCGCGCGCAATCGGCAGCTTTTTCGGCAACGCTTTTCCAGGGGCCTGCCGCAGGGAAAACTGGAAAAACTGGGCGAGGTGCACGGCCGACGGGGAACCCGCATTCGGTTTCATCCCGATGCCGAGATTTTCGGCCAGTCGGCCCGGTTCGAACCGGCGCGCCTCTATCGGATGGCACGTTCGAAGGCCTATCTGTTCGGGGGAGTCGAAATTCGATGGTTGTGCGACCCCGTTCACATCACCGAGAAAGACCAGACCCCGGAAAAGGCAACGTTCCATTTCCCTGGCGGCCTGAAAGACTATCTGCAGGCGACGCTCGGGGCGGAGCATCAGGTCACGCGGGAATGTTTTGCCGGCAAAAGCGACAAGAGAGGCGGCCACGGTTCGGTCGAATGGGCGGTCGGCTGGTTCGGTGGAGACGGGTTCGTCAATTCCTACTGCAACACGGTGCCAACACCTGAAGGCGGCACACACGAAGCCGGCCTGCGGACCGCATTGACCAAGGGGCTTCGGGCCTATGCGGAACTCAGCGGCAACAAGCGGGCTTCGGTCATCACCAATGACGACGTCATGACCTCCGCCGCGGCGATGATGTCGGTGTTCATTCGTGAACCTGAATTTGTCGGCCAGACCAAGGACCGGCTGGCCACCGTCGAGGCTCAGCGCATCGTCGAAAATGCAATCCGCGATCCCTTCGATCACTGGCTTGCCGCTTCACCGCAAGACGCCTCGAAATTATTGGACTGGGTCGTTGCCAGGGCCGAGGAACGCCTGAAGCGCAGGCAGGAAAAGGAGGTCAATCGCAAATCGGCCGTCCGGAAACTGCGTTTGCCCGGCAAGCTGGCCGATTGCAGCCAAAGCTCTGCCGCCGGTGCTGAATTGTTCATCGTGGAGGGCGACTCGGCCGGAGGCTCCGCAAAGCAGGCCCGCAGCCGGTCGAACCAGGCGATATTGCCGCTGCGCGGCAAGATCCTCAATGTTGCCAGCGCCGGTCGCGACAAATTGGCCGCCAACCAGCAACTGGCGGATCTGATTCAGGCGCTGGGATGTGGGACGGGTTCAAGATACCGCGACGAGGACCTTCGTTACGAGCGCGTCATTATCATGACGGACGCCGATGTCGACGGAGCCCACATCGCCGCGCTTTTGATTACATTCTTTCATCAGGAAATGCCGGAACTGATCGACAACGGGCATCTTTTTCTCGGAGTTCCGCCGCTCTATCGCCTCAGCCAGGGAGGCAAGACGCTCTATGCCCGCGACGATGCCCACCGCAAGGAGTTGCTGGAAACCGAGTTCACCGGGCGCGGCAAAATAGAAGTTGGTCGATTCAAAGGGCTTGGTGAAATGATGCCTTCGCAATTGAAGGAGACCACGATGGATCCGCGTAAAAGAACCCTTCTGTGCGTCCAGATCACCGAATCCGATAAAGATCAGACCAAATCAGCGATCGACGCGCTGATGGGAACAAAACCGGAAGCGCGGTTCCGGTTCATTCAGGAACAGGCTGAATTCGCTGAAGAGCTTGATATCTGATCTGATTACGCTGCTGCGATAGCCAGAGCGTGCTGACGGGCATTGTCCCTCAGCGCATCGAGGTGGATCGATTTCAACAGGGCCGCAAGGTCGCTGCTGCCAATAGCCGCACCACCCTGGCCCGGTGCCGCACCAATTGCCTGCAGCATGAACCACGTCACTTCCTGCGCACCGGCAACACGCTTGCCGTTGGCAACTTCACGCCAGATCTTGAGTGCACAATGAATGGCCGGATGAAGATTATCGGCAAGGTCGCATTTTCTGAGCAGCGCGGAGAATGCCGCCTCACGGCCATCGATCAGCAAAGAGCGGACGCGCGATTCGGACTGCCCGGAAAGCGCCACAAGGATCGTTCCGAAAAAATCGACCTTGCCATAGGCAATGGTTCTGATGATGAACGCCGTGGTCAGATCCCCCCGGATGCGCAAATGCTCAACCAGCGCAATATGCTCCTCCGCTGCAACGCCTTCGACGAGGTGGAGCGACGCTTTGATACAGGCATCCTTGGTGATGCGCTCAGCCCTGTCAGCACCGATCAATCCACGAACAATGCCGGATTCCTTCAGCACTTCGCCCAGTTTGACCAGCAATGCATGGCGGGTATCCACCGGAATACGCCTGTCGGCCAGCATGAGTTCCCGCAATGCCGCGTGCTCACCATGGCGCTCGGCCAAACGCCGGAAACTGACGGAAGCAATCTGCGCCGCGCTGTTGCCAAGAAGCTCCAGACAGGCTTCGAGATCACCGATCTCCGCGATGGCCGCGGACAAACCCATTGAGATCGAGGGACGCATTGCAATAAGTCGCTGGACCACCGGTCCTCCTGTCGCGACCCGATCAATCAGTTCATTGTCGCTGAGAATCGGCGATCGCGCCAAAATAAGCGCGGCCACTTCGGCCTGATCCGATGCCAATGCGCCGACAATATGCGGCGGTGCGTCGTGGCCAACGGAAAACACTTCTGCCATCGCCATGCGAACTTTCGGCGAAGGGTCGTCAAGAAGCAGTGTCAATGCCGCCTCGGCGGCGCATCTGTCTTCAAACGCCAGTTCAGAACTGATGTATGCCCTGGACAGCGCGCTTGCTGCAGCGGCACGGTCTGAGACCTGTGCCGTGTCAACCCATTTGAGAAAGTGATGAACGATCATGAATACTTACCAGTCCCCCAACTTATGATCAGACGTTAGGCAGAAATGGTTTACGAACGGTTCACCATGTTCATTAACCGCTGAGCACGCCCCTCTCCTTGCCGTTGGGAAGACACATGGCTATCAGTCTGGCAGGCAGATCGAATGAGGAACATCATGACAGGGCTTTATCTGGAAGAATTCGAGATCGGGCAGGTCATCCGTCACCCGATCAAACGGACGGTGACCGAAAGCGACAACGTGATGTTCTCGGTCATGACACTCAACCCACAGCCATTGCACATAGATTTCGACTATTCAGCCAAGAGTGAATGGGGGCAACCGCTGGTCAATTCGCTGTTTACACTCGGATTGATGATCGGAATTTCCGTCCACGACACGACGCTCGGAACGACTGTTGCGAATCTTGGAATGAGCGAAACCGTTTTCCCCTCTCCGCTGTTTCATGGCGACACAGTCAACGTCGAAACCGAGGTCATTTCGGCCAGAGCCTCCAAATCGAAACCCGACCGGGGCATTGTTGAATTCGAGCATCGCGCGTTCAAGCAGGATGGCTCGCTGGTCGCCAGATGCCGCCGTCAGGCGATGATCCTGAAACGGCCTTGACCCATGCGCTCCTTGCTTTTCGTACCTGGTGATTCGGAAAAGAAACTCGGCAAAGCCTTATCCTCGGGAGCCGACATCCTGATCCTGGACCTGGAGGATTCCGTTTCATTCGACAGGAAGGAAACAGCTCGGAAGATCGTCACTGACTTTGTTGCGGATCACAAGAATGATGGCTCCAACCAATTGTACATTCGGATCAATGCCTTGGACAGCGGG
>JAJFHT010000436.1 GCA_021775495.1 Hyphomicrobiales bacterium | reverse complement strand
CCCAGTGCTTTTTCCCGCGCGTCAACGTTTCCAGGATGACCTTCGGCGACCTGCCGGTTTGCGATTATTATGGTGACACTGATCCGGCCTGTGTGCTGGTCTGGGGCCACAATCCCGCTGTCTCCGGACCGGACGGGGAATTGCTGTTCCACTCCCGGGCACTGACCAAAACCGGCACAAAGTTTATCGTCATCGACCCAAGACGCACGGTATTGGCCGAAGCGGCCGACCTGTGGCTGCAGATACGGCCCGGTACCGATGACGCACTGGCGCTGGCGATGCTCAACCACATCATCGAGGAGAAGCTCTACGATTCCGAATTCGTGGCGAAATGGACATTCGGTTTTGACGAACTGAAAGCGCATGTGAAATCCCATACGCCGGAATGGGCCGAGGCAATCACCTGGGTGCCGGCCGACAAGATCCGCGCTGCCGCCCGGCTGTTCGCCGAATCCAGGCCGACTGTCGTCGAGTGGGGATGCGCGATCGAACACACCCCGAACTCGATCCAGACCGCCCGCGCCATCGCCTGCCTGCCGGCGCTTACCGGAACAATCGATATACCGGGTGGATGGGTCTTCGGCTCGCACATACTCGGCGATTTCCCGTTTCTGCACGACAACCTGTCCGACGACGCCAGGGCAAAACGCCTGGGTGCGGAGGAGTTCCGCGTTCTTGGCCAGACCAACGTCATGCCGTCAGCTCACATCCCCGCGGTTTTCAAGGCGATGCGTACCGGCAAACCCTATCCGATCCGCGCATTCCTCATCTTCGGCAACAATCCGCTCGCCTCCTATGCCAATTCCAGGCTGGTGCGGGATTCGCTGGAAAAGCTTGAGTTCCTCTCGGTGATGGACCTGTTCATGACGCCGAGTGCCCAGCTTGCCGATCTGGTGCTCCCTGCGGCAAGCTGGTTGGAACTGGACGCGCTCACGGCGTTTCCCTATTTCGCTGAAACAACTGCCCTGGCCCAACAGAAAATCGCCACTATCGGTGAATGCAAGCAGGACGAGGTGGTGTTTGCAGAACTGGCTCAGCGCATGGGGTTGGGCGTCGGCGAGGAAAAGATCGAAACCATTTACGACGCCCGTCTGCAAGCAACCGGAAAGAGCTTTCGTGACCTGACGCGTGACGGATTCGCTTACAAACCGATCACCTATCTCAAACACGAAAAGAACAACGCCGGCTTCAAGACGGAATCCGGCAAGATCGAGCTATATTCGCTGGCTCTTGAAAAGCTGGGTTACGATCCGCTTCCGACCTATCGCGAACCACCGGAATCCCCGCTTTCGACCCCCGACATCGCCGTTGAGTTTCCGCTGGTGCTGACGACCGGTGCCCGCATACTCAACTTTTTCATATCCGAACACCGACAGTTGCCGCGGCTGCGCCGCTCGCATCCCGAACCGCTGGCCGACCTGCACCCCGAAACGGCGGCGCAGCTGGGCATCGGGGCGGATGACTGGATTTGGATCGAAACCCGGCGCGGCAGGATCCGGCAAAAGGCCAACATCACCGACGGGATAGACCCACGCGTCGTCAATATCGAGTTCGGCTGGTGGTTTCCGGAACGCGAAGACCGGGAAAAGGGTATCTGGCAGTCGAACGCCAATGTTCTTACCGACCAGGGCCCACCTTACGATCCAGCCATGGGCACCTATCAGCTAAGGGCGCTGTTGTGCCGTATTTCCAAGGCACCAGTGCCGCAATAGCTCATTCATCCTGCCTCATCTCATTCCACCAAACCGAGGCAGGTTTGGTGCTCTGAACTCTCTATGCCAGGTCGATCCCGGACAATCCGGCGAATATCGGCAGCACATTGTCCCTTGTCAGCGGAGCCAGGACAATGTCGTCGTCCGGAACAGCCGTGATCCATCGCAGTTCGGCGATCTCGGCAGCAGGCCTGGCCTCAAACCTGCCGGAAACCAGAAACAGTGATGCTTCGACAGTCGCTCCCGGTTCATTCGCGGCAGAAGCGGTAAACTGTCCGAGCGGCTCCAACTGCGCTGGATCAACACGGATCTGAAGTTCTTCTTCAAGTTCTCGCGCGAGACAGATATCTGCTGGTTCTTCACGTTCGAGCTTGCCGCCGGGCTGCATGAACACATCGGTGTTCTGTTTGCGCACGACAGCCACCCGGCCCTGCTGATCAAGCACGACAGCCGCTGCGACTCTGATGATTGTGGCGTTCTCCGTCATGCCGCCAAACTATGTCAGCAGCAACGGCACGGCCACCGGCTCAGGTCCAACATCCACATCTCTGTTGGTGCGGTCTTCAACCGCGTCCCATCGGATCGTGCGGAATCCAGGCATGGCGGCGGCTCTGGTAGGGCCGCTTGAGCAACACCCGCGCCTGTTGCTTGCGGCACCGCGTACATTTTGCGTCATTTTTCAGCTTCTCAAGTTTGATCTCGGGTCCATATTTATGAATCAGCGCCAGTGCATCCTGCACGCCCCATTTGCGGCAATGACAGCATTCGAACGCCACCTGGAACCCAAGCTCGATGGCCTTTCGCAAAGTCAGGGCGTGCACATCCGCCTCCGTTTCGATCAGTTTTCCCATGACGGAACATTACAGGAACATTTGCAAGCTGTGAAGCCTAAAATCCAAGCATGAAGACATAGCCCACAAAGCTTGCAATCATGTTGCCCGGCCATTCATATGGGAACGCGACGACCGCCGGAGGACAAGGCTTGTGACGACACAATCAGAAAACAAACCGGTGGCAGTGGTCAGCGGCGCGGCCGGCGGGATCGGATCGTGTACCGTGTCCTGCCTCAAACGCGACGGATGGCGGGTTGCTGCGACATCGCTGGAAAACACCAAAGAGCTCGACGCGCT
>JAJFHT010000435.1 GCA_021775495.1 Hyphomicrobiales bacterium | reverse complement strand
ACACCGACACCGACACCGACGCCAGCCGACACGCTGCTGGCCCGCATGCTGCTGGCTCCCGGAACCTACTCCACGGCATTCGGCAATTTTGGCAATACGGGCGCCCGTGGTCTGGTCGGGTCGACGACTGCGACGGATTTCAATGTGACACTCACCCGTAGTGGTGGACGGCTTACTGGGGCCACACCTTCCGGCGGCGTTGTTGATCTTCCCGATCTCACCGGGACGCAGGGCGATTCCGGACTGCAACAGTTCAATGTCACCGGCACGGGACCTCAGGGGGCGGTCAGTGGGCCGGCCTTTGCCGGCCGCAATGATTTTGTCGCTTATTTGCTGGGTGTCGGCGGCAATCCGGCGCAGCCATCCTACCTGTTTGCCGGAACGCCGACGACGTCCAATCTGTTTTCGACCGCGGCCACCGATGTCCGCGCCTATACACTGACCAAAGATCCGATTCAGAACGTTGCGGTGCCATTCTTCAATCCGGACCTCTACGGTACGCTCGACAATACCAACCAGACCAATCTTCTCATCGTTGAACGTGCGCCGTATTCTTTCAAAAGTTTCCTCACCTGGACAGATATCAGCGGCGCCGGCAGCAGTCAGAGAAGCGCCACGTTCGTCACCGCCGGTGGCGGCACAACCGACGCGAATGGAATGACTGCACTGAGCAGCCGCCGACGCGGCAGTTTCCGCGGCGCGGCCGACGGTCCGTCGTTCAACATGCGCGGAGCCCCGGTTCAGTCGCTGCCGGGTCCAGACGGCTATCACGCATTTGGCCCGAACGCGGAAAACCTTGTCGTCGGCAATGGTGTCAAACCGGCGGATACATTTGTCGATATCCCGACGAATTATTGCAGTTATTACACCTGCCCCCCGCCCGCGGATACCTATATCGGAGACCTGAATTTCGGCACAGTCCATGTCGCCGATCTGGTCAGCGAAACCCCGCAATCAAGCCTGTCCCGCACGACGCGGACCCATGACGGGTTCATGGTCGGATTGGCCGAACCGCGGCCGGAGGGTTTTGACAATCCCTATCCGGTCGGCACCTTTACTGATCCCAACTTTTCAATCGCCACCGATGCCGCATCCAGCCAGGTGGCTGCTGTGGGTGTTGTCAGCGATTTTCTGGATATCAATTCTGTCGTTCAACGGCTCGAACTGGCATTCGGCATGAATAACGGCGATTTTGGAGAGAGTGCCTTTGTGAACGACGAGTTCTTCGGCGCAACCTACAACAGCAATCTGGCCAAGACCCGGCTCATCACCGATGATGCGCAGGATGTCGCCAACACAACCGACCTCAGCCCCGGATCCTACATTGTCTCGGGCCGAGCCGCTCCGATCCCCGGTTACCAGCACTGCACGACTTGCAACTATGTCGATTGGGGCTGGTGGGGTACCAGGGTCATCGCCGATATTGCAGACGGCAGCGGTACCACGCGACGTGACGAGCGGGTGCATATGGGTACCTGGGTTGCCGGCGACATAACCAATCCGGCCGACCTGCCGACAGGCATGGACGCCACGTACTCCGGCACCGCGCTCGCCAATATCACCAAAGGCGGTGATCAATATATTGCAGCAGGCAATTTCGATCTCAGTATTGACCTTGACGATAGGTCAGGGGCAGTCGCCATCTCGGGTCTTGATGGACATAGTTATGGCGGAACCGTCCAGGACGCGTCCTCTGCCACACAGGCACTTTATTCCAGCAATAATCTCGTAGGTTCGGATGGACTGTCTGGAACCCTGAACGGTGCGCTGGTCAACAACGGCACCGATCCTGCAGCGGGCACGATCGGGCAGTTCGAAGCCTCCAATGTCGGTGCTGGCGATTTTGTCATCGGAACCTTTGTCGGTGATCGCACATCCCTGACGGCGTCCGGCGGCTGTACATCATTCTGTTGACAGACAGGCACTTCGTCCCGAATGAAAATCGAACATGGATTTGAACAAGTTTGCTGGCGGTGCCACTGTCCGGCCACCGCATAAGCGGGAGGTAGTGTAGCGAATGGGAGAGGCGCGCGCATGTACGAACTGGATCTGAGCGACTCCTACATTCCGGCCCAGCAGGATGACATCATTTTTGAAACAACGGTCGGCGGCCTGTTACGGGATATGGCCGGCAGACGGCCCGACACCGAGGCGCTGGTCGAGGTTGACATGGCCGGAGAATGCCGCCGCCGCTGGACCTATGCCGCACTACTGAAAGATGGAGAAACCCTGGGCATTGCCCTGGCGTCGCGTTTCGAGAAGGGCGAGCGGGTCACCGTCTGGTCGCCAAATATTCCCGAATGGGTGCTGCTTGAATATGCCTGCGCCTTTGCCGGACTTGTTCTGGTCACCGCCAATCCGGCCTATCAGCCGAAAGAACTGCGCTACGTGCTTGAGCAATCCGGTTCGGTAGCTCTGTTCATGGTGCCCGAATATCGCGGCAATCCGATGGCAGACATCGCCGCCACAGCGGTTGACGGCATTGATGCCATCCGTGAAGTCACGGACATGGAAGACGTGGATGCGCTTTTCAAAAACAACGGGGAAGCGGTTTCATTGCCGCGTGTGCAGCCGGAAGATCCGGCACAGATACAGTATACCTCCGGCACCACGGGCTTTCCGAAAGGCGCCGTGCTCACCCATCGCGGCCTGACCAACAATGCCCGCCTTTACGCCAAACGCGCCCGGGCGACACCGGATTCGATCTGGCCCTGTTTCATGCCAATGTTCCACACCAGCGGCTGCGGCATGATCACTCTCGGATCGCTGCAGTCCGGTTGTAAAATGCTCATTGTCAAAGTCTTCGATCCGGGAGCAGTGCTGCGGTTGATCGAAGCGGAGAGACTGACGGCGATCCTCGGCGTTCCGACCATGCTTGTCGCTCTGGTCGAGGCCCAACTGCACGCCAACATCGATGCCTCTTCGGTCGAGGTTGTCATTTCGGGCGGCTCCATGGTGGCGCCGGACCTGGTTCGCAGTGTCCGCGATACGTTCGATTGCGATTTTGAAACCGTTTATGGTCAGACCGAAACCTCGCCGCTGGTCACCCAGCATTATCATAACGACAGCATTGACGACATTTGCAACACTATCGGTCAGCCGATGCCGCAGACAGAAGTGTCGATCCGTTCAGTCGAGGACAATTCTGTTGTCCCGGTCGACACGATCGGCGAGATCTGCGTGCGCGGTTATCTCAACATGATCGGTTATCACGCCAATCCCGAGGCCACGAAGCAGACGATCGACCAGGACGGCTGGCTGCACACCGGTGATCTCGGTGCAATGGACGGTCGCGGATATCTGCGCATCACCGGCCGGGTAAAGGAAATGATCATCCGCGGCGGCGAAAACCTGTTCCCCGCCGAGATCGAAAATGCCTTGCTGGAACATGCCAGTGTGGCCGAAGTGGCCGTCGTCGGATTGCCCGATCCCAAATGGGGCGAGATCGTCGCCTGCTTCATCCGGCCTGAAGCCGGGTATGTGGTGGAACCGCAGGAGCTCAAAAGCCATTGCCGGGCGCTTATCGCGCCGCAGAAAACGCCGGCCGTCTGGTTCCAGGTCGAAGCTTTTCCACTCACCGGTTCCGGCAAGATCAGAAAATTCAGCCTGCGGGATGATTTTCTCGATGGCAAACTCGAACCGCTGTGATTCCGACAATCGTCATGTTCGCCGGCATCGCGATGCCGAATTCGTCACGCACTCCTCACAAAAGCGTGTTCGATCGGCAACTATTTCCTGACCCTTTCCCGATGTAAAAAGCCGTCATGCGCTCGCTGGCCGTATTCTTCTTGGCATTCTGCTTCATGTCGGTTTCGGCAAACACAATCTATGACAAAACAAATGCAAACCTCGCCGCCAATGTAACCGGTTGGTCGACATCATCAGCACAATTGGCAACCGGCGCGGTTTCAAGCTTTGCGAGTGCAAAGACGATCGGCAAAAAGGACGACACCCGGAAAGACGGATGTGCCTGCAAGCAGAAGTCCGATACACAAACCCTTACCTGTGGGGTCACACTCGCACTGTCTGACCAGAAGTCGGACGGCGACATCGCTGCGGTCAGGCAAGCCTGGTTTGCATTTGGTCGGAACGACCGCAACAAGCAGTTGCTGTATCTTTTGAAAAGACCCCCTCGAAATATCCTCCAAAGCTGAAATTCACGCACGCAATGCGTGCTCATATATGCTTTAGAGGACCGGTTTCATGCTGGACAGATTCCTATTCCCGTTGGGGGCTTTTGCCGCCAATCCATATGCGTTTGCAGCAATTGCTGCAGCAAATCAGAAGCCTGGATGCTTCACAAACAGAGATTCAATCCTTTCACCGACTGTGTTTTTCGGAGGCGATACACTTCACGAAGTGCTTCGGTCACGCAAAGCGCGACATCTTTTTGATGGCCCGCCGGACCAAGCGGCCTCATTTGTCCAGGTGATCGGCTTCAAGGGAATGCTTTCGCATGCCCGGTCGGCGTGTGCCAGGTCACTTCGATCGTTTGTCCGCCGGACCATAACGGCGCTCTTGTAGACAAACGCATCCAGGAAAATGATCATGGAAAGCACCCCTCCGGGCACTTCCCGCAGGACGTTTTTGCGTACCCTCGGCAGTTTCGGTTTGCTGGCATCCGCCGGCTGTTCTGTTACTGGCGACCCACCCAGGCTGAACCCGGTACCAACGCGGACCCCGATACCTGTCGACGTCCTCTATCCGGCATTGCTGAACGAGAGGTTTCCGATCCCGGCGATCAAACCGGGTCAATTGAAACCGAATTTCCGGCGTCGGCGTATTGATTACAGCACCACTGAAGAACCGGGCACGGTCATCGTCGATACCCGAAGTTTCTACCTCTACCACGTCGAACCGGGTGGAACCGCCATGCGCTACGGAGTTGGGCTTGGGCGGGCGGGGTTCGCCTGGTCCGGACGCGCCCGTATCGCCTGGAAGCGCAAATGGCCCAAATGGACGCCCCCGGAAGAAATGATCAGGCGGGAACCAGATCTGAGAAGATGGAGCGCAGCCAATGGCGGCATGCCGCCCGGCATTACCAATCCTCTCGGATCCCGCGCCCTGTACATCTTTCAGGGCAATCGGGACACACTGTACCGGCTCCACGGGACGCCGGAGGTTTTTTCAATCGGTCAGGCCGTGTCGAGCGGATGCGTTCGACTCGTCAACCACGACGTCATTCATCTCTACGACCGGGTCCGATCAGGATCGGCCATTGTGGTCATTTAGCGAGAGACAAAATCAAGGACAACGACATGAACACGTACACGAACACCAAAATCACCCGTCGCAAACTTGTGCTGAGTGCACTTGCTGGTGGAGCACTGACCGCTGTTTATCCGGGCAACATCGCCCGCGCCGAAACAGTCTCGGGTCTCTATGACAACCTGCCACTCGAAGATGAGATCATGGGCAATCCAGACTCGCCGGTGACACTATTGGAATACGCATCCATGACGTGCCCGCACTGCAAATCGTTTCACGAGGAGATCATGCCGACGATCACGGAGAAATACATCAACAGCAGCAAGGTCAGATATATCCTCCGACCTTTTCCCTTTAACGGTGACCTGGCGGGTGAAGCCGCATTCATGTTGGCCAAATGCGTACCTGACAACAACTACTATCCGATGTTGGATGCCTTGTTCTCGGCTCAGCAGTCCTGGGCATTTGGCAATGATCCAGCGTCCGAGCTAAAGCGCATCTCAAAGCGTTTCAGCTTGTCCGAGGCCGAATACAAAGCGTGCCTCAGTGACCGGAATCTATATCTGAGAATGATCGAGGCACGCGACATTGCCGTTCGAAAATTCAACGTCCGGTCAACACCGACGATTTTCATAGATAATGAACGTTTCACGCAGCCGAGATCCGTGGAAAATCTGTCTGCAGCGCTCGATGGAGCACTCCACAGATTGGGAGAAGGGTGATGGAACGCCCTGTCGGACCAGGCGGGTCTGAATCGTCTGCCGAGAACGAGGGTACAGATGAATGGCAGAAAGAGCATTCAGCAACTCTGAACGAGGAACCCGGCCACGACATAGCGCGTATCGCCCGGTCGCTTGGCTTCTCGCAGAAAGAGGTTTGCGAGATAGAGAGACTTTATCTGTCGTCGCCGAATGGGCCTCTCAAATGAGCTTCAAAGACGACAAAGCCAACGCAGAGAAATCGTTCACAAACAGCACAGTCATTCATCATGAAAAAACGTAGAGATTCTAATCAACCTTCCAGAAAGAAATCCAAAGGAACAGTTGATCCGCAACAATGGGCAGACGAAGGGCGGCGACGTTTTCTGCGCCTTGCACGCAACAGTGCCATCGGCTTGTCGGCGTCGGCGGGAATAGGCTTTCTGTTTGTTCAGAACGTCAGAAGCTCCATTCGCGAACAGGATCTGTCTCGCGTTGGAAACGGCACCCCGACAATTGTGCAAGTTCATGATCCACAATGCTCGTTGTGCCGTTCTTTGCAGCGCGAAACCCGTAAGGCGTTAAAACAGTTCGAGGAGAACGAACTTGACTATGTGGTAGCGAATATCAAAACGGCTGAAGGCAGCAGATTTGCCCGTCGCTACGCTGTTCCGCATGTTACCCTGTTACTGTTTGACAAGAGAGGCGAACTGAGAGCCACCATGAGAGGCCAACGGCAAAGCGAGGAGCTTGGTCTTGCGTTCCGTCAGCTGGTACCAAAGTGATCGCAGCCTGCTGATCAGTCGATTGGTATGAATTATAAGTCAGCATTATTGACATATCTGTCGCTACCTGCTGTTCTTGTTCAACTGCAGGTATCGGCGGAGTTCAGCCATGGAATGGGACAACGTTCTGGCCTCGCGTTCATCGCGCATGAAGGCCTCCGAAATTCGCGAATTGCTCAAGTTGCTCGGTCAGCCGGACATTATTTCGTTCGCCGGCGGCATTCCCGATCCCGATCTGTTTCCGGCGGAGGATTTCGGCGCCGCCTACTCCGATATCCTGACCGACGGCAGGCAGGAAGCCGCGCTGCAATATTCCATCAGCGAGGGATATGGTCCGCTGCGCGAATGGATCGTCGCGCAGATGCAAAAGCTCGGCATTCCGTGTGACATCGACAATGTTCTGATCACCTCCGGCTCGCAGCAGGCGCTGGATTATCTCGGTAAGCTGTTGCTGTCGCCAAAAGACACTGCGCTGGTCAACTGGCCGACCTATCTCGGAGCACTTGGCGCCTTCAACGCCTATGAACCGGAATATGACCGGCTGGTTGCTACCGGCAATCGGTCCGCCGCGGACTACGCCGAGGTGGCAAAAGCAAAAGGTGGCCGAGTCAAGTTCGCCTACATGTCTGTCGATTTCGCCAACCCGACCGGCGAGACGCTGGACCGGGCCGAGCGCGAGCGCATGCTTGATCTGGCGGCCGAACTTGACATCGCCATTATCGAAGATGCCGCCTACCAGTCGCTGCGGTATGACGGGGCGGTGATCCCGCCCATTCTGGCACTGGATATCGAGCGCAACGGCGATATCGAGAACACAAGAACGCTTTACTGCGGCAGTTTTTCCAAGACGATGGCACCGGGGTTGCGGGTCGGCTGGATCTGCGCGGCAAAAGAAGTGATCTCGCGGCTGGTGCTGATGAAGCAGGCTGCCGACCTCCATTCCTCGACGATAAACCAGATGGCGATCACCGACGTCGCCGCCAAGGGGTTTGATCTTCAGGTCGACAAGATCCGCAAGGCCTACAGTGCCCGGCGCGACCGGATGTTGAAGGCGCTGGAAACACACATGCCCGCAGATGTCCGCTGGACCCGGCCGGAGGGTGGCATGTTCATCTGGCTGACCCTGCCGGATCATCTTGATGGCGCCGAACTGCTTGCCCGTTCGCTGAAAAGCCAGAAAGTGGCTTTTGTTCCGGGAAAGGCGTTTTTTGCCGACAGTTCGGGCGCCAACACCATCCGCCTCAGTTTTTCCCGCGCAGACGAGGCGACCATCGACGACGGCATCAAACGCCTCGGTGTTTTGTTGAAGAACCAGGTTTGAGCAGTCCAAACCATCGGTGATTGTGTTGCCGTCAGGCGTGTGTTGAACTGACTGCAGATACAGTTCCAGAACATCAAATTCCGGGAACCGACATGATCGATCAAACAACGCTGATCACCTATCTGGCCGTGCTGCTGGGTTTCGTTTTCATTCCGGGGCCCGCGGTGGTTTTAACGCTGGCCCGCGCCAGCAGTTGCGGCACACGGGTCGGCATTGCCACAGGTCTTGGTATTGCCGTAGGCGATCTCATTCACACGGCCATGGCGATATTCGGAATTTCGGCGATCATCCTCGCCTCGGCTTTCCTTTTCAGCCTGATAAAATATCTCGGCGCGGCCTATCTGGTCTATCTCGGTATTCGCGCAATTGTTGAAAAATCACCTGTTGCCAGTGGCGGCACCAGCGCCAGGCTCACCGCATCGCAGGCGTTCCGGCAGGCGACCCTGGCGGAAGTCCTCAATCCAAAATCGGCGCTGTTCTTTCTGGCGTTTCTCCCGCAGTTCGTGCAGCCGGAAAATGGCCTGGTTGCGCTGCAACTGGCGGTACTCGGCGTGTTGTTCGTGCTGATGGGACTGTTCAGCACGCTGGTCTTTGCAATCGGCGCCGGCAATATCGGTGCATTTTTGCGCCGGCACCCGGTGGTGCTTCGATGGCAGGGCAAAGTGGTTGGCGGCATCTATTGCGCACTCGGTCTGCGGCTTGCGCTGCAGGAACGATAGATGCCGGCGATGACTTACATTTTTGGCCGCGTTTTCGATGTCAGTCCTGCCTGCTCAAGCAGGGCTGCAAAACCGATCGTCGTGTGGTCGGCAAATGTCGGGCCGATGATCTGAACGCCAATCGGCAATCCGAACCTGGTGAGTGCAACGGGTGCCACGGTAGCCGGCAGTCCGGGAAATGTTGCAACGCCGGCCCATGCCAGCTGCTTGCCATAGGGTTCGGCCGCGCCGTCGATCATTAAAGTGCGCCCGGACCAGTCGGGAATGTCGTCATGCGGAAAGGCGGCTACGCCGAAGGCAGGTGTGATCACTACGTCGACCTGTTCAAAGATTTTGCTCCATTGCCGCGTCAATTGCATCTGCACGTCCTGCAGATGCATCCATTTGTGGACATCCATCGGTGTGACCCCGGGCACACCACGGGTGGTGATGGCCATCAGCATGGCTGTGTACTGCCCATGCGCGGCTTCCAGGTCGGGCAGACCATCGATGTCGCGCGCAATTGCAACGCCGGCATCGTCGAGACCATCGGCCAGTTTGCCGATTGCCGTGCGGATTTCTCCGTCGGTAGCTGCCACCGGGTGCGTGTCGAGCACCAGAACACGGAAGTCCCGCAGGTCGTTTCGCTTTCGGCGCGGCAGCTCCAGCCGGTAAGCTGACCCTCCGGCCGGGCCAGCCAGAATGTCGAGTGCGATGGCCAGGTCTCCGGCACTGCGTGCCATTGGGCCGATCACCGCAAGTTCAGCTTCGATCGAATCGGTTCCGGGAAAGTCATGTCCGGTGGTCGGCAGAATTCCAAAGGTCGGTTTGTGGCCAAAGATGCCGCATAAATGAGCCGGAATGCGGATCGAGCCGCCGATGTCCGATCCGAGTTCAAGCGGCACCATTCCGCACGCCAGCGCCGCCGCGGCGCCGCCGGACGAGCCGCCGGGGGAGCGGCTGTGATCATAGGGGTTGAGCGTGCGGCCGTAGACCGGATTGTTGGCCTGCCAGTCCGCAAGGGCGGTCGAGACGTTGGATTTGCCCAAAATCACGGCGCCGGCATTTTTCAGGCGTGACACGGCCACCGAATCGATGTCCGCCGGTTCGGTTGACGCCGATGGAAGCCCCCAGGTTGAGGGCAATCCGGCAACATCATGCGATTCCTTGACGGTCATCGGCACGCCGAGGAGTGGCAGTTGTTTGTTTTTGTTCCGCCGGTTGTCCAGTGCTTTGGCCGCCGTTCGCGCCCGCTCGAAATCACGAACCACAATCGCGTTGAGTGCCGCATCAAGTCTCCCAATCCGGTCGATCGCTGCGTCACAGGCCTCAAGCGCTGAAATGTCCCCCTGGCCGATAGTCTGTGCGGTCTCGGCAGCTGTCGCGGTTTCCAAAAACGAAAGATACTGCTGCATTTTGTCGTTCCTCTGGGGTTCGGTTGATAGGTTTCGGTTCGTATGCCTGCCGGTGGGTTTTGCGCGAGTCTTCTGCAGCCGGCAAGTGGCGCCAGTCGACATGCTGACATGTCCGCTTGATGTTGAGTCGACAATTTGGAATCCCAATCTCACGGATTTTCACGCAGGATTTATGCGCTGTCATTTGGTCCTGACGGCGTCGCACCCCTATCTGCATGGCCACATGCATTCGATTGGAGGCGAACATCATGTCAGAAGAATCCGTTAAATTGACCCTTTACCGCTGGGCCGGGGCCTGGGGGCCTTTCAAGGTCAAGATCCCCTGTGGCGAATGCTCGCTGACACTGGATGTCATCAATGACACGCTTGCAACCGAACTGGCCGGCATCCCGGTCACTGTCGAGGTCAGGGACTGGTTGAACGTTTGGTGGAAACCGTTGCCGAAGGGCGGCTGGCACGCACCGATTGTCATCGTCGAGGACCGGCTGGTCAGCCAGGGACATGCACTGAATCGCGGACTTCTCACCGAAGCGGTCATCGCGGCCCACGTCAAACGCACCGGCGTCAGCGGCAATCACGTCTATGGCAAGTCCACATGTCCGCATTGTGTGCGGGCAAAAAGCAATCTCGAACGCGCCGGTGTCGAATACACCTATCATGATGTCGTCAAGGACCCGCGTGCCCTCTACGAAATGTTCGGCCGGGTCAATCCGATCGTCGGCCCGAAAACACCGGTAACGGTGCCACAGATCTGGATCGACGGCACATATGTTGGCGGCGCCGACAAGCTGGGAGAACTGCTCGGTTTTGCCGTCGAACCAAACCCCGACCGTGGTCAGAATTCAATGACGGCAAAACCGCATGTTGTCGCCGCATGATAAAAAGGAATCAGGCGTCGGCTGAATTTTGAGCAGCGGCAATCAACGCTTTCATTTTTTTCACATACCCGCCCGGGAATTCAAGGTCGTCCAGGCCTTTCAGGATCGGGCGGACATAGTCGTCCGACGGCGCTATCGCCGGGGGAACTCCCGGAATGATGTATGTCAGCGAATCGACTTGTTCGCCGGATTTGTCGATGATTTTTATCGGCTTGTGCACCCAGAGATCACGGCCGGAAACTGCCGCTCCGTCCATCCCGGCCATTTCCGCATCGCTCAACTCGTATTGTACTCCATAGGTAATTTCGGCGGGGTCTTCGTCCAGTGTACACCCGGTCATGTCACCACGTGAGCATTGTGCGAAACCCATGCGATAGCCGTCCAGCCGCATGATTCCGAGCGAGCGCACCGAGGGTGCGATGCGTTTCATGACATCGATATCAAGCAGTGTGCCGTAGGCAAAATAAAACATCGGAGTTCCTTTCATTTAGACAATAGAATCCCGTCGGCGGATTGCGCCGCCGGTGCAGAATTTCCGGATATTTTGGAGTGTTGGGTCGTCTCGCTCGGTTAGGTCAGATGGGCTCCTTGCTCGGCAATGGCTGGACATCCGCCCAGGTTTCGGGACGGGCAGCGTCAGCCCGCAGGTCTGGAATATCTTCAAAGCGGTGACAGGCTGCCCGGTGATCTCGTCCGACGTCGCTTAGTACGGGTGGGAACTCTCGGCATTTGTCGATTGCAAACGGACACCGTGCCTCGAACCGGCAGCCCTTCGGTGGATGCACCAGGTCGGGCGGTGTGCCTGGGATGGCGATCGGTTCGGCTTCGCGATCAAGGGCCGGAAGCGAGTTCTTGAGCCCCAGTGTGTAAGGGTGTGCTGGTGTGTTCACGACGTCTGCCGTCGGCCCCTCCTCGACAATGGCGCCGCCGTACATAACCGCGATCCGGGCGCAATTTTCGATCACAAGGGCGAGATCATGGGTCACCAGCAACATCGAAAAGCCGAGTTCGTCCTGCAGGCGGCGGATGCGGCGAAATATCTGGTCCTGAACGATGACGTCGAGAGAAGTCGTCGGTTCGTCGGCGAGAACGATACCGGGGTTTAGGATCAGCGCCATTGCGATGATTGCACGCTGGCGCATGCCGCCGGAGAACTGATGTGGAAATTCGCCAAAGCGTTTGGGATCGACTCCAACCAGTTCAAGCATGGTTTTGGTGCGCTGAACGGCGTCCCGGTAGCCGGTTTTCTCATGCGCCCTGATCGCGTCGACGATCTGGTCACCGACCCGGTGAACCGGATCGAGCGCGTTGAGTGCGCTCTGGGTGATCATCGACATGTCAGTCCAGCGCCTCTGCCTGCGTCGCTCCGCAGTTGCGGCGATCAGGTCTTCACCATCCAGACAGACTGCTCCCGACGCGATCTCGGCATTGTTCGGGAGAACGCCCATGACGGCTTTGAGGAAGGTACTCTTGCCGCATCCCGATTCACCTACCAGGCCGAGATTCTCGCCAGGTGTGACCGACAGGCTGACGTTGTCGAGCGCCTGTGTGACCCCCCGTTCGGTCCGGTAGCGGACGGATAATTGCGATACTGATAGTCCACGCATCTCACCGCCCTCAACGGCTGCGGAGGCGTGGGTTGACAATTTGTTCATAGGCACGCCCGATGAAATAGACAGATGATACCAGGACCATGATTGCAACCCCTGGAGGAACAACCCACCACGGCGCGCGGTACATCATTTGCGACGCAAACGCCTGATATATGATCGACCCCCAACTGACGACTTCGGGATCGCTGTAACCGAGGAAGCCGATACTGGCCTCGGTGATGATTGCCCAGGCCAGTGCAAAAGCGATGTTTACGAGAGCAAGCGGCATGATGTTCGGCGCAATCTCGCGGTAGAGAATGGTCCAGTCGCTTGCGCCGGAGATGCGAGCCGCGGCGACAAAGGGCATTTCTTTCAATGACAGAACCTGCGCCCTGATGACGCGTGCCGTTGATCGCCACATGACCAGCGTCATGGCGAAAATGATGGTCCAGATGCTTCGCCCGGAAATCGACAGGACGACGATGATGAAGGGCAGGAACGGCAGCCCGAGGAATATATCGGTGATGCGCATCAGAATGGAATCCACACGGCCGCCGAAATAGCCGGCGATTAGTCCGATATTGACCCCGATCACGACGACGCCGAGGGCGGTCAGGACTCCAACCAGAAGCGCCGGCCTGGCGCCCCACAATATCTGGCTGAACACATCGCGGCCCAGTGCGGTCGTGCCCAGCCAGTGGTCGAGTGTCGGGCCGGACAGCCTGATCAGTTTTCCGGCGGCGTCGTAATTGCGCTCCATTGGATCAAAGGGGGCGATCAGCGGCCCGAATACGGCAAGGAATACGCAACAGCAAAACACCCCAAATGCGATTCTGCCGGCAAGCGACTGATTGACAGTCCGGACAAATTCCATCGTGAGAGTCAGCGCTCCGGATTGGGACCGCCACCCCGCCGTAGAGACAGGTAATCCGGTGTTGTCGTTCCTTGTCAGGCTGGCCTCACTCATAGACAATCCTCGGATCAAGAATTCCGTACAGCAGATCTGCAGCAAAGGTTCCGATTACCGTCAGCACCGCAATGAGAAAGAACGCGGCCTGCACGACCGGAAAATCCGATCGCTCAACGCCTTCGATCATGAGCAGCCCGAGGCCCGGCCAAGAAAAAACGGTCTCGATGACGACCGAACCTGCGACGGCCCAGCCGAGGATCATCGGAATCGTGGTGGCGACCGGAAGCAGCGAGTTGCGCGCCGCATGATGAAACAGGATGCGTCGCTCCTTCAGGCCCTTCATGCGGGCGAGTTCGATAAAATCCTCGCCGATTGTGCCCAACATACTGGAGCGCATCAGCAGTAGCGGAAAACAGATCTGATAGGCCGTGTGAACAAGGAACGGCAGCGCCAGATGGTGAAAGAAATCGGCGCTGAAATACATCGCAAGCGTCTGCTCCGGAAATTTCCCCGGGGTAACGATGTGCCCGGTGGGAAACAGGTCCAGCTTGATCGAGAACAGCAGGATTGCCAGCATGGCGACCCAGAATACCGGCGCAGACTGAAAAGCTGTCGCCAGAAACACCACGCCGATTTCCGACTTTCCACCGCGCCACCAGGCCATCAGGGCTCCGAAGATCGCGCCCAGGCAGTAAGCAGTGATCATGGAGGGCAGGATCAGCACAATCGTGTTGAGAAGCCGGCCCTCGATCAGTTCGCTGACGGATCGCGAAGTTTGGAACGAGATCCCGAAATCAAGCCGGGCATAGTTGCCGATATAGATCAGGAACTGTTGATAAAGCGGCTTGTCGAGCCCGAATTGGGCTTTCATCGCGGCTTGTGCCTTCGGGTAGAGTGCGTCGCTGATCACGGTCATCGTCGGATCGCCCGGCATAAGACGAAACAGGAAGAACATCAGCACGAGTATGGCGCACAACGTGATGACCATGTGAAACAGACGAGTGATGATATAACGGCCCATCTGTCACCCGTCCGCTGCTGTTTCCTGGGCGGCCGGTTCAATCCAGTCCGGGCGATGGCAGGCGGCCATGCGGTCCATGTAATTATGAAGGTCAGGCTCGCTCCGCCGGCACCTCTCGATGGCGATCGGACACCGGTCCGCAAACCGGCACCCATCGGCGAGAGTGATGGCGTCCGGCATTGCCGCCTTGATGTCGGCAGGCTTGCGATTGTTGCCGGGAATGGCGGATGGGATCGATGCGATCAGTGCCCTGGTGTATGGGTGGGCTGGGTTTTTCAGGATTGTCTTGACCGGACCGGTCTCGACGACCTTACCCAGATACATGATTGCCAACTGGTCGCAGATTGTTGAAACGGTGGCGAGATCATGGGTGATGTAAACCATCGAAAGCTGGAATTCGCGCACCAGGCGGCGCAGCAACCGGATTATGTCCCACTTGATCGAAACGTCGAGCATGGAGATCGGCTCGTCGGCGACGAGGAACGACGGTTCGAGAATGATCGCCCGGGCGATGCAGAGTCGTTGACGCTGTCCGCCGCTCAGCAGATGGGGGTGTTTTCCGAGATAGAGTTCAGGCGGATCGAGGCCGACCTGTGCCATGGTTTCCAGAACCCGCTTTGTGATTTTCACCTTGTCCGTCTCGCCCTGGTAAACCAGTGGACGGGAAACGATCTGAAACACGTCGTGGCTTGGATTGATCGAGCCGTAGGGATCCTGAAAAATCATCTGGACGCGCCGGTGAAAGGCGCGCCGGTCCTGAAGGCGCAGTTCGGCTGCGTCCTGCCGGTCAATGCGAATCCGGCCCGAAGTCGGGGCTTCCAGCCCCGTGAGCAATTTCGCCGTTGTCGACTTGCCGCATCCGCTTTCGCCGACAATGCCGAGCACTTCACCCCGGTCGACCTTGAAACTGACGCCGTCCAGCGCCCGGACCAGCTTGTGGCGATCCCTGGAGAACAGGGACCGGAGCCCGGTCACCACCGGATAATGCCGAACAAGTTCTATGGCTTCTATCATTGGTGGCAACCGGAATTCACGTGTGTCTTACTTGGCCGGGAAGTGCAGACGGCCGTCGGCGTCCCAGGTGAACCCGGCATCCTTCAACATCGACCGGGCAAGGTCGAGGTCGAATTTCGGCGGGGTCAGGCCGTCATTGTGCCAGTAGGCGTTTGCCGGCACGATCGACGATGCCGATCGGGCTGAAAGGCCGCCGTAGATATCCTCGATAATCGCCTCATAGGGTGCCGCGTGGGCCAGTGCCCGTCGGAGGTCCTTGTTCCAGAAGACCGGTCCAGTCACCTTGTAGCGAACCGAATTGTATCCGTTCGATTCGGCCTGGTAGAGCTTGATGTTGTCGAGTTCCTTGTACTCATCAATGGTGATCGGAACGACCGGTTGAAAGGAAGCATCGATATCGCCCTTTCTCAGAGTCTGCATGATCACTTCGGCTGATCCGTATACGATGCTCAGAATATCGGATTGCGGTTTACCGAAATGGTCCTTGCGGGCGGAAAGATATTGCTCCTGGCCTTCCTTCCGGTATTTGACCGTATAGGCGCCGCTGCCTACGGGCTTGTCATTGGCAAAATCCTGTGGCTTGGCGACACCGAGGTCCTCCACCAGGGTCGACCAGATGTGCTCAGGCAACACGTAAACCTGACCGAGCGTGTTCATGACGAAGGGCGCGTAGGGCTGCTTGAGTTTGAAACGAACGGTCGAGGCATCAACCATGCTGACGGTCTCGAGCCGGTCGAGATATTTGGTGAAATACGCCGATTCCCATTTTTTCATGTAATCGAATGAGAATTTCACGTCTTTGGCTGTAACCGGTTTCCCGTCCGAGAACGTATGTCCCTGGCGGATTTTGACGTCGACCGTGACATCGTCGACGACATTGATCGATTCTGCCAACCACATTCTCGGCGAACCGTCTGGCGCAAGCGTGACCAGCCGGTCGTAGATCAGGGCGAGATTGGACAGGTCCTCGTGCGTACTGGCAACCAGTGGATTCAATGTCGTGTAGTCCACGGTCCAGCCGATGCGCACGGCTTCGCCATGTTTGCTCTTCATGCGCATGATGTTGGCATTGGCGCGAATGCCCTCTGGAGAAGCTTCGAAACCGTCAATTTCCATATTGTCGGAATTGATTGCGTGGGTGCTGATCGAATAGCCCAGGATGGCTTCCGGCGGATCGTTGTACAGCTCATTCTGAAGTTCGAAGATGACCTTTCGCCGTTCTTCCGCGTCATACATGCCGAGCTGTTTTACGCCCAACTCGTCGACCCGCGGGTTGCTGTACTCTCCGACGTTCCAGTTTCCCGGTGCCGAGTTCTTGGAATTGAACTGGGCGTTGGTGAAAAAGTCAGGTTCGAGCCGCAGCGGTGTGCCGGATAGTGATGAAAGCACTGCGTCGAACTGATGTTTCTTGAACCACAAGGAAAGCATCGGGTTCGGGAACGCTTCGGGTTTCACATTCACCTTCAGGCCAAGTTTGCGCCATTGCTCGGCGACATAGTTGGAAGCTTCCGAATAGTGCGAATACTTGGCGGCCGGCCAGGTCAGGAAGTTGACCTCGGGCACGATATCGCCGGATTGCGCATGGACATTCGCCGGCAGTGCCAGCAGGCCTGCGGCTAGAAAAACTTTCCGATACATCATGTATCCTCCCAGATAATCAGGGGGTTTCACCCTGCCAATTTCGATGTTCTGTTGAGGAAGCCATTGCCAAAAAACCTCATACCTGTTGTTTTTTGGCAGTTTGCGGCAGTATTAGTCTCCTCCGTCAGTTAGAGTGCGGCAAATGGACGGTGGAAGTAAATTGAGAAATTGCCATGAATTACAGTCCAAAATGGAATGCGAAACGAAATTGAACAGTGATTGACCGATGAGGCGGACAATGCCCCCGACCAGTTCGCTGGCATGTTTCGAGGCGACGGTCCGCCATGGCAGCGTTACCCAGGCCGCGGAGGAGTTGAACCTCACGCAAAGTGCGGTCAGCAAGCGTATCACAGCGCTTGAGGAATATCTTGGCCGAATGCTTTTTGTGCGCAAGAACCGCCGGTTGCTGCCGACGCCGGCGGCACGGGAATACGCCAAGGAACTTTCCGACATCATCAATCGCATCGAGATTTCGACAACCAAGCTGATATCCTATGGCCGTCAGGGCGGCGTGCTGACGGTGGCGGTACTGCCGACATTCGGATCGCGCTGGCTGGTGCCCCGTATCGCCGACTTCCTGTCCAATCACCCGACAATCGAAATCAATCTGATCTCCAAGATCAGGCCTTTTGATTTCGACAAGGAAACCGCGCATGTAGCGATCCATTTCGGTCAGCCCCAATGGCCGCGGGCGCGTTGCGAATATCTGATGGATGAAACGGTGGCTGCTGTCTGCGCGCCAACGATGGCCGGCAAAGCGGCCGGATTCCTGCGGCTTGAGGATATCAATCGACATACTCTCATCCAGCATACAACCCGGCCGCACCTGTGGCGCGAATGGCTGACGGTTGCCGGCGGATCCACCGCGCGGGCTCTGGCCGGACCGCGGTTTGAGTATTACTCGCTTGTCATCGAAGCCGCTGTCGCCGGGATAGGTATCGCGGTGTTGCCTGAGCTGCTAATCCGCAACGAACTGCAACGTGGCCTTCTCGTTCGCGCCCACCAAAGCGTGCTGACATGCGAAGAGAAATACTTCGCGGTTTATCCGGAAAAATTTGCCGACAACATCAACATCCTGGATTTTGTCGCCTGGCTGAAAGCCGAATGCGCTGGAGAACAAATCGCAAGCGCCGACAGTGTCATGCCGGCGTCTAAGACGAAACCCAAACTTAAGCCGCCCGGTCGCGCACCTGATAGTCCTTCACGTCGGTAAAGAGGATCGCCGGCCAGCGATCGGCTTCGTAGCGCAATGAGAACGTGTTTTCAGCCAGGAATACCGGATCATTGTCGAGGTCGCGGGCAATATCGCCGCGATGGCCGTCGACAAACTTTTCAAGTTCACCGCGATCATCTGCGGCAATCCACCGGCAGATGCTGAAACGGGCAACTTCGAAGCTGACGGGCAGGCCGTATTCCACTTTCAGCCGCTCGGCCAGAACGTCCAGCTGCAGCGCTCCGACAACACCGACGATCGCTGGCGAGCCGTCTTCGGGCTTGAACAGTTGCACCACGCCTTCCTCGGCCATCTGGCTCAGCGCCTCGCCGAGTTTTTTTGCTTTCATCGCATCGTGCAGGCGCACCCGGCGCAGGATCTCCGGGGCGAAATTGGGTACGCCGCGAAACAGGATGTCCTCGCCCTCGGTTAGCGTATCGCCGATCCGCAATGTGCCGTGATTGGGGATGCCGACGACGTCGCCGGCAAAAGCCTCGTCGGCAATCGCCCTTGTGCGGGCAAAGAAGAACTGCGGCGCCGACAGGCTCATCGGTTTGCCGGTGCGCACCAGCTTGGCTTTCATGCCGCGCGAAAGGGTGCCGGAACAGATGCGGACAAAGGCGATGCGATCGCGGTGGTTCGGGTCCATGTTTGCCTGAATCTTGAACACGAAGGCCGACATCTTGTCTTCCGTCGCTTCAACGGTCCGAAGGTCTGCGTCTTGCGCGCCAGGCGGCGGCCCGTAGGCGGCCAGTGCGTTGATCAGATCGCGCACGCCGAAATTTTTCAGCGCGGATCCGAAGAACACCGGTGTCAGGTGGCCTTCACGAAACGCCTCCAGTTCAAATGGCCGGCACGCCTCTCTGGCCAGCAGGCAGGATTCAATGAACGCCTCGCGTTCGTTTTCCGGCAACAGCCCGGCGACGGCATCGGATTCCGGTCCGTTGACCGGAGTGACCTCGATCTCCGAATCCTGCTTGCGAATGGTGTTGTCGGCCAGATTATAGGTGCCGCTGAAGGTCTTTGCCTGACCGATCGGCCAGGTCACCGGCGCGGTGTCCAGCGCCAGCTTCTGTTCGATCTCGTCGAGGATTTCGAACGGATCGCGCGCCTCGCGGTCCATCTTGTTGACGAAGGTGACGATCGGAATGTCGCGCAGCCGGCAGACCTCGAACAGTTTCAGCGTACGCGGCTCGATCCCTTTGGCCGCGTCGATCACCATGATGGCCGAATCCACCGCTGTCAGCGTGCGGTAGGTGTCGTCGGAAAAGTCCTCGTGGCCGGGCGTGTCGAGCAGGTTGAAGACATGGTCGTTATACTCGAAAGTCATCACAGACGTGACGACGGAGATGCCGCGATCACGCTCGATGTTCATCCAGTCCGAGCGAGTCTGCATCCGGTCCTTCTTGGCCTTGACCTCACCGGCGAGCTGGATCGCGCCGCCAAACAGCAGCAGCTTCTCGGTCAGCGTCGTCTTTCCCGCATCCGGATGCGAGATGATTGCAAAGGTCCGGCGGCGGCCGACCGCCTGCTCGATTGTTTCAGCCATGATTGAAAAATCCTGTTCCGTCGCGGCTTCTAGATCATCGCGTGAAGATTTGGAAGCGCTTCGCCCATCCAATTGGACTGGTGGGCATGTCCAATTCGCCGGATTTTCGTGAATCCGAGATTCCCGTATAGATTTACTTCGTTGATACAGGGAACCAGGGCACGGTGAACGGCGAGCATGAAGGTGCCGATCAGAATAGCCGGGCCGGCGATGCCCGCGACGGCGAAGCTCTGCATGCGTGGCAATGGTTTGCACTTGTTGCTCTCATTGTGGCGTTCATCGTCCTGGCGATCCTTGCCTATACGGTTTTCGATATTTCGCTTCTGGACAGTCATGACGCGCTGACCGAACATATCCATGCATTGGGAGCTTGGGGTCAGCTGGCCATTGTCGGCCTGATGATCGTCCATTGTTTCGTGCCGTTCCCCGCAGAATTCGTCGCTTTCGCGGCCGGCACCGCCTACGGTTTCTTTATGGGGACATTTTTGACCTGGTGCGGAGCGATGCTCGGCGCGATCCTGTCTTTCTGGCTGACGCGGATGTTCGGAAGACCATTTGTCCATGCGGTTCTGCCGCGGCGCCAGCAGCAGAAGCTCGATCGCTGGACCGAGGATCAGGGTGCTGCCACCTTGCTGCTCAGCCGGTTTATTCCGATCATCTCGTTCAATCTGATCAACTATGCCGCCGGTTTGACACGCATAGGCTATTGGACGTTCATCTGGACCACCGGCCTCGGAATCCTGCCGCTCACCATGCTGATGGTCTATATGGGAGCCCGCATGCGGGATGTTACCTGGCCGTGGCTGCTGGCGTTCTCCATCGCCGGAATCGCGGTGATGGCGCTGCTTCATGTTTTCATCAGACGCCGCCACTCCGGCTGAAGCATTTCAGGCCGAAAGCGGCAGCCTTCTGTCGGCGGTGGCAGGTGAAAATTCGCCGATATCAAATGAATCGGCAGTGGCTGTGACAAAACTGTCCGCCGGAATTTCCATCCAGTCGGCGCTCGTATCATCGAGAGGTTCGGACACGATGCAACGGCCTGCGGTTCGGCCCGATTCGCGAATGTAGAGGCTGGGCGCGAAACGGTCTGTCGCATAGCGGACCGCAAACAACTGTTCGCCGTCGGAAAAGGCGCTGGTCAATCTCAGTTGCGGTTTGATCCCCGCGGCAATCGAGGCGTTCAGCACATTGGCGACGGCGCGCTGCGTTGCGCCGTGCGGGTCGGCGTCGAGACCTTCATCCACCATGATCAGGAAGAACAGTTCTGAATCGGTCGCACCGGTCCGCTGCGCGTGAGCCTCATCGGATAACCCCGCCTCCAACGTCCGGCGCAGATGCTCAAATCCGCCGATCTTGCCATTGTGCATGAAAGACCAGCGTCCGCAGGTGAAGGGGTGACAGTTCTCCCGGCTGACAGACGCACCTGTAGTTGCCCTGACATGGGCCAGAAACAGACCTGAACGAATCTGCCGGCAGATGTTTTTCAGGTTCTGATCCGACCACGCCGGCAGAACGTCGCGATAGAGTCCCGGTTCATCCCGATCGCCGTACCAGGCGACCCCGAAACCGTCACCATTGGTCGGCGTCTTGGCTTCCAGTGCATTCTGGCTCTGTGCGATCAGCGAATGGCAGGGCGAACAGACGATATCTTCCAGAAATATGTCTGGCCCGACGTAAGCGGCCCAGCGGCACATTCAACTGCCGCGATTGTGAGTGCGTTTGTAGAGGTCGGCGACCAGCCGGCTGGCGGTTTTTTCAAAACAGAATGGCAGCACCGCATGTACAAGGGCGGCAAACCCGGCGGCAAACAGTTTCACCGAAAACCTGCCGGCAAAGGCCATATGCTCCAGATAGGTCTCGTCGACCGAAGCGGGATGATCGATGAACAGGCGGCTGATCGGAGTTGCCATAGGGATGCGTCCTTTATTGGTTTGTTGTTGGTTAGGCAGGATAACGAGGGTTTTCGGATGTTTGTCCCAATTTGTCCTTGTAGTCAGTAGAATTTTGGGACAAACATCCCAACATGAGGCCAAAACTGGATGAAATCGATCGTCGAATCCTTGGGGAGCTGCAGCGTGATGCCACCCTGTCGGTCGATCAGGTATCGGAACGGGTTCACCTGTCGCGCAATGCCTGCTGGCGCCGCATCAGGCGGATGGAGACCGATGGTGTCATCACCGGCCGCGTTACGCTGGTCGATGCCGACAAGCTGGGGCTTGGTCTCTCCGTGTTCATTTTGGTGCGCACATCGAGCCATGACCCCGACTGGCTGGGCAAGTTCAATGCCGCTGTGCATTCGATCAGTGAAATCACCGGGGTCTTTCGCATGAGCGGCGATCTGGATTATGTGCTGCGGGCGCGGGTCAGCGACGTCAAAGCCTATGACCGGCTCTATCAGCGGCTGATTGCGGCGGTGCCGCTGACCGACGTATCGGCCTCCTTCGTCATGGAGGAAATCAAGGACACAACGATTGTTCCGGTGGAAATCCGCTGATCAAGGCAAGGACAAATTGACCCTGACGCCTGTCTGACGGATAGATATTGCCCATGGAGAAACCTGAAAATCACCCGAATGTCGGAATTGTCCGCCTGACCCACAGCGAGGGACAGGATCTGCCGGCCTATGCCACCGCCGGGGCGGCCGGCATGGATCTGCGTGCAGCGGTGCCGCAGGAGCAGCCGCTGGAACTGGCGCCAGGAGCTCGGGCTCTGGTGCCGACCGGCCTGGTGTTTGAAATCCCGCAAGGATTCGAAGCCCAGATACGACCGCGCTCCGGGCTGGCCCTCAAGCACGGTATCACCTGTCTCAACACGCCGGGCACCATCGATTCGGACTATCGCGGCGAGGTGCAGGTGCTTCTGATCAATCATTCTGACACAGCCTTCTTGGTAAGCAGAGGCGAACGTATTGCGCAAATGGTGATTGCGCCCTGCGTCCAGGCGCTCGTGGAAGAACGCAGTCTTGCCGATGAAACCGAGCGCGGTGCCGGTGGATTCGGATCAACCGGAGTTCAGTGAGATGCCCGTCAGCCCGTCGGAGTTCCGAAAACTGCATGCATCGGGACAGACATTCATTATTCCCAACCCCTGCGATCGCGGAACAGCACAATTATTTAGCCGGCTTGGGTATCTTGCCCTGGCAACCACAAGTGCCGGATATGCCTTTTCGCGCGGCCAGGATGACGGAACTATCTCGTTCGACGAGAACCTTGCCCACGTGTCCGAAATCGTCGATGCAACGCCGCTGCCGGTATCAGCCGATCTGGAAATGGGCATGGGTGACAGTCCCGACAGCGCGGCCGAAACCATTCGACGTGCCGCTGCCGTCGGCTTGGCAGGCTGTTCGATCGAGGACTATTCCGGCAACGACGGTCAGCCGATCTACGAATTCAATCTTGCAGTTGAACGTGTCACCGCAGCCGTGGAGGCAGCGCGATCGCTGGACACGGATTTTGTCTTCACCGCAAGGGCGGAGAACTTTTTGCATGGTGTGACCGATCTCGACGACACTATCGCCCGGTTGAAGGCTTTTGAAGATGCCGGAGCCGATGTGCTTTATGCGCCGGGCTTGCGGGACATCGAAACCATTCGGACGGTTTGCTCGGCAGTGTCAAAGCCGGTCAACGTGGTTGCCGGTTTGGGTTCTGCAACCTTCACGGTGCCTGAATTGCGCGATGCCGGTGTCTGCCGGATCAGCCTGGGGTCGTCGCTGTCGCGCTTTGCCTTCGGCGCGCTGCGTCGCGCCGCCACCGAAATGTTGGAGCAGGGCACATTCAACTTCGCATCCGAAGCGATGTCATTTCCGGAAATGAGTGAACTGATGGGAGATCGCCAGGAAGGCGGCAACTGACGGAAGCGCTTTCCGTCACCGACATGCATACCGGCGGTGAGCCACTGCGCATCGTCACTGGCGGATACCCGGCAATCCCGAATGGCACCATCCTGCAAAAGCGCAAAAATGTTCGCGACCATCTCGATCATCTGCGCAAGATCCTGATGTTCGAGCCACCTGGCCATTTCGACATGTGCGGAGCGCTTCTGGTCGAACCAGACCTGCCTGAGGCCGATCTTGCCGTGCTGTTCCTGCACAATGAGGGATATTCGACCATGTGCGGGCATGCCATCATCGCGCTTGGCCGCTATGCGGTGGATCAGGGGCTGGTTGAAAAGACCGAGCCTGAAACCATTGTCCACATCGAAGCGCCTTGTGGCCTCGTCACCGCCCATGTCACGGTCGAGAACGGCAAGGCCGGAAATGTCGCTTTCGACTCCGTGTCATGCTTTTTATTTGCCGGCGAACAAAGCGTTGATTTGTAAGGTAAGCAATCAATTACATATGACGTTGCTTACGGTGGCGCATTCTATGCTTTGGCCGATTGCAGGCAGTTCGGATTGCAATTCGGTCGCGACCGGTTGCGGGATTTTGTCGACGCCGCAGACAGCATGACTGCTGCGGTGAAAGCCAAAGGTGGCCTGGCTCATCCCGATCATGACGACCTTGCATTTCTCTATGGAACCATCCTTACCGACGGAAATGAGATCGATACCGACACTCCGACCAGGAATATTTGTGTCTTTGCTGACAGCCAGGTTGACCGGTCGCCCACCGGCTCCGGTTTATCGGCCCGATGGTGGCGCAATTCGCCAGGGGGCAGGTCGCCATTGGCGGGACCAGGCAGTTTGAAAGTTTTGCCGGATCGACCTTCATCGGCAGCGTTGTGCGCAAAACGCAGGACGGCAACCATGATGCGATCATCGCCCGCGTTGCCGGCCGTGCCTGCTACAGCGGCAAATCGGAGTTCATCGTCGAACCCGATGACGATCTGGGTCAGGGTTTCCTACTGCGCTGACCGCGTTGCGGTGGATTCAGTTCAGGCCGGTTGGCTGTTCAAGCAGCGCTGAACGGCAGATTTCAAATGATCATATTGTTGGGCGTTGGTATCGGCAAAAGCTTCATTCCTGTTCGAGGTCCGATCGTCATAGGCAATCGGCGCATCAAACTGGCTTTCGGTGAAATCGATCACCTTGCCATCAATGATATTGTAGAAATGCCAAAGCTGCTCATAGCGGGTCTTGACGATTTCGCCGCCCAGAATGTCGTTCACCACGAGAGCCGTCACCCCGCATTGACCGCGCGCCGGGTTGTCTTCGCTCCACAATGTACTTGATGACCTGCTCCAGGCCGCGCCAAGCGCGGCCTTCAATTTGTCGATGGTGATCAGGGGTTTGTTCTCCACTGGGGTCAGGCGTTGCCGATCAGCATGCCGGCGCCGAACACCAGCGCACCGCCCAGCACCACCTGAAAGATCCCGCGCATCCATGGTGTTTCCATGAATTTGTGCTGGATCCAGACGATTGCCCACAACTCGAAAAACACGATGACAATGGCCAGCCATGTGGCGGTCCAGAAATCGGGAATGAGATAGGGCAGGGCGTGGCCCAGTCCGCCGACGGTGGTCATGATGCCGGTGGCAAATCCGCGTTTGATCGGTGAGCCGCGGCCGGAAATCACGCCATCATCCGACGCGACTTCGGTAAAGCCCATGGAAATGCCGGCGCCGACGGAGGCCGCAAGGCCGACAAGAAAGGTCTGCCAGGTGTCGCCGGTGGCAAATGCCGCGGCAAATATCGGCGCTAGAGTCGAGACCGAGCCATCCATCAGGCCGGCAAGGCCCGGCTGCACATAGGTCAGCACGAATTGCTTGTGTTCGGCTTCGTCTTCTTCTGTACGAACCTCATCGGGTAGATGTTTCAACCCAAGCCGTTTGGCCATCGAGACGTGACTGGCCTCGGCGGCGGCGAGATCGCCAAGCAATTTGCGTGTCGCCGCGTCGCTCGTGCGCTTCGCCGCGGCCAGATAGAACCGGTGCGCCTGGCCTTCCATCTGCTCCGCCATGTCCCGTACTTTTTCCAGGCCCAGCGGACGCACCAGCCAATCGGGCTTACGTTCATAGTAGCCGCGCACATGGTCGCGCCTGATCAGCGGTATGGTGTCGCCGAACCGCTTCTGATGCATCTCGATCAGAATGGCCCGGTGATGGTCCTCTTCTTCCGCCATTTCATCAAAGATTTTTGCCGATTGCGGAAAATCCTCCCTGAGGCCGTCGGCATAGGCGCGATAAATTCGGCCATCATCCTCCTCCGAGGAGATGGCCAGTGCCAGGATTTCCTGTTCGGAGAGGGAATCGAAGGATCGGCGGGAGAAACCGAAAAACCTTGAAAACATGACTGTGATGCTCACTTTTAGAATGATTCTAAACTAGGGCTGGATCGGGTCGGGGTCAATGAAATCCGCTAGAGATTCCCCATTCCGGCCCGAGAGAATCGTATGTCTGCGGATCAGGTTCATAACATCGCTGATCAAGGGTGCACACATTCACGCGAGGCCGGCAAAAGAATATTGGATTCCGGCCCGCGCGCTTCCTATAGATAAGATATGGAAACGGCGCCGATCAAAAAGACCGAAACCCTTCTCGACCGGTTCGGGCGATGGATGGCCGGCCGTCTGCAGAGCCCGTCCTCCGGTTACCGGCCTTATACCCCGTCCGATCCCGAAACCTTGCGCCGGACGTTGCGTCCCGGCGATGTGCTGTTGATCGAAGGCAACCAGAAGGTGTCCGCGGCGATCAAATACCTCACCCAGTCGACTTGGTCGCATGCTGCTCTCTATGTCGGCGATGTGTTGCCCGATCCGGAGGATGGTTCCGAAAAACCGCACCTGATCGAGGTCAATCTCGGTGAAGGCTGCGTTGCCGTGCCGATCACCAAATACCAGACCTACAATACGAGGGTTTGCCGGGCTGCCGGGCTGACGCCGGAGGATCGCGCCTTCATTGTCGAATTCATGGTCGACAAGCTCGGCCTGCAATATGACATGAAGAATATTTTCGACATGTTGCGCTATTTTTTTCCGACGCCGCCGGTGCCTATTCGCTGGCGTCGCCGCATGATCGCCTTTGGCTCGGGCGACCCGACGCGGGCCATTTGTTCTTCACTGATTGCTCAGGCCTTCCAGGGCGTGCGCTATCCAATCCTGCCGGAAATCACCCTGGGGCCAGGCCGCGTCGTTGCAAAATCCAGCTATTCGCGGCGTGAAATCTTGCATATCCGCCATCATTCGCTGTTCACGCCGCGCGATTTTGATCTGTCGCCCTATTTCCAGGTGGTCAAACCAACGCTTGAATTCGGTTTCGATTACAAATCGCTTGAATGGGGCGACCACGGCAAACACGCCGTCGAAAACACCGAATCTTCAAATCAGACTGATGTCCCGGATCATCCGGAATCCGCGACTGGCTCCGTTCCACCCTCAGCCTGACAATCATCTCCAGATTCATTCGATGCAAAAAAAAATCATTAGCTGTGTTGATTTAGTACGATATCGCACTATATAGTACGAAATCGAACTACATAGGAGAACGCAATGACCCTTTCCCGCCGCAAAATGCTCGCCGTTATCGGAGGAGGCACAATCCTTGCCGCCACGGCCGGAGCCGGTGCCTTTGTCACCACCCGCACTCCACACAAGGCGATTGCGCCCTGGAAGGCCGCAGGCGGCTATGAAGACCCCAGGCGCCGTGCGCTTTCCTATGCAATTCTGGCGCCCAATCCGCATAACCGTCAGCCCTGGCTGGTCGATCTGCAGACACCCGATACGGTGGTTCTTTTTCGCGACAAGGACCGCGACCTGAAACACACCGATCCCTATTCCCGGCAATTGACCATTGGCCTTGGCTGTTTTCTCGAATTGATGACCATCGCCGCCTCACAAACCGGCCACAGGGTCGATCTCGACATCTTTCCCGAAGGCGAGGACGGGCCGGTTGCCATCGCCAGGTTCAGCGAAGGGGCAACGCCGGATCCGCTGTTTGCCAACGTCATGGATCGCCGGTCCTGCAAGGAACCGTTCCAGGATCGTGCCGTGCCCCAGGACCTGATTGCCAAACTGCAGAACTCGGCGCAGACCGTCACCGATGTTTCGCAGGTCGCCAAGCTGAAGAAGATCACCGTCGACGCGTGGATGACGGAGACCCTGACACCACGGACGATGAAGGAGAGCGTCGACCTGTTTCGCATCGGCAAGGCCGAGATCAACGCAAATCCCGATGGCATAGATCTTGGCGGGCCGTTCCTGGAGGCTCTGTCGATCGCCGGTATTTTGACCCGGGAAGCCCAGCTCGACCCGCAATCCACCGCCTTCGCCGAGGGCGTTCGCATGTATGATGAAATGTTGAACGCCACACCGGCCTACGCCTATCTCACCACCGCGGCAAACACCCGCGCCGATCAGATCGATGCCGGTCGCCGCTGGCTGCGTTTGAACCTGACGACGACATCATTGGGCCTGTCACTTCATCCGGTCAGCCAGGCCTTGCAGGAATTCGATGAGATGAAGCAACACTACGCCAATGTCCACGAAATGCTTGCAACGCCGGGGCACACCGTTCAAATGCTTGGACGACTGGGATATGGACCAGAAATCGGCCCGTCACCCAGATGGCCGCTGGAGACACGTATTTTGAATGGATAGCCGCGATCTGCCGCTCTATTTCGAACTCTTCAATGAGATCGGAATCATTGAACAGCTCAGCCGTGCCCTGTTTGAGGCGCGGCTGCCCAACGGCCTCCTGGCGTCGCATTTTGCCGTGCTCAACGGTCTCATACGGGTGCGCGATGGCCGCACACCGCTGGACCTGGCGCGCGCCTACCAGGTGCCGAAGACTACCATGACACACACACTATCGGGATTGGAAAGACACGGTCTTGTCACCCTTCGGCCCAACCCGAAGGACGGGCGCAGCAAGTGTGTCTGGATCACACCGGCCGGCCGCAAGTTCCGCGATGATGCCGTTGCCGGCATGGCGCCGGAAATGGCGCGCTTGGCGGCGGAGATTCCGCCGGAACGATTGGCGGACCTTGTGCCGCGCCTGACAGAAATTCGACGCTTCATGGATGCCGATCGGGAGGAGTAGGCGCCGAGGATGCTTGGCTCGATTTTCAAACTTTCGAAGTTGCCCCGCCGAGCTGTGCCGGGCATTGCGCTTTGTCAAAGCGGTTGAAACGTGCAAGTGAAATGGCGCATGAGCTGTTGCTCCCAGGTGATGCGATATCCCCTGAGGCGGTCCTTCACAGTCGCCAATTCTTCAAAGACCTCAATGATGTAGTCGGCGTGGGATTGCGTATAGGTCCGCCGTGGGAAGGCAAGCCGAACCAGGTCCATCGCAGCTGGTGTCTCGCTTCCGTCAGGTTGGCGGCCAAACATCACCGTACCGATTTCGGCGCCGCGGATTCCGCCCATTTCATACAATGCGACAGACACGGCATGTCCCGGATATGACAGCGGTTCGACATGGGGCAGCCATGCCCGCGCATCGATGAATACCGCATGCCCACCGGCGGGCTTGACGACCGGGATGCCCAGAGCATCCAGTTTTTCGACGATGTAGGAGTTGGTGCGGATACGGTAACGCAGGTAGTCCTCATCGACAATCTCGACCAGGCCTTGCGCAAGCGCCTCCAGGTCACGGCCGGCCATCCCGCCATAAGTCGGAAAACCCTCGGTTCGGATCAGGTGAGCCCGAGCCGTTTCCGCCATCTCATCATCGTTGAGAGCCAGCCAGCCGCCGATGTTGCCGAACGCGTCTTTCTTCGCACTCATCGTCATGGCGTCGGCATTGGCAAAACAATCCCGCACAATCTCAGTGATTGATCGGTCCCCCTGTCCGGGTTCGCGTTGTTTTATGAACCAGGCGTTCTCGGCAAAGCGGCATCCATCAATGATGAAGGGTTTGCCATGCTCCTTTGCTATTGCAGCGACGGCGCGAATGTTCTCCAGACTCACTGGCTGACCGCCGCCGGCATTGTTGGTGATCGTCATCATGACGCAGGGAACCGCATTCCCGTGTTCATCGAGATAGGATTTGAGCTTGCCTGGATCCATATTGCCCTTGAACGGGTGCATGGATTGCGGGTCGCGGCCCTCA
>JAJFHT010000434.1 GCA_021775495.1 Hyphomicrobiales bacterium | reverse complement strand
CGCTGGCGATCGGCATCTGGGAAAACGAAGGTGGAGCCGCAGCGGCGGACGCCGCGGATCCACCAATACGACCTTTGAGCGTGGACTCAAGCATTTACAATAAGGGGCTTTCCAATGTCATCTCAAAACGGTAACGGCGATAAAAGTGGTCCGTGGAGCGGCGGATCCAACACCAACCCCGATCTTGAGGAACTGATCCGCAAGGGGCAGGATCGGATCAAGCAGATAATGCCGGGTGGTGGTTCGCGCAACGTGATCATCCTTGCGATACTTGCTCTGATCACCTGGGGCGCATGGTCGGCCTACTATACAGTGCCGAGCGACTCGGTCGCCGTCGTGCAACGCTTCGGCAAATATCTCAAGGACGTTCCGCCTGGATTGCATTTTAAACTGCCACTGGGCATTGACGCGGCGACAATCGTTCCCGTCAAACGTCAGTTGAAGCAGGAATTCGGCTTCACCACCCCTGGGGCCAACGATCCGTACCAGAGTTCCGGTTCCCGCGACGATAGGCGGGAAACCGAAATGGTGACAGGTGACCTGAATGCTGCCTTGGTGGAATGGGTCGTTCAATACCGCATTTCGGACCCCGTCAAGTTCCTCTTTGAGGTTCGAGAACCGAACGAAACCCTCCGCTATGTGTCCGAATCCGTGATGCGGGAAGTCGTTGGCGACCGCACCGTTGACGAGGTGATTACCATCGGCCGGCAGGAAATCGAATCCGAAGCGCTGACCAAGATGCAGGAGCTCTCGATCAAATACGCCATGGGGCTGAGCATCGATCAGGTGCAATTGAAGAACATCAATCCGCCCCAGCCGGTGCAGGAGTCGTTCAACGAGGTAAACCAGGCCCAGCAGGAAAAAGAGAAGCTGATCAACGAAGCCCGGCGCGACTACAACAAGGTAATTCCCCTGGCCGAGGGCGAGAAGGACCAGCGCATCCGCGAGGCCGACGGCTACCGGCTCAAGCGGATAAATGAAGCCGAAGGCGATGCTGCACGGTTTGGCGCCTTGTTGGCCGAATACAGCAAGGCACCAGAGGTCACACGCCGCCGCATCTATATCGAGACGCTGCAGGACGTCATGCCGGACATACGCTCCAAGATCATTGTCGACGAGCAGACGCGCAGCATCCTGCCATTGTTGAATCTTGATACCCAAAATGGAGACCGGCCATGAACAGGGCAGCGCAAATAGGGATCCTGGTGGTTCTGGGTATCGGGACCTATGTCTCGATGAGTTCGCTCTATACGGTGAGCGAGGTCGAGCAGGTGATTATCACGCAGTTTGGCAAGCCGGTTGGCTCTCCCGTGACGACCGCCGGTCTCAAGGTCAAATTGCCCTTTATCCAGGACGTTAATGCAATCGACAGGCGGGTTCTCGAGTGGGACGGCAATCCTTCCGATATGCCGACCAAGGACAAGCTCTACATCTCGGTCGACCTCTTCGCCCGCTGGCGGATTACAGAGCCCCTCCAGTACTTTCTCCGGCTGCGCGATGAACGCAGTGCGCAGTCCCGCTTGGACGATATTCTGGGCAGCGAGACCCGCAACGCTGTCGCCAAGCATGAGCTGATCGAGATCATCCGCACCACCAAGGATCGCACGCCGCTGCGCGACGCCCTCCTGACCGACGCAGAACGCGATCAGGACATTGGATCACTGGTACCGATCCAGAAGGGGCGCAAGCTGGTCGAGCAGGAGATTTTTGCCGCGGCTGCCGAGAAGGTGCGCGTATTCGGTATCGAACTGCTCGATATTCGATTCAAGCGGATCAATTACAATGAAAGCGTGCGCCCAAAGATTTACGATCGGATGATCAGCGAACGGCGACAGATCGCGGAACGCTTCCTGTCGGAAGGCAACGGGGAGGCCGCCAGAATCCGGGGCAATCGTGTACGTGACCTGAACAAGATCCAGTCCGAAGCCTACCGGGAGGTCGAGGAGATCCGCGGCATTGCGGATGCCAAGGCGACCGAAATCTACTCAGGGGCCTACAACAAGAGCGACGAAGCGGTGGAGTTCTATGAATTCACACGGACCATGCAAGCCTATAAGGCCATCATCTCCAAAAACACCACCCTGGTCCTTTCTACGGACAGTGACCTGTTCAAATTTCTGAAGGGTATGTCCCCGGACGGCGACGCGGTTTCCGCGCAGCCTTCCGGCGAAACCCAATGACAACGCGCGCGCAGTCAATGCGCGTGACATTCCTGCGCACCTTCGTACTGAAGGCGCTGGAGGGCGTGCAGCCAGCCGGCACCTATAGCGTCGAGACGCGCAAGGAGTTCAACAGATTCCTGCCTTTTGTTGGAACGAACCGCACGTCGACATGGATTCGGGTTTGTCGGAATCCCGGAATTGGTGGTGTACTCCAACTCGTAAATATCGATCCTCTTGATCTCGCGGCTGCCCTGATGCGCGACAGCGAACTGGCTGGGTAGCAGGGACAGGAATTGCAGATGCGTCGATGACGAGCGGCGCGTACACTTGGTAGCTTGATCAATACGGATACTCTAGCGTCGAATGCATTCACCATCGCGTTCCTGGAAAGGCCGGTTGCACTCCCAATCATTCTCGGAATAATCGATATGTGCGTTTGATGGCACTTCGAATGCGACGCACTTGTCCTTGGCTGAACGGAAACCGCGATTGCACTTCCATCCGTTGCTGTATGACGCATCCATGTAATAGCCATTATCCGGCACTTTAATCTTAGTGCAGGTTGCTTCACCGATTTCGCGGTATCCGCGCTCGCAGGCCCATCCACTGCCGTAGGTTTTGTTGGTTGCATACGCGTTTTCAGGTACCTCGATGGCCACACACGTCTCACCCCGCGCCAGATAGCCACGGTTGCAATCCCAACCGGGTCCACTGGATGTTTCGTCCAGGTGCCCGTTCGGCGGCACTTCTACTGAAGCGCAACTATTGTTTATCCAGCGATAACCGCGATTGCATTTCCAGCCGTCGCCAGAAGATCTTAAATGTCCGTTTGCGGGAACCTCGACGCCGATACAGGCGGTGCCTGTGTCGCGATGGCCGAAGCTGCAGGCCCATCCACGTCCGTATGAGGGAATGGTCAAGTATGAGTTTGCTGGCCCCTCGATGACAATGCAGGCCGATTCCGACTTCTTGAAACCCTGATCGCACTGCCATCCGCCGCCGTAGGTCTTGGCATGTGCATTGGCCGGAACTCCAGCCGAATCGCCCTCAGCGGACATGGCTTCAGGAACAGACACGGCTGCTGACAGGAAGATCGCCACAAATGCCGTGCAAATCAGTTCGACTCTTGTTCGTTTCATCGGATGGTCCTTTTTCGGCGCACAAGACAAAAGTCGTATTCCCAGCCACGGTGCCTTGGTTCCCGGGCAGGAAAAAGCCTGTTCGTATCCTCCGAGGCCCCGCCGACCTGATTGCAGGTCGCGCGCCACGGAGGTCCGCGCTCGCTTTGAGCAATGCTAGGAGAACCGACTGAATGCCTGTTCGCATGTGCCGGCGAGCGCTCGGTTGGTTTTGTCCGCGCCCTGCGGCCTTGCCCAGCCGGCCGTTTCGATGAGGACCTGACGAATGTTTCCCCTGGCTGACCTGAGCTCGGTGGATCCTGTACACCGCGCTGCCGGTTTCCCAACCACCCGGCACAAATCCAGTAAATGCCATTGCCACGTTTTCAGCGCCCGCACCGTAACGGCGGGTGCTACCCACGTCGGGATTTTCATGACGATGTCCGATCTTGTATTGGACGAGTGCGTATGATTTGCGCACCGGAAATCACTACATAGCACAGTTTCAGGCGGACAGGTTGCAAGTTTGTAGCATTTCCGGAGGGAAGCACCGGTAGGTCGATTAAGCCTGGTGAATTTATGGAGGACTCAATGAGAAGTCCGGCCCGCCTGCCATACCGTGTTGCGACGTGCGCATCGTCGACATCATCAATGTCGTCGGCCGCCGGGCTTCCTGATCCTGAAATCCGGTGTCGACCGGCCAGACACCGAGATCGAGGCCGAGGTGGTCAAGCTGGTGCGTGAGAAGATCGGCCCGGTTGCGGCATTCAAGACCGCGCTGGCGGTTCCGCGGTCATAGGCTCTGTTTGTCGATTGCTCGTTGTAACCTCACCGCATCGTTGCTGAAAATCCACTCAATTCCCCGATTTATCTCTCGGTAGCCACAATTTCGAGAGCGGATAAAGCCGGTGCCGAGTTGCTGGCCGGCCCGTTCGTGTCTTTGCCTGATTTCCTCATTCAGTAGAATGAAGTGACCGGTCAAACCGCCATAATCGGAAGAAAGGGTCAGTTCACTCAGTGTGCGAAGATTCTCTTCCGCAACAGGCAGACAACAATTTCGCGGCTGAATGTCGAAGGTTTCAAATATCGCCGGATCCAGGGCCAGCATATGATAATCCTGTCCTGGTTTCAGCCCCGAAAGGCAGCGCTGCAATATTTGCCTTTGCCGCTCAATCTGCGGAAACACCTCTGCCTTCAGTTCCAGCATCAGATGAGTGTTGCCGCCAAATTCCTCTACCAGTTCAGCAAGGGATGGAACCCCGGGCAACTCCTTCCGAAGCCGGTCAAACTCCACGTTCCCAATCGTAATGTCTTTTGCGAAAACGCGCTTGGTGTCGGGATCATGAATGATCACAGGGACCAGATCTGAAGTCCAACGAATATCTGCCTCGATGCCCCATACGCCGGCCGCTCTGGCAATCTCAAAGGCGCGCATTGAGTTTTCCGGAACATCCTTTCGATCGTGTTCACCGCGATGGGACACAATCCTGCAATGCTTCAGCGCAGAACGATCCGGTCGCCTGCGGGGCATCATTGCCATCCAGGCATCCACAATTGCCATCAACATCGACCGGAGCAGCGTGTTCATAGTTGGAGCAGGCCCATTTGAAACGGATCACCTCGAGTATGATCGACACCCATCGGGTCGTCCACGGTCGACATCAGGGTTTTTCTGGCCTCCTTTCCAATCGGCTGACGATTTCCGAGGAAGAGCATCATACCCTATTTGTATCCGGTTCAATTGCCGTTTGGCGAGGCAATCCTAGCGTGAAACGGCTGCAGCGCGACGCTGGCACCCGGTGTATCCTCTACTATGCTGGTTCGCGCGAATTTTTCCCGATCACGGGCTCATCGTGAAGCCGATGGGGGTGTCAATCCCATCACCGCAAATTTGTGCCAGCGCGCTTTCGGCCCTTTGCCGACCTTGGCGAGCCGTCCCAATGCTGCGGTGCAACTTTCCGAAAGCTGCCGTTCGAGCTGCGCGCAGAATCTTGGGCGCTATGGATGACCGCTCAGCGGGACAAAGTGACCACCAACTATCAATTGA
>JAJFHT010000433.1 GCA_021775495.1 Hyphomicrobiales bacterium | reverse complement strand
AGCCACTGGAATGTCAAGGGCGACGAAAAAGAGTCTCAGTTGAGTTGGTAGCGGCCGCGTCCGGTTTTGCATAAACGTCCCCGCCGGACCAGTTTCGCCAGGGCGCGGTACACAGCTTCGTGCGTCAGTCCGATTTCTGCGGCAAAGCTCTTGATGTCGGATTGCAGCAACCCTTCACAGACACCGGCATGGACCCTTTCGACTGCATTGCGGATGGCCAGAATCTCGACCTTGCGCCGATAACCCTGAATCTGAACCGCAAATCGCCGGGCGACCGCCAGAGCGAAATCCGGCTGTTCCTGAAATCTGGCGAGGATGGACTGCTGTTTGAACTCGACCAGCCGGCTGTCTTCAAGCGCGATCGCATCGCAGTGATATGAAGATGAAAAAAGGGACGCCTCGGCGAAAGTTTCGCCAGCGCGAACATTGTGGATCATCACCGGATTGCCGAATTCGGTGACCCGCCGCAGTTCCAGGCGTCCTGACACAAGGACAAAAAGCCCGCGAGTCGGATCGCCCTGCCGAAACAGCGCATCCCCGGTTGCCAAAAGTCGCTCGCGTTTTGAATGTCCGTCGAACTTGTCGAAAGGCGGCGGTAGCTGCATGATTTTATCCCTATATGATCGAAATCATAAATAAATCGTGTCGGCAGGGCTATGCGGGAACGACAACCAGTGAGGTTCCCATGTTCATCAGACGTATTGCCCTTGGCCTTGTCGTTTTTGCTTCCACCAGTGCAATTGCAACCGGACAGCACTCGAAGCACCAGGGGCATGGTGCCAAAACTGCTGAAACCGTTGCGCTTCCCCTGCAGCCCGGGCAGGGAGCCTTTGCCGCGATCGCGGAAATTGTCGATCTGCTGACCAACGATCCCCGTACGGACTGGTCCAAGGTTCGAATTGATGCCCTGCGGCAACATCTGGTCGATATGAACATGCTCACCCTGAATGCCCGGGTTGAGACCGTGGCGAGGCCGGACGCGATTGTTTTCCGTGTCAGCGGCACTGACAGAACGCTTGAGGCCATCCGCAGAATGGTTCCGGCACACGCGCAGGAACTGAACGAGCAGGGCGCATGGACCGCCACTTCTGCCAATTTCGGCGATGGTGTCATCCTGACGATTTCAACTCCACGGCCGGATGAACGCGCACGATTGAAAGCGCTGGGATTTTTTGGCGTGATGTCAGTTGGAGCGCATCACCAGGAACATCATCTTTCCATTGCGACCGGCACGATGCACGGGCATTGACTCGAGGACACCGGAAAAATCGAGGTGATTTCCCGAGTTCCAGTGAGCTATAACAGCGAAGTGATGTTTCATTAACTTTGAATTTGGCGTTATCCGGCTATTCTGGTGGCATGAGATTGTTCGTCGCCCTCGTCATGGTATTGAGTGCATATGCAGGATCGACCGGCGGCTATGCCGGTTACGAACTGGATAGAGCGGTTGTTACGGCAGGTTCGGACGGCGTTGTTCTTGATCGTAACGGTGCCGGCCCGAGGGTTTTCGCATCTCAGGTATTCGTGCGTCACTCATGTCTCGGCTCTTCCAGCAAGACCGGACCGGTCGGCGGGACTTCCTGTGTATCCGACATCGGATATGTCCCAAATCGACATGTCGATCTTGTCGAACCTGCGTCGCCGGCACGCTCACCGCATTCCAGCGGGTTCAAATCCGGAGCGGCCTCTCCGCCATTGTTTCGTCCGCCGATATTGGCTGTCTGACAACCGGTCCCAACGCCGACACGCACGGCGAAATTTCAGACAAACCAGGAGAGTAGCATGCTGAGTAGACGTGCTCTGATCGTAGGCGGATTGGCCGCTGCCGCTTTGCCGATTGCCGGCCCGGCTTTCGCCAAGAAGAAGAAAAAGAAACAGTTCAAGGTCGCCGAGAAATTCAAACCGCAGGTAGTGCCGTTTGATGGCTATGATGTCGGTACGCTTGTCGTCGATACCAATGCCCATTTCCTCTATCTCATAGAGAGCCCGGGCGTAGCGCGTCGCTACGGTGTCGGCGTGGGAGCCGCCGGCAGGTCTCTGCGGGGAGAGGCCTTTGTCGAGCGCAAGGCCAAATGGCCTTCATGGCGGCCGACAAAAAACATGATCCGGCGCAACCCAAGGAAATACAGGCGCTATGCAAAGGGTGTCCCGGGTGGCCCGAGAAATCCGCTTGGAGCACGTGCGCTTTACCTTTATCGCGGCGGCCGCGACACATATTATCGGATTCACGGGACGACCGAGCCTTCTTCGATAGGGCGCTCGGTTTCAAACGGCTGCATCCGAATGATCAATGCGCATGTGAAAGATCTTTATGAGCGGGTGCCGATGGGCACGCGTGTGGTCATTCTGTAAGCGAAGCGATCGGGGATACCTACCCACCGGGTTCCAACATATTCTCCAAAGTGCGGCGGCATGGCGTTTGAAGTCAGGCCGCCGCCGTCAGTTTCCGGACGGGAACCGGCCGGCAAGGCCGCGTATTTCCTGCGGTGGCAATTTCTCAAATCCCGCGGCAACATCTCCGGAAACATCATCTTCTTCACCAAGCTGGTTCACCAGATCGTCGCTGACGACAATCCTTGTTTCATGTTGACGCGTCATCGCTTCCAGCCGGTTTGCGACATTGACGGAGTTTCCGGTGACCGCGAATTCCAGCCGATTGGCACCAATATCGCCAAGAACCGCTTTGCCAAAATGGACCCCGACGCTGATTTCGATCGGCTCGTCACCCCAGCGCGAGCGAACGGATAGGAGCAGCCCTTCCTGTTTGTCGCGCTCAATCGCTGCCCTGGCAAACGTGCTGAGTTCTTCATATCGCGGACCTCTCGGTACGCTGTCCGGTACCCTAATATCTTCGACCTGAGCAATCGTCGTCATCTGCTGGCTTCCAGTCGGCGGTCGGCAAGGGAAATAGTGACGCAAACCATCGGATCGGATTGGTTCAATGCAAAATATGGGAGTGCGCAAGGCGTTAGGCAATCACGGAGGCGGTTTGGATTGATAGTCGGTTGACCTCGACCCCATTCCGGCATCACATAGGTAAAGGGCAGCGTTTATAACCGGCGAATATGATCACGAGTACGGGTTACATCCAACCATTCGGGCGAATTTCTGCAACGACGGGCTCTATGGCTCGCATTTCCGAATATGATTCCTGCTGGAAAATTGCCGGTTTTGGGGACGGGCAGTGAGCGCTGATAAATCCACAGCCGAGCGCAACCTGCCGCTCGACAAGAACCTTCTGCGCTACATATGGCGCCACACCAAACGCGATCAGGCTTGGGTTCTGACGATTATTCTGCTGTCGATGCCGACATATTTCATGGTTTTCGACCTGCCCAAACAGATCATCAACCGGCCGATCCAGGGCGAAGGTTTTGAAAGCGCAACCGATACCGCAAATTTCATGCAGCTCGAAATCGGGTTGCCGTCATGGCTCTTCGGCGGCGGTTCGTTCGAGATCTTCGGCGGGTTCGACCTCGAGCGGATCGACTATCTGGTGGCGCTCAGCCTGGCGTTTCTGGCGCTGGTCTGCATCAACGGCCTCTTCAAATTCTATATAAACACCTACAAGGGCCGTCTCGGCGAACGCATGTTGAGGCGTATCCGCTATCAGCTGGTTGACCGTGTCTTGCGCTTTCCGATTGGGCAGTTCCGACGGGTCAAGGGTTCTGAAATCGCCAGCATGGTCAAGGATGAGGTCGAGCCCTTCGGCGAATTCATCGGTGATGCCATTGTCCAGCCGTTCTTTCTTGGCGGCCAGGCGCTGATCGCTTTCACTTTCATCTTCTTACAGAACGTCTGGCTTGGTTTTCTGACAATGATCACGATCACCATCCAGGTTGGAATCATTCCGATTTTGAGGCGGCGCGTGTTGGAACTGGGGCGGCGGCGCCAGATCACGGCACGCCAGCTGTCCGGCCGGATCGGCGAAATCGTTGACGGAATCACCGCTGTTCATGTCAATGACACGTCCAACTATGAGCGCGCCGAGGTGACGGGTCGGCTGGGGCGTATTTTCAACATTCGCTACGAGCTGTTTCAACGCAAGTTCTTCGTCAAGTTCGTCAGCAACTTCCTGGCCCAGTTCACCCCGTTTTTGTTCTATATGATCGGCGGCTACTTCGCGATCCGCGGCACTCTGGACATCGGCCAGCTCATTGCAGCGATTGCCGCATACAAGGAACTGCCATCGCCGATCAACGGCCTGATCATGTGGGATCAGAAACGCGTCGATATCAACATCAAGTACGGCCAGATCGTCGAGCACTTCAACATCGACGATATGACCGAAGCCGAGGTTCAGGCGCCGACGACGGAAACGATCCCGCCATTGCAGGGGCCGATCGAGATAGCCAAGCTTGGTGTTATCGACGAGACCGGGTCGGAATTGCTGGACAATGTCAGCTTGACGCTGGGTATGCACGAAATCGTTGCTGCGGTAGGGCCGCCGAATTCCGGTGTCGAAACACTTCCCGCGGTGCTGGCACGGCTTCAGGATCCGACATCCGGACGGGTCCTTATCGATGGCAAGTCGATCGATGATTTCCAGGAATCGATCACCGGTCGCCGGTTTGGCTATATCGGGCCGGAGTCGTTCCTGCCGCAAGAAACATTGGGCAACACGCTGCTCTATCCACTCAAACGGGTGCCGGTCATTGAGCCGGAACTGGATGCCGCGACAACCGCCTTCCGTAATCGTAATATCCGTGAAGCCCGTATCGCCGGCAACATCGACCTCGACATGCACAGCGACTGGATCGACTACTCCGCCGCCGGTGTGGCTGGGCCGGAAGAGGTGCACAATAGATTGATGGAGGTTCTGCAGGTCGTTGAACTTGACGATATGGTCTATGAACTTGCTCTGCGCCAGACGCTTGATCCAAATGAAAACGCCGAACTTTGCACGGAAATCGTTTCTGCGCGCGGCACGTTCCGGACTCGGCTGGAGAAACTTGATCTGGCGCAATATGTCGATCCGTTCGATCGCGATGCCTATAACGGACAGGCTACGGTTGCGGAAAACATTCTGTTCGGAACGGTTTCGGACGATGTTCTTGGCGTGGAAAACCTGGTCAAGGACGAACACATGCGCCGTGTTCTGGCCGACACCGGTCTCGACAGGTTTCTGTTCGACATGGGTATCGAGCTTGCCGAGACGGCCATCGAACTGTTCGCCGATCTGTCGCCTGACAACCCGTTCTTTGAACAGTTGAACTTCATGTCATCCGACGAGATGGAGGAGTATCCGCAGATACTCAGCCGTATCGCACGGGGCGAATTCGACAAAGCCAACGAATTGTCGAGGCAGAAGCTGTTGCTGCTTTCCTTCCGCTATACCGAGCCGCGCAACCGCCTGGGTCTTTTGAAGGAAAATGAAGAAAAGCTGATTCTCAAGGCGCGTCAGCAATTCCAGGCCGACCTGCCCGAAAGCCTGCGCAACAAGATCAATTTTTACGACAAAGACACTTACAATGCCGTGTCTTCGATTCAGGACAACATCCTGCTTGGCCGCATCGCCTACGGATATTCCGAGGTCACAGAACAGGTGCAAAAGGAAATCCACCTGATGCTCGTGGAGTTAGGGCTGAAGGACGATATCTTCAGGGCGGGTCTGTCGTTTAACATAGGCAGTGCCGGGAAACGGTTGACCGAACCGCAGCGCCAGAAGATCGCTTTGGCGCGGACATTGTTGAAGCAGCCCGATCTGCTGATCGTGAACAAGGGGTTGAATTCGCTGGATGGACGGACACAGGAACGGCTTGTCGGCAAGCTTGTGGAATTGGCCAGGGGCGCGGATGGGCGACGGCCCTTCGGACTGTTCTGGGCATTGATGACGCCGTCACTTGCCAAAAAATTTGATCGCGTCGTGGTGTTTGAAAACGGCGCAATCGTGGAAGATGGGGTGCCGAAAGATGTCGCGGAAGCCGATGGGGCTTTTGCGGCGCTCGTATCGTGACGGGGCACGATTGGTGAACTAGCAACGCAAGACCGGGAGGTCGGAATGAGCAAATTGAAGGATGAGGTCGGACTTCTTCGCAGTGTTCCGATGTTTGCGAACGTTATGCCGACGAAACTGAAACTGTTGGCTTTCGCATCGGACCGCATGACCTACACGGATGGTCAGAACATTGTTCGCCAGGGCGATCCGTCCGACGCCGCCTATGTCATCATAGACGGTGTGGCGGATGTTCTGGTGTCGTCACGCGATGGCAGCGAGAATGTCGTGGCTCAACTAGGCCGCAACGCAATGCTCGGCGACATGGGCATTCTGGCCGAAATTCCAAGGACAGCCACAGTCCGGGCCAAAGGTGATGTCGAGGCACTGAAGATACGCAAGGATCACCTGATGGAGATGGTGATGGATTCGCCGGTTCTTGCGTCCGAAGTTCTGAAAAGCCTCGTCGATCGCCTGGCAAAGACCACTCGCGATCTCGCCGATTGCAAGGATGAACTCAAGAGGATCAACGGGTAATGACATCAGACGCATTTCTCGTGCGCTTCTGGGGTGCACGCGGCGAGGGATATTCCAGTTTCCCGGGCGCAAGCGCCTATGGCGGCAATACCTGCTGTGTGGAAATGCGTTGCGGAGACGACATACTGGTATTTGATGCCGGATCCGGATTTCGCATGCTTGGCAGCGAGTTGTGTTGTGGTCCGGATACAAGGCTGAACCTGTTTTTCTCCCACTTCCACTACGATCACATTTCCGGATTTCCGTTCTTCGCACCATTCTTTTGTGACCGTTTCCAGATCGGCATCTGGTCGGGCCATCTGTCAGGGAAGAACGCCACCAGAAATGCCATCCACGACTATATGCGTCATCCCTTTTTCCCGGTTGGGCCGGAGGTATTCAGCGCCGATATCAGTTATCACGACTTCACACAGACCGATGTCATCGCTGCATCCGATCGCATATCGATAAAAACCTGCGCGCTCAATCACCAGGGCGGTGGGACCGGATACCGGGTAGAATTTAACGGCAAGTCGGTTTGTTATGTTACCGACACGGCGCATATCGCCGGCAAGACGGATGAGACGATCCTGTCTTTTATCGAAGCTGCCGATATGGTGATTTACGACGCGACCTATACCGACGAGGAATTTCCCGAATTTTCCCATTTTGGCCACTCAACATGGGAGGAAGGCGTTCGTCTGTGCAAGGCCGCCGGAGTTGGAAAATTCGGAATTTTTCACCATCGCCAGACGCGTACCGATGTCGAACTGGACGAGATCGCGCGGCTCACAAAGATCGAGATGCCGGGCAGTTTTGTCGTATGCGAAGGCGAAACGCTGGAGATATGAGGTGCCGGGCGGCACGGTGATTTAAATCCAGGGTTGCAGCATTGAAATTTGTGCAACCATTGGTTATTATCTATTCGTTTCCTTATTATCGACACGGATCGTGGGAACTATTGATCAACTGACCGATAGGGCTCACCGGGGAGGAAGTCATGAAGGCTGTTGCAGCGTATTTCATCGTATTGTTGACCTTGGCACTGGGGAGTTTGTCTGGTGCTGCCTTCGCCCAGGACCGGGATTTCATCATAAGCCAGGACGCGGATTATTTCGGGTTTGATCTGAGAGCGGAAAAGGAAGTTTCTCTCGAACAGTGCAAAGCGGTCTGCAAAGGCGATCCACGCTGCCAAGCATTTACCTACAATACCAGTGCGCGCTGGTGTTTTTTGAAATCGGATTTCAACACGCTGCGTCCGTTTGCCGGCGCTGTTGCCGGACGCGTAGTCAACCGGACCGCTGATCTTGACATTGGCGCTCCCCCTGCGCTGCCGTTCCTGACAGAGCGCGCGACGAATTCAGCAGCCCAGTATCTCAACAACCTGGCATCCAAGGTCCGGACCGATCCGGCGACCGGAGTGGAGACCTATCGCGCATGGGCCAAGGCGGCTCTGAGCAACGGCGATCTGGACAATGCGGGAAACTATTTTCGTGCGGCGATCAGCCTGTCCCGAAACTCGGTTGGTGATTGGCTCGGTCTGGCACGTTCGCTCTCCGGTGAAAGCAGTTCGAACAGCCGGCGGACCCGCGATAACGGCTGGGAAACCCTGTTGGTAGCCCTGAATGCCTACGGTCTGACGCGCAGCGAGGAAACCCGCGGAAGCGCCCTCGAACTGATCGGCACCGGGCTGAAGAATATGGGACGCAGCATCGACGCAATGAAAGCCTATGAGGCAGCAATTCGTTTCCCGGGTGCAAACACGGCGCGCGCAGCCATTGAGAACCTGCGCAAAACCGCATTCAGAGTGGAAAGCCATGCGATGAATGTCGACGCGACCACGCCGCAATTTTGCGCGACCTTCTCCGGCAATCTGGCCAAAGGCGTGGATTATCAGCCGTTCGTCGCCATTGACGGTTCAAGTTCCGGGTCGATAACCGCGCGCGACAAACAGATTTGTGTTGAAAATCTGGAACATGGAAAAACCTATCAGATCCAGTTCAGGGCAGGCATTCCATCGGAATCCGGGTTCGCTCTGTTCGAACCGACTACGCTGAGGGCGTTTGTTCCGGACCGCCAGCCATTCGTGCGTTTCACCGGAGAAGGTTTTGTGCTGCCGGCCCATGCCCGCCGCGGAATTCCACTGGTTTCTATGAACGCGACCAGCGTCGACCTCAAGATGTTTCGGGTCGGCGACCGGGCAATAACCAACCTTTTGCGCGATAACCGTTTCCTTCGCCAGCTCGACAGCTATGCGCTCTCCCATATTGAGAGCGATATCGGCACGCCGATCTGGAAAGGTCAGATCAACGTGCAGGCTGACCCGAACAAGGAGGTAACAACCAGTTTCCCGGTCGACGAGGTTCTGGTGGAACGGCAGCCCGGCGTTTACATCCTGTCTGCGCGGCCCGAAGGCGATAAGAGCGATGATTGGGAAGACCGGGCGACCCAATGGTTCGTGGTTTCGGACATCGGGCTGACGACATTTGCCGGGGAGGACGGCCTCAATGTTTTTGCCAGGTCGCTGGCCAGCGCCGCTCCGCTTTCCGGAGCTCGGCTTGAACTGATCGCCAATAACAACGAAGTTTTGGGCACCGCGGTTACCGACGGGCAGGGCCATGCGCGGTTCACCGCCGGACTGACGCGCGGAAAGGCCGGACTGGCGCCCGCGATGATTGTCGCGCGCGGCGATACCGACTCCGATTTTGTCTTTCTCGACCTGACCCGCGCCGGCTTTGACCTGTCCGACCGGGGCGTTTCCGGGCGGCCCTCGCCAGGTGCGGTGGATGCCTACAGCTGGACCGAGCGGGGTATCTACCGGTTGGGCGAAACGGTCCATGTCTCCGCGCTGGTTCGCGATCAGGCGGCGAACGCAGTAGAAGATTTGCCTCTGACCATTGTCTTCCTGCGGCCAGACGGTGTCGAAGAGCGCCGGATTATCAGCAATGACTCCGTCAAGGGTGGCCACTTTGTTGATCTGGCACTGCCTGCGAATTCGATGCGTGGCACATGGCAGGTCCAGTTTTTCACCGATCCCAAATCGGAGCCGATCTCGCAAAACCTGTTTCTGGTCGAGGATTTTGTCCCGGATCGGACCGAATTCGATCTGACCAGCACAAGTCGGCAGGTTGCCCGCGGCGCCCCGGCGTCGGTGCAGGTCGACGGCCGATACCTTTATGGAGCACCGGCAGCCGGCCTGACCATCGAGGGAGAAATCAACCTCTCCACCAAACGCGAGCGTGACGGCTGGAATGGTTACATATTCGGCCTTGCCGATGAAAAACTGGAGCGGTTCAACCGGATCAAGCTCTCCAATCTGCCGCTCCTCGCAGCCGATGGCAGTGCCCGTTTTGACGTGGCATTGGAGGATATTCCAGTCACGACGCGGCCGCTCAGTGCTGGAATTGTCGTTCGCATGCGCGAGGCTGGTGGCCGCGCCGTTGAGCGACGGCTCGAACTGCCGGTCCAACCGAGCGGTCCGATGATCGGCATTCGGCCGGAATTCGAAGACAAGCAGGTTGCCGAAGGTTCAACGGCCGGCTTTCGGCTTGTCGCCCTCGATGAAGACGGCAAACAGCGCGAACTATCCGGTGCCAAATGGTCTCTGGTCAAACTGGAGCGCCGCTACCAGTGGTATCGAACCAGTTATGCCTGGAACTACGAACCGATCGAACTGACCAAGGTCGTTGCCGATGGCGTGATCGACCTGACATCAGATCGTCCGGCTCAGATTACCCAGCCGGTGGAATGGGGCAGATACCGGCTTGAGGTCACCGCAAACGATGAGAGCGGACTGGCGACTAGTGTGGAATTCTACGCTGGCTGGTACGTCGAAGCCAGTTCGACCGAAACCCCTGATGCGCTGGAGATTGCCCTCGACAAGGCCGTCTACGCACCGGGTGACACGGCTCGGCTGAAGATTTCGCCGCGCTTTGCCGGAGAAGTGCAGATTATTGTTGGATCCGAACGTGTGCTGGACATCCATCGCGCAACCGTTCCAGCAGGCGGTTCAACTGTGGAAATTCCTGTCTCTGCCGATTGGGGAGCGGGAAGCTATGTCACCGCAACCCTGTTCCGGCCGGGTGACAGCAAAAAATCACGTCTGCCGATGCGGTCCATCGGGGTCAAATGGCTGGCCGTCGATCCGTCAGCTCAAACGCTTGACGTCGCGCTTGGTACTGCCGCGCAGAGCCTGCCGAATGAGCGGTTGGAGATTCCGGTCAAGGTCAGTGGAGCAAACGGTGCAGATACGGCCTACGTCACACTCGCGGCGGTTGATGTCGGCATCCTAAATCTGACCAGGTATAAGGCGCCCGATCCGGAAAAATGGTATTTCGGCCAGCGTCGACTCGGCCTGGAATTACGCGATCTCTACGGTCGGCTGATCGACGGATACGCCGGAGCCAGTGGCAAGATTCGCAGCGGCGGCGATGCCGGCCCGCAAATGAACAGCAACGGCAGTCCCCCAACCGAAGCTCTTGTCGCATTTTTCTCCGGCCCAGTTGCGCTGGATGATCAGGGCGAGGCAACGATCGGCTTCGATATTCCGGCATTCAACGGTACCGT
>JAJFHT010000432.1 GCA_021775495.1 Hyphomicrobiales bacterium | reverse complement strand
TCTACTACGGCGAACTGATCGTCTGGTTCCACGCCGTGCGCCATATCGACGTCTCGCTGGCAAGCTCGATTACCGTTCCCTGGCCGGCACTGACCATGATCCTGTCGGCGCTGATTCTCGGAGACCGGATCGAGGCCCATCAGGGCATCGCGTTCATCGTCGTGGCCGCCAGTATTTACGGTCTGCTCTATGCCGGTCGGAAAAAGCAGGCGCCGGCAGGTTGAGACAACCGAATTTCGTTTGGTGCAGATCGGTTCAAGCGTCGCCGCTGCCCTCGCCGACCTCCCGGTGCATGATCAGGCGCACTCCGCGCTGCCAGGTCAGATAGGACCACAGCCATTGCAAAAGGACGAACAGCCGGTTCTTGAAACCGATGAGAAAATAGACGTGCGCCGCGCCCCAGAGCAGCCAGCCGGCAAAGCCTTTCACCTTCAGGCCAAAAATGTCGGCGACGGCACGGTTGCGGCCGATGGTGGCGAGAGCCCCTGCATCCGAGTAGCGGAACCCGTTCGAAGGCACCTGCCCGCTTGCCAGTTTGGCTAGCCGGCGGCCGACATAGATTCCCATCTGCTTGGCCACCGGCGCGATACCCGGCAGAGCGGATCCGTTCGCCTCATGCCGGGCAGTGTCGCCGATCACATAGATATTTTCGAAGCCTTCGGGCCTCAGGGTCGCATCCACCTCGACATGGCCGCTGCGGCCAACCGGAATTCCCAGCCACTTGCCGGCGGGCGAGGCCTGCACGCCGGCTGCCCAGATCACCGTCTCGGTGTGAATCTCCCCCTGGTCGGTGGTCACGCTGCCAGCGGTGATATCGGTCACCATTGCGCCGGTCCGCACGTCTACGCCCAGATCGGCAAGGTCGCGGGCAGCACGCTCGGACAGGCTATCAGCGAAAGTCGGCAGAACGCGCGGCCCGCCTTCCAGCAGGATGATCCGGTTCTGATTGCGATCGATGCGGCGGAAGTCGCGCATGACCGATTGCGCCAGCTCGGCGATCGCGCCGGCAAGTTCCACACCGGTCGGCCCGGCGCCCACCACGACGAAAGTCTGGAAGCGCCTGGCTGCCTCCGGATCGTCCGCAACCACGATCTCGGCTTGCTCGAAGGCCGTCAGGATCTTCTCGCGCAGACCGAAGGCGTCGTTCAGCGTCTTCAGCCCCGGAGCATGTTCGGCCCAATGCGGTTTGCCGAAATAGCTGTGCCGGGCGCCCGTCGCAAGCACCAGCGCGTCATAGCGCACGGCGCGGCCGCTTTCCGCCATGACTTCCTGCCTGTCCGCATCGACTCCCCGGACACGGTCCATCAGCACATGGGCATTGCTTTGCCGGCGCAACACATGGCGGATCGGAACGGCGATTTCGGCCGGCGTCAACGCTGCAGTGGCGACCTGGTAGAGCAGCGGCTGGAACAAATGATGGTTCTGCTGGTCTATGATCGTGACGTTCACCGGAGCGCCTGCAAGTTCCCTTGCCGCCGACAGGCCGGCGAAACCGGCCCCGACGATGACCACATCCTTGAGCGGTTGGGACATGATCTAAGCCTTCCATTTTCTGTGGAATTTACGCGGACCGGCCGGCCCCCTTCCAGATATGCATTCGAGATCGAATGTCATCCCTCTTCACGAATTTCTGTGAACACTGACGGGTCCCGTGATTCAAGGCAGATCGCGGGTGGCTTCCGGTTTCGATATGCGAATTCTCATGGAGCAGAATTCGGCGATCATAATCATGCGCATGCCGAACAAAGGGGAAGAACCATGAAACCAGCCATTGCTACAACCGAAAGGAGTTCGTGGCGCCTTCATACTGGACTTGTTACGCTGAAGGGGGGATGCGCGTTAGGAGTCCGATAAATGAACCTTTCACAGCCTACGCCCGAATTGCCAGCCTTGGATGTTGAGAGCGCTCAGGCCTTTTTCCGCGATCGGTTTGGTTTCAAAGTCGAGTGGCTCTACCCGGGCGGGGAGATTGGCGCTGTCTCACATGGCGAGTGCGCTATCTTCTTCCGCCGCACAGATGGACCGATTCATGCCGGAACGTTCTGGATATTCTCGGAAGATGTCGACGCTGCCTATCAGGAGCTGAAAGAACGCGGCGCAGACATCATCGAAGACATCGAAGACAAACCCTGGGGCATGCGCCAGTTCACGATCAAAGACTTGAACGGAAACAAGTTCCACATTCACCAGGACAAGCCAGAGAAGGCCTGACCTTTATGTATCTATGCTGTGTTGATTCATCCCCACAGCGAACCCTGACAAAGGTTTGCCGTGTGGACCGCTTCACAACGCACATGATGGCAATATGGTAGGCAACGGACCGAGGTCGGGATTCTTCCTCGATATCCGACAGGAGCAATGCAATGCAAAAGACATCCGGTCAGGCGGGTATGGATCATCGATACAATGCCGACCTGTCGTCATCGCTGGCGGCTGCCGAACATCGGTTCGTGACCCGCAATCCCAACAGCCAGGCGCAGGCGATGAAAGCGGCGCAGTCGATGCCGGGCGGGAATACCCGTACCGTGTTGCATTACTCGCCATTCCCGTTGACGATCGCCTCGGCCAAACGGGCCGAACTGACGGATATTGACGGCCACCATTACGCAGATTTTCTGGGCGAATATACTGCCGGTCTCTACGGACATTCCAATCCGGTGCTTGAGAATGTCATCACACAAGCGGTCTCGGCCGGCGTCGTGCTTGGCGGTCCCAATCGCTTCGAAGCGGGGTTTTCGGCGCTGCTGTGCGCGCGTTTCCCGTCGCTGGAACGCGTGCGGTTCTGCAATTCGGGCACCGAAGCCAATCTGTTTGCCATTTCCACCGCCCGCATGGTCACCAAACGCGAACGAGTACTGGTATTTCAGGGCGCCTATCATGGCGGCGTGTTCTATTTCGGCCAGCACAAGCCACCGATCAACGCACCCTTCCCCTATGTGATGGCCAGCTACAATGACATTGCCGGAACAAGCGCACTGATCGACAAACATGCCGGCGAACTGGCCGCCATCGTGGTCGAGCCGATGATGGGGAGCGCCGGCGCGATCCCGGCAAGCCGGGAATTCCTGTTGGCCCTGAGATCGAAGGCGACGGAGCATGGCATCGTGCTGATCTTCGACGAGGTGATGACATCGCGTCTTTCTCCCGGAGGGCTTCAGGAAAAGCTGGACATCATTCCGGACATGACTTCGCTGGGGAAATATCTCGGCGGTGGAATGACGTTTGGCGCGTTCGGCGGGCGGCAGTACCTGATGCGCCGGTTCAACCCTTTTGAACAGGATGCGGTCCCCCACGCCGGGACCTTCAACAACAACGTCCTGTCGATGGCGGCGGGGCTGACCGGACTGAGAGATATCTATACCGCCGATGCCGCCGCGGCACTGAATTCCAGGGGCGACCGGCTGAAAGATCGCCTGAACGCGCTCATTGCGAAACAGGATGCACCAATGCAGGTGACCGGGACCGGTTCGATCCTCGGGATTCACTTCCAGCGCGAACCGATCCTGCGCCCGGAGGATAGCTGGCCGCGCGACAAGGCAGCCGAGGCCCGGCTTTCCGGCCTGCAGAAACTTCTTCATCTCGATCTGCTGGAGGCCGGATACTACATGGCGCGCAGAGGCTTCATGTCGCTCTCTCTGCCAATAGCCGACAGTCATTGCGACGGACTCGCCGACGCGCTCGACGAGTTCCTGTCCGTGCGTGGCCCGCTGCTCAGGTAATCCGATAAACCGTGTTGTGCGAATGACCAGACTGACAATAATGGATTCCGGATAGCGACCCACCTGACTGGAGCGGAAAATGGTTCAACTGATCGACACCCATCAACACTTGCTTTACCGAGATCGGCTGACATATGCCTGGTCGGATCCCCTTCCGGCGCTGGCCGAAAAGGATTTCACCGTCGCGGACTACCAGCAGTTGACGGCCGGGCGTGACGTCGCCGCTTCGATCTTCATGGAGGTCGATGCCGACGATTATCATGGCGAAACCCGTTTCATCGCGGAACTGGCCGCGGATCCGGCCAATCGTATTGCCGGCATCATTTCGTCCTGCCGACCGGAAAGCGATGACGGGTTTGATGCATGGCTGGAGGAGTGTTCGGACCTGCCGGTTGTCGGTTATCGAAGAATCCTGCACGAGGTGCCCGATGATATGAGCCAGTCGGAAACGTTTCGGCGAAATATCCGCAAGATGGGCCGGAACGGCAAGGTGTTCGACATGGTCTACCGCGCCGATCAGCTTGGCATCGCCCATGAGTTCGCGACCGGCTGTGACGGGATGACGCTGGTGCTCGATCATTGCGGCGTGCCGGATATTGCCGGCGGCGAGAGGGACAGCTGGAAAAAGGCGATTGCCGATCTGGCCGAACTGCCGCATGTCAACGCCAAGCTCTCCGGCGTGCTGGCCTATTGTGCTCCGGGCACGGCTTCACTTGAAACCATCAAGCCCTATGTCGAGCATGTGATGAACAGTTTCGGCCCGGACCGCCTCGTTTGGGGCAGCGACTGGCCGGTGGTCAATCTGACGTCTGCCCTGCCGGACTGGATCACAATCTTCCGGGAGCTGATTTCCGATTTGGGTTCCGATGAGCAGGCCGCCATCTGCAACGGCAATGCCCAGCGGATTTATGGCGTTACGATCTAGACTCTTTCCTGGTTAGATTGAAACGTTTGATGGAGCCAAATCGGCTTACCGGTTAGACGCGAAGCGCAGCGCGATGCAGCGCATCGGGCAAGCTTTGCAACGACGTCCGGTGAGCCGATCTGGCCCACCAAAGGCCGGCTTTTCAGGCCCGCTGGACAACGTTATGGTTTATTTGTGGTCGTAAAGACCACGGCATAAACCCTGCCTCGTCAGCAAACCTGAAAAGCCGATCAAACGATTCAAGCTAATCAGGAAAGAGTCTAGATTATTTCGCGGCGACCGGATTCCCAGCAGGCTGGCGCTCGGCATCGGTCTTTGCCCAGTCCGGACGTTCGAACAGGAACTTGCCATAGCCGGTCCACTGGATCAGATGATAGAGCACCACAGGCCCGGCAACTCCGGCAAACAGCACCAATGCTGACATTGTGCCGATATCGGGGATCAGGCCGGTCTTGACCAGCACCACCCGGGTGACCGCCATCGGCAGGAAAAACGCCAGATAGACGACAATTGAATGGGCGCCGAGCCAATTCAGCCATGAAAACAGCCTTATGCGGCTGAGAAGACTGGCGACACAGACGATGGCCATGGCGCCGGCCAGACCAAGCACCAGGGACAGAACCGGTAATTCGGAAAATCCGCCAGTATTACCGGTATTGCCTGAGGTGCCCTGGATATAGGGCGCAACCAGTTCGGCCGCCGGAGTGAACACCAGAGCGGCATTGATCGGAGCCCAGACGGCGAGGAAACCCAGCGCGGTAAAAGGCCGGGCGCGCAGCCAGTCGGCAATGTCGAAAATCCGGCTGGCAAAGGCATAACCGACATAGAAATAGACGAAGCGGGCGCAGAATTCGTCAAAAACCAGCCAACCGGTATGCACCGGCATGGCTTCCAGCAGCGCCGCCCAGAAGAAGACAAGCCAGACGGGCAGCGTTTTCGACATCCGCGTGAACAGGAAGAACAACGGCAGCAGATAGATGAACCACAAGGTTCCGAATGGCTGCACCAGTGCTATCAGATAGGCCTGTCCGGTGTATGCGAGGCCGTGTTCGGCGGCGATACCGGGCGCCTTGAAAGCGAACTGAATGGACAGCCAGAGCAGATAGAAATAGGCAAAATGCACGATCTTGCGGTCGACATATCGCCGCCAAGGCCGGTCGATCACCAGCCCGAGAAACAGTCCCGAAATCAGGAAGAAGTCCGGCATGCGGAATGGCCGGGCGAAGGCGACGACATTGTGCATCCAGCCTTCGGCGCCCATGACTTTTTCCACACCGAGAACCGAATGCACCATCACAACGAAGATGATGCAGATGCCCTTGGCGGTATCGACCCAGTCGACGCGGTCGCGCGCGGGAAGCGAGAAAGAATTGTCCAAAGGCATGGCCTGCTCCAGAAAAATCTGCAGCACCCGGCATAGAGTATCGGCCCGAAGATTCCGTTAATCGGCAGCTTTCAAAACGTCGTGATCACAGCAAAAGCCGCGGCAATCTTTGAAAAAAGACCCGGCCATCGTGCCGGGCCAGCGTTGTGCGACACCGGGGCAAATCGGCTTTTCGGGGGGGATCAGCCGATGACGTCGCCATCTTCACGGGCAATGGCAATCACGGCGGAACGCGGCACGGTGTCACCACCATCGGGGAAATGGCTGCCGCCCTTATCGCCCGGGTGCTGAATACCGACAAACAGGGTCGTGCGGTCGGCACTCCAGGTGATGCCGGTCACCTCGGCCTGGCGAGGGCCAACCAGGAAGCGCTTGATTTCGCCGGTTTCCGGATCGGCAACCAGCATCTGATTGTTGCCCATACCGGCAAAATCGTCCTTGTCGCCGTCATTGCCGTCTGTCTGGATCCACAACAACCCGTTGCTGTCGAATGCTATGCCATCGGGCGAGTTGAACTTGTTGTCGCTGGTGACGTTTGGTGAACCGGCATAGGCGTCGGAATGTACGTCCGGATTACCGGCCAGGACAAACAGATCCCAGCTGAACCCGTCGGAGGCGTGATCGCCATTGTCGGGACGCCAGCGGACGATCTGACCATATTTGTTGCCAACACGCGGATTGGGCCCATTTGCGGGGGTCGGATCACCGCCCCTGTTGGGTTTCTTGCCGCGGTTCTTGTTGTTGGTCAGGCAGCAATAAACCTCGCTCCTGTTGGGATTGGCAGATACCCTTTCGGGCCGGTCCATCGTGGTCGCGCCAACCGCCGACGCCGCCGTCCTTGTGTTGATGCAGATCTCGGCCTCGGACGGCAGGCCGGTGGATTCAGGCGTCAGGGCGACCCATTGGCCCGTCATGTCGTCGGCAAATCTGGCGGCATAGAGTGTGCCGGACTCCAACAGGCCGGTATTGTCGGCGCCGGCGGCATATCTTGCCTCGCTGACAAACCGATAGAGAAATTCGCCGCGCTCATCGTCGCCCATATAGACGACGATATGGCCGTTGTTGGCGA
>JAJFHT010000431.1 GCA_021775495.1 Hyphomicrobiales bacterium | reverse complement strand
GGCGCAAGCGTTCGATGCCATCGACCATGACCGCCCCACCGTCTTTCTGGCATATACGATCAAGGGCTGGGGCACGCCGCTCGCCGGTCACAAAGACAATCATGCCGGCCTGATGACGCCATCGCAGATGGATGCGTTCAGGACATCGATGGGGGTCGAAGCCGGGCGCGAATGGGACCGCATGGCCTGTATCGGCGAGCCGGCGAAGATCGAAACGTTTCTTGAGAGCGTGCCGTTCTTCCGGCACGGGCCACGGCGTCACAGCGCGGCGCGCATTCCGGTCAGCGATCCGTTTTTTCTGGAAGACCGGCAATTGTCGACCCAGGCCGGGTTCGGCAAGATCCTCAATCAGATCGCCAAATCGGACAGCCCGCTATCCGGACGGATTGTCACCACCTCGCCGGATGTGACCGTGTCGACAGGTCTCAGCGCCTGGGTCAATCGCCGTGGCCTGTTCGATCGCGAACTGATCGGTGACACGTTTCGTGACGAGCGCATTCCCTCGACCCAGAAGTGGCAGTTTTCTCCGGGCGGCCAGCATATCGAACTCGGCATTGCCGAAATGAATCTGTTCTTGATGTTGGGCGCAGCCGGCCTGTCGCATTCCCTTTTTGGCGAACGCCTCCTGCCGATCGGAACGGTCTATGATCCGTTTGTCGCCCGTGGCCTCGATGCGTTGAATTACGCCTGTTACCAGGACAGCCGGTTCATGATCGTCGGAACACCCTCCGGCGTCACGCTGGCTCCCGAGGGCGGGGCGCACCAGTCTATCGGTTCGCCGTTGATCGGCATCAGCCAGGATGGTCTGGCAAGTTTCGAACCGGCTTATCTCGATGAACTTTCGGTCATGTTGAACTGGGCGTTCGACTATATGCAGCGCGATGGAGAGGGCGATCCGGACGAGCGCACCTGGTTACGGGATGAAACCGGCGGTTCGGTCTATCTGCGGCTGTCGACGCGGCCGGTCGAACAGCCGGCACAAGCGCGCAACGACGCCGCATTCGCGCAAGGGGTCATCGACGGTGCCTATTGGCTGAAACAACCGGGCCCGAATGCCGAGATCATCATTGCCTATCAGGGCTGCGTGGCACCCGAAGCAATCGAGGCGGCAGGCCGTATCGGCAATGACCGGCGCGATGTCGGCGTGCTTGCAGTGACGTCGGCCGACCGGCTCAATGCCGGTTGGACGGCTGCCAAACGCGCCCGGCACAGAGGCGATCGGAGCGCAACAAGCCTTGTCGAACGGTTGACGGCCGATCTGCCGCCGCATTGCGTTCTGGTCACAGTGCTCGACGGCCATCCGTTGACCCTGTCCTGGCTGGGGTCTGTTGCGGGCCACCGGGTCGTGCCGCTGGGCGTCGAACATTTCGGCCAGACCGGAACCATCAGCGATCTCTACCGGCATTTCGAAATCGACGCGGACGCCATCGTCAACGCCGCCGACCAGCTCTCCGCCGGGAGGCCATTGCGGTTCCGGGCGGCGGGATAGAAGCTCGAAATCAACCAAAAAAGAACACAGCAAAGGGAGGAAAACCATGTGTGATATTTGCGTCATGAATGCCGTCAAGGACAGGATGCTGTCGCGGCGGGATCTGTTCAAGGTGAGCGCAGCCGGCGCAGCGGCTTTGACGGTCGGATCATCGATGACCGGAACTCCAGCGCTGGCCGCCGGCCATGGCTCGGTCGAGGACATGACCCACGAACTGCACGAAAATTTCCCGACGTATTTCGGCACGCCACAGTTTTCCAGAAAGCAGATATTCAACTGGGAGGAGCACAAGTTCAACGTGTTCGAACTGCAGATGAACGAACACACCGGCACGCACATCGACGCGCCGCTACATTTCTCCAAGGACGGAAAATCCGTCGCGGAAATCCCCGTGTCAAACCTGATCGCACCACTCTGTGTCATCGACATCACCGCGCGTGCGGCAGATGACGCTGATACCCAGCTCTCACCGGACGACATCAAGGCCTGGATAGCGGCTAACGGTGAGATTCCGGACAATGCCTGCGTGGCGATGCATTCGGGCTGGGGCGCCAAAGTCGACGGCGACAGTTTCCGCAATGCCGATTCGGAAGGCAAACAACATTATCCGGGTTTCCATGTCGAGGCAGTAAAAATGCTGATCGAGGAAACCGGCGCGACATCGATCGCCAGCGACACCCTGTCCCTGGACTTCGGCCAATCAGGTGATTTCGCCACCCATTATGCCTGGCTGCCGACAGGCCGTTTCGGCATTGAGAACATCGCCAATCTCGACAAGGTGCCGGCCAAGGGCGCGACTCTTGTCGTCGGCGCACCGAAATATCGCGACGGTACCGGCGGACCGGCCCGCATCTTTGCGATGGTGTGAACTGAAGGTCGCCGGCACTGCGCCGGCGCCCCCCTACCCCAATATGTTGTCCAGATCGCCGATCAGGTCCTCGGCGTCCTCGAGCCCGACCGACAGGCGGAAGATACCATCACCGGCATAGGCCCGGTAATTCTCAAGCTGCTGCCCGCTCAGCCGGAAAGAAGTATCGACCATTGCCGAGGTCGGCATCCACCAGATCAGTGAGCGGTGGTGGCCGAGGCTGACGGCGTAATGGATGATGTGCAGCCCGCCGGCCATTTTCCGCGCCAGTGCCTCACCATCTGCTTCGGAGCCGACCTGGAAACTGATCATGCCGGAAAAATTCTTCATCTGCCGTCGGGCGAGATCGTGCTGCGGATGGCTTTCCAGACCGGGATAACAAACGCTTGTCACTTTCGGATGGTCTTCCAGAAACCGGGCGACGGCCAGAGCGCCCTCCTCATGTGCCCGCATCCGCAATTTCAGTGTCGACGCACCGCGCGCGATCAGCCAGGCGTTGAACGGCGAAATCACCCCACCATGGTGAATGCCCGCTTCTATGTTGATCGCCTTGATATCCTCGGAACGGCCAAGCACTGCACCGCCGACTGCATCGCCGTGCCCACCGATATATTTTGTCATCGAATGCATGACATAGTCGACGCCGAGGCCGGCGGAATCCTGTCCGAGCGGCGAGGCGAATGTCGCGTCGCAGGAATGTTTGGCATTTGCCGCATGGGCAATGTCGGAGATCGCCCGCAAATCCGCCAACCGCATGATCGGATTGGCCGGGCTTTCCGAGTGGATCAGTTTGGTGTTTGAACGGACAG
>JAJFHT010000044.1 GCA_021775495.1 Hyphomicrobiales bacterium | reverse complement strand
CGGTAGATCAGCTGTATCTGGCTGAGATGGACGATGGAATAGACCGCCAGCAGGGACTCGATCTCCAGATCGGCGTAGGCTTCTTCCATCGCTTCCCGGCAGGCACCGGTTTCGGCAGATTCATTCAGCTCGAGATATCCGGCCGGGACGGTCCAGAAACCCGATCGCGGCTCGATCGCCCGCCGGCACAGCAGGATCTTGCCCTGATGGCGAACAACCGACCCGACGACGACTTTTGGATTTTGATAGTCGACAAAATTGCAATGCTCGCAAACCGCTCGCTCGATCGAGTCTCCGGCGGGGACCGACCGTCCGAACCGAACCGGTCGTTTCGGGCTCACTGATCCGTCGAATTTCGCGCCGCCGCAAGCGCCTTTTCGACCTCGACTTTCAGCGCTGATTGCAGCGATTGCGGTGTGATCGGCCCGACATGTTTGTAGACAATCTTGCCGTCCGCTCCGATCAGAAACGTCTCGGGCACGCCATAGACACCCCAGTTGATCGCCGACCGTCCATTCTGATCGACGCCGATTGCGTCATAGGGGTTTCCGAGATTTCCGAGAAACCGCCGGGCGTTTTCCGGTTTGTCCTTGTAGTTCAGGCCGGCAATTTGAATGCGCTCATCCTGTGCGAGCTGCATCAGCAGCGGATGTTCGGCGCGGCACGGCGCGCACCACGAAGCCCAGACGTTGACCAGTGTGACCTGACCGCCAAATTCGGTTGATGACAGGCCCGGCAGGTCCACCCCGTCGAGCGGTGCCAACTCGGTTTCGGGTGCCGGTTGCCCGATCAGCGCCGACGGCACAACAGAAGTGTCGCGCCCGGAAAGCAGTTGCAGCAGGAACACGCCAGCAAGCCCGAGAAACAGCAACAATGGAACCAGCACCAGAAATTTGCGCCGGCTGCCGGTCGATTGTGTTTCCTGTACCGACAATTCAGTTGGCCCCCTGCTCGGAACGGCGCTTGATCCCCTTGGCCTCAAGCTCGGCTATTTCCCGCCGGCGCGCCCGTTGATCGATCATGATCCAGGCTGCAAGCCCGAGCATGCCGATTGCGGAGAGGCCATAGGCTGCGGCGACAAAACCGAAATGCGTCATATCCCGACCCTAAGCATCCGCCCGGCGCGCTGCGATGCGGCGCATGGCGCCGACACGGCGGCGCCAGATTTCAGTACGCATGGCCATCAGGTGAAAAAAGAAAAACAGCACCGTGAACCCGATTGCCATCACCATCAGCGGCCACAGCAAGGTCGGATGAATGGTCGGGCCGTCCACCCGGAACACCGATGCCGGTTGGTGCAGCGTGTTCCACCAGTCGACCGAAAACTTGATGATCGGAATGTTGATGAAACCGACCAGCGCGACAATTGCAGCAGCCCGCGCGCCTTTTGACGGGTCATCCATGGCGCGGTGCAGCGCCATCAGTCCCAGATACATCAGCAAAAGCACGAATACCGAAGTCAGCCGCGCATCCCAGACCCACCATGTTCCCCACATCGGTTTGCCCCACAGGGAGCCAGTGGCAAGCGCCAGGATTGTGAACACCGCACCGATCGGCGCAGCGGCCTTGGCCGACACATCGGCAAGCGGATGACGCCAGACCAGGGTTCCGAGCGCGGAAATCGCGATCACCGAGTAACACATCATCGACAGCCAGGCGAAAGGCACATGGATGAACATGATCTGCACGGTCATGCCCTGCTGATAGTCTTCCGGCGCCGAAAAGCTCATGTAGAGGCCAATCGCCAGCAGAACCGCCGCCAAAGCTCCGAGCCACGGCACCAGCCGATCCGCCAGCGAAATAAACCGCGTCGGATTGGCAAGGTCGGTCAACCGGTTGGTCTGTATCGATGCATCCTGCATGAGGGCTTACATAGACCTCCGGCAGGCGCTGTGCAATCGAACCGGACCGGTTGGCAGGTTCAAATTGTCGCTATTTGGGGTCAGTCGCCGATTTGCCGCAGAGCGGCGGCGGCGGCCAGTGGACCGATCACCGCGAAAAAAAGCGTTATCGCCAGCAAAATGAGAAACGGTGGCAAGAACGGGTCGGGATCCTGGACCGCTCCGTAGGCCGCCGAGACGCCGAAAATCAGTACCGGAATAACCAGCGGAAGGATCAGCACCGAAACCAGAAGCCCGCCGCGGGGCAGCACGGTGGTCACCGCGGCTCCGACCGCTCCGATGAAGGCGATGGCCGGGGTTCCGGCAAGCAGAGTGGCGGTGACGGCGGCGATGCCGATCGGCTCCATGTTCAGCAGAACACCGAGCAGCGGCGCCGCGATAACCAGCGGCAGGGCGTGCGATGTCCAGTGGGCGACAATCTTTATGAACACGGTGAACGCCAGCCAGTGCTGCTCCTGCTCGAGAACCAGCAGATCGAGCGAGCCGTCCTCCCGGTCGGCCTGAAACAGCCGGTCGAGGCTGAGCAGACTGGCCAGCAAGGCACCGATCCACAGGATTGCCGGTCCGATCCGCGCCAGCAGATTGAGGTCCGGCCCGACACCAAAGGGAACAACAGCAACGACAGCCAGAAAAAACAGCACGCCGATCAGCGCACCGCCGCCGGTACGATGGCTGTTGGACAGCTCACGGCGATACAGCGCCCACATCAGTGGCCTGCCTTCATGACGAGTTCACCCACCTGTTCCAGGCCGAGGTCGATATGCGTGGCCGCAACAAAGATACCGCCGCTTGCCAGATGGTCGTCGAGCAATTCTGCGAACCGGTCCTGCGAACCGCGGTCAAGACCCGATGTCGGCTCGTCCAGAAGCCAGACCGGACGGCGGCTGACAAGCAGGCGGGCAATCGAAACCCGGCGTTTCTGCCCGGTCGACAGATAGGCAAAGGGAAGATGATCGATCGTCCCGAGATCGACCCGGTCAAGCGCATCGCTCACCGACAATCCCGCATCCCCGAGAAAAGCCTGCCAGAAAGCAAGATTCTCCCCCACCGTCAGCGCTGGTTTCATCGCGTTGAGCGGACCGAGATAGTGACAGGCACCCGATAGCCCGGTGTGGTCGAGGCCACTGCCGCGCAGCTCCGCTCCTCCAGCCATCGCCGGCAGCAACCCGGCAACAACGCGCAGCAGGGTCGACTTTCCGGCTCCGTTCGGACCGGTCACCACCAGACCCTCACCCTCAGACAATTCGAAACCGATGCCCTCGAACACCGGCTCCCCGCCCCGTTCCGCACCCAGATTTTCAACGACCAGCTGCATGCGGTCTCCAACACCGTCGTTCCACTGCGTCCTGCATGTGCCAGATAAGTCGATCTTTGGGAATACGCCATTCCCGGCGGCGACGTTCCACTGCGTGTACTTGTAAACGCGGTTCTGCCGATGTCCGCTTGTAGGAAGCACAGGTTTCCATCAGCGGGTCGCCCAAATCGGCTCTCACAATCGATCCAAGTAGATATGGGGCTTGACATGGGGGCGGTATATCGAGATATTTCGATATATGGACCTGGAAAAATCAATAGCAGCCCTGAACAATCCGGTTCGCCGCAGGATATTGGAATGGCTGAAAGACCGGTCCAACTTTCCGCCAGCGCTACCGGAACATGCTGATCTGGATGGCGTGTGCGTCGCCTATATCCAGGAAAAGGCGAAACTCTCCCAGTCCACGATCTCAAACTACATGGGACAGCTGAAGCAAGCAGGATTTGTGGTTGGCGAACGTCACGGGCAGTGGACATTTTATCGGCGCCACGAAGAGAACATTCGCTCGTTTCTCGCAGCGTTCCAGGATGAAATGCTGAAAAGCTGATCGGTTAACCGACATATCGCAGCATCTGGCTTTGAGAACAGAAAACGAAATATCGAAATATTCCGATGGAGAAACAAGATGACGCAAAAAAACGCAAACCCGAAATCGGTGCTGGAACGTCCGCTGGGATTGCCTTGTGGTATCGAATTGAAGAACCGATTGATCAAATCTCCAATGTCGGATTCGCTTGGAGACGGTGAGGGAAATCCAACCGAAGCGCAGACGAGGCTCTATGAACGGTGGGCGCAAGGTGGTGCGGCGCTCTCTCTGATCGGCGAGGTGCAGGGAAGCCCTCATTATCCCGAAAAACCCGGCAATCTTGTTCTCATGCCGGATGCCGATCTGAATGCTATGCAGGCCTTGGCGAAGCGGGGATCGGCCAACGGGGCACATATTTGGCCACAACTCGGTCATGCCGGCGCGCTCTCGCATTCACCAATCAGTCAGCCGAAAGGGCCGTCTGCTTTGAATGTTGAGGGTCTTCAATGCGATGGAATGTCACTGGATGATATCCATAAACTACCCGCTACATACGCAAGAACCGCGAAACTTGCCAAAGACGCGGGATTTGGCGGTGTTCAGATCCACGCGGGTCATGGGTTCCTGTTCAGCCAGTTCCTGTCACCTCTCTTCAATCAAAGGACAGATGCCTATGGCGGCTCGGTGGATGGACGGTTCCGTATCATTCGCGAGGTGATTGACACTGTCCGGCATGCCGTTGGCGCTTCTTATCCGATCGGCATCAGGATCAACTCAACGGACAAATTGAAGGGCGGATTGACCAACGAAGATGCACTGGAGGTGGTTCGCATGCTCGACCAGACCACCGTTGACCTGATCGACGTCAGCGGAGGCACCTACTTCCCCGGAGCAGCATCGAGTTCCGACGGCACGTCTTCATCCGGGCCCTACTTCATCGGCTTCGCAAGGCGCGCCAAAGAGCTGACATCCGTCCCGATCATGCTGACAGGTGGATTTGAAACCAGGGATCAGGCTTTGGCAGCCATCGAAGGCGGCATCGCAGATGCGGTAAGCCTCGCCAGGGCAATGGTTCTCAATCCGGGGCTGGCAAACATTTGGTTCAGCGAAGATGGTGGCGATCCGGAGTTCCCGGTCTTCGATGCGCCACCACGTGGTGGTGTCACTGCATGGTATTCCATGCGCCTCACAGCCCTCGGTGAAGACAATGAGGACCGATTTGATCTCACGCCTGCAACGGCTTTGGAGGCTTACGAAATACGAGATGCAGAACGTTGTGAAATGTGGCGGAAACGCTTTGCCTAGGAGCTGTTGACAAACTGGATTCCCAAATCAGTTGAAATATGATTCACGGTTGCTTTTGGGAGGTAGCTATCGTGGCGCGATTGTTGATGGAGGACGCCGAGTGGGGGTTCTTTGAGCTGTTTGTTGAAGCTGTCCGTGGCCGGGGCGGACGCAAGGGCCGTAATCACCGTCTGGTTCTCGATGGCATATTCTGGATAGCCAGAACCGGCGCCCAATGGCGTGACCTTCCAGAGGAGTTCGGCAAATGGTCAAGTGTTTACCGCCAGTTCCG
>JAJFHT010000430.1 GCA_021775495.1 Hyphomicrobiales bacterium | reverse complement strand
ACTGCAGAGCCTGTCTCGACCCAGGTGATCCCGCGTGATCGCCATGCGATGTATTTTGCAACTCTGGCGGTCATTGCCTCATCCATAGAGCGGCTGGCGACGGAAATCCGTCACCTGCAGCGCACCGAGGTACTGGAAGTTGAGGAATATTTCGCACCCGGCCAAAAGGGATCGTCGGCCATGCCGCATAAACGCAATCCGGTTCTGACCGAGAACCTCACCGGATTGGCGCGCATGGTGCGCTCATATGCCCTGCCCGCGATGGAAAATGTCGCTCTATGGCACGAACGCGATATCTCGCATTCCTCGGTCGAGCGCATGATCGGACCCGATGCCACGATCACACTTGATTTTGCCCTGAACAGGCTGCGTTCCGTGGTGGCAGGTCTGGTCGTCTATCCGGAAAACATGGAAGCCAATATGAACCGGTTCCGCGGTCTTATCCACTCGCAGCGGGTGTTGCTCGCCCTGACACAAGCGGGGATTTCGCGCGAGGATTCCTATCGCATGGTTCAGCGCAACGCCATGAAGGTATGGGAACAGGGCAAGGATTTTCTGACCGAGCTTCTGGCCGACAAGGGCGTCGTTGCAGCACTCGGAGAAGACGAGATCAGAAGCAAATTCGACCTTGCTTACCACACCAAACATGTCGACACGATTTTCGCGCGGGTATTTGGAACGGCCTGACGCCTGCGATCCGATACGCGCTGGCAAGCAAACGGAAATCACGCCATGAAAGCCAAAGAAGCAGATATCCTGATCGTACCGGGATACACCAACTCTGGTCCGGACCACTGGCAAAGCCGTTGGCAGGCAAAGTTGTCGACCGCCCGCAGGGTCGAACAGGCGGAGTGGTCAAAACCGGTTCGCGCAGACTGGACAGCCCGGATGGTCGAAGCGGTCAACGAGGCCGAACGCCCTGTCGTCATCGTCGCGCATTCGCTCGGCATTCCAACCGCCATTCATGCCATGGCCGATTTCAGGAACAAGGTTGCCGGTGCGTTCTTCGTCGCGCCACCGGATGTTGCCAACCCCAACATCAGGCCACGTCATCTCATGACATTCGGACCTTATCCGCGCGATCCCCTGCCGTTCCCGACAGTGACGATTGCCAGCAGAACCGATCCGTTCTGCCCCTTCGACATCGCAGACGATATTGCAGCGGCATGGGGCTCGTTGTTCATCGACGCAGGCGATGCGGGACATATCAACAGCAAGTCCGGCCACGGCCCCTGGCCGGAAGGTTCAATGGTGTTCGCGCAATTTCTGTCGCGGCTTTAGGGTCAGGACCCAGTAATCTTGTACATTCTGTTTGAAAAGAAGGGTTCGCATGGAAGCAAACAAGCGAAAGGAAAGGCTGTTTGCCTTTTCGAGCATTGTTTGCGATCAGGCGGGCGGTTCTTTTCAAACCCGAAGGGCGAGGCGGATTTCGCCCCGGACTGCGTTGGAAAGGCTTGAAAATGTTGACCCGTCAGCTGTCGATGTTCATCTCGGCCAGCAGCCCTGTCACTCCAGCACCGAAATATTTCGCCTCATTGCCTATGGCCAGAAGACGGTAGCCCATGTCGTGGTACCGGGCGCTTAGTTTCGGATCCATCACATAGATCGCGGCATGTTTGGACGCATTGTTTGCCCGCTCGGCAATCATGGCGATTGCATCCATCATGTCCGGCAGCATCGGATCGATCGTCCTGCCGCCTGTCCACGCGATGGAGAAATCGGATGGGCCGACGAACACACCGTCAATGCCGGGAACGGCCAGGATGTCGTCGAGAGCGTGAAGCGCATCCCGGGTTTCGATCATCGCAAAAGCCAAGGTCTGGCTGTTCGCGCTTTCCAGATAATTTTGCGCACTGGCTATACCGCGCAGCGCGAGGCTGCGGTTCGGTCCCCATGAACGTTCGCCGAGCGGCGGGTATTTCATCGCTGCCGCAAACCGGATGGCGTCATCGAGGCTGTTGACCATGGGAGCAATGACAGCATCAGCGCCAAAGTCCAACGCACGGCTGGCCATGTCGAATCGGCCGACGGGAATCCGCACGATGGCGCCTTTCCCGGCATGCAAAATCGACGGCATGGAGGCATACACGCTCGACTCATCATGCCCGCCATGTTGCATGTCCAGCGTAAGGGCCTCGCCTTCCGATGACACCAGTGCATCCACGACAAGTGGTGACGAAATGGTCGACCAGACCGAGCGAACCGTTTTGCCCGATGAAAGCCATTCATGCAAAGGCATTGCCCATCTCCGGATTCATAATCTCAACCGTTCTCCGCAAGCATCTGAAATAAAAGAAAAACCGTCCGGATAACGGGCGGTTTTTTCCTGTCTTCGACTGTGACTACTCGCTGCGAACCTGGGCAATCGCCGCGTCCATAAGTTCGTCCATCGTCCGGCGAATCTGGTGGTCCGACTGGTCGACGCCGGCGGCATCGAAATCCCTCCTGATCTTGCGGAACACGTCTTCATCGCCGGCTTCTTCAAAGTCGGCGGCAATCACCTCCTTGGCATAGGTGCCGGCTTCACTTTCCGATTTACCCATTTTTTCCGCCGCCCAGAGACCAAGCAGCTTGTTGCGGCGCGCCTCGGCCTTGAATCGCAGTTCCTCATCATGGGCAAACTTTTTCTCAAAAGCTTTTTCCCGATCGTCCATATTCGCCATGTCGGTATCCTTGCGCACAATATTGAGAATTCGTCTCCGTCAATATGGGCATTTTGATTGAAAATCAAAAGCCTTTGACACGATATGCGGTGGCTTTTGGACGATAAAGCGGTTGATACTGGAAGCATTCCGGCGATTGCGGTCAAATGGAGATTGAGCGAAGACGGTGATTGCGTTAGACACCGACTGCAATGAGACATTTTACGCGCCAATCGCGTCACCCAAACATCTGAGACAGATAGATGAATCGCCGCCGCCGAATCTACGAGGGCAAGGCCAAAATCCTATATGAAGGACCGGAGCCGGGCACCCTTATTCAGTTCTTCAAAGACGACGCCACCGCGTACAACAAGAAGAAGCACGAAATTGTCGATGGCAAAGGAGTGCTGAACAATCGCATTTCTGAACACATATTCTCTCATCTGAACCGGATCGGAATCCCGACCCACTTCAT
>JAJFHT010000429.1 GCA_021775495.1 Hyphomicrobiales bacterium | reverse complement strand
GCCGGCACCGGCGGCGGTGCCGACCCAATGGCTTTCCCGTCGGAATGGCACCGTGAGATCATTTCAGATTTTGCCTCAGCGGTGCGAACCGCTGGCCGACCGGCGGTCAGTGGCAGGGAAGCCTTGGATGTTCGCATGCTGATCGATGCTTTGACGGCGTCGGCAAGAGCCGGGCGCAGGGTAGATATCAACGCCAATCTTGAAAGTACGAAGTAATGCCGCATCCATTGAAAATCGCCGCTATCGGTATCGATCATCGGCACATATTCGGCCAGGCGCAGAACATGATCGATGCCGGAGCATCCTTCGTTGGCTGGTGGACAGAAGGAACACCGCAGACCCTGGATGGGTTTTCCAGCAGGTTTCCCGACGTACCTCAGGTCGAGGATCGCCGCCGGTTGCTGGAAGATCCCGATATCGACCTGATCATGATTGCCGCAATTCCGGCCCAAAGGGCGGATCTGGCGATCGAGGCGATGGAGCACGGCAAGGATGTGATGGTCGACAAGCCTGGTTGCACAACTCTTGAACAATTGCAGCGCATCCGGCAGACGGTGGCGCAGACCGGACGGATCTGGTCAATCGACTTTTCCGAACGGTTCGAAGTTCCAGCGGTGACGAAAGCAGCGGAACTGGTGGCCCAGGGCGCGATCGGTAAGGTCGTGCAGACCATCGGGCTTGGCCCACATCGTCTCAATAAGGCGACCCGGCCGGAGTGGTTTTTTCAACGCAGCCAATATGGTGGGATCCTCTGCGACATCGCCTCACACCAGATCGATCAGTTTCTCTATTTCACCGGATCCGATCAGGCAGAGGTCGCCATGGCGAGGGTGGAGAATTTCGCCAATTCCGCTTCGCCCGAATTGCAGGATTTCGGCGAAATCTCGTTGCGGTCACAAAATGCAAGCGGCTACATCCGTGTTGACTGGTATACACCTGACGCGTTGCCGACCTGGGGAGACGGGCGTCTCGTTCTGCTCGGTACCGAAGGGACCATCGAACTTCGAAAATATTGTGAGCTCGGGCAAAGCGACCAGACCGACAATCTCTATCTGGTCAACGGATCACGCTGCGAGCATATCGATGCCCGCGATGCCGGAATGCCATATTTCGAGCGGTTGAGCTTCGATGTGCGCAACCGCAGTGAAACGGCGATGCCCCAGGCGCATGCCTTCAAGGTGACCGAATTGGCATTGCAGGCGCAGGAAATGGCCGAAGGAAAGCGTTCTTGAGCCGGCAACATAAAGTTGCGATCCTGGGCGCCGGAATCGGCGAACAACATCTGTCGGCCTATCTGGGCCTGGCGGATCGTTTCCGTGTCACGACAATCTGTGATCTGGATGCCGGACGTGCCAGTGGGCTGGCCACCGCACAAGACGGAATTCGCACCGAAACCGACATTGGTCGCGTCATGGCCGATCCGACGATCGACGTCGTTGATATCTGCCTGCCGCCGCACCTACATTTTTCAACTTCCATAGCCGCGATCAACGCGGGAAAAAATGTCATCTGTGAAAAACCGCTGGTCGACTCGGTCAGCGAGGCGGATCAGCTGATCTCGGCCGCCGCCGCCAAAGGCTGTCTCTTCGCGCCGGTCTTCCAGTACCGTTACGGTCTGGCGATGGCGCAACTCGATGCCCTGATTTCTGCCGGGTTGGCCGGCGCTGCTTACAACGCCTCCGTCGAGACCCATTGGGACCGCGATGCTGCTTATTATTCAGTGCCCTGGCGCGGCACCTGGCAGGGTGAACGCGGCGGCGCCGTGTTGAGTCATGCCATACACAATCACGACCTGGTCTGCCGCATCCTCGGACCGGTGGACAAGGTCTCTGCGACACTCGCGACACGCGTGAATGACATTGAGGTGGAAGATAGCGCGGCAATTTCGATGGTCATGAAGAATGGAGCGGTTGTCACCAGTTCGATCACTTTGGGTGCTGCCACAAACACCAGCCGGTTTCGCATCTGTTTTGAGGGATTTACCGCTGAGAGCGGATTGGAGCCCTATGCGCCATGCCGTGATGCATGGACATTCACCGCGCGTGCGCCGCTTCGCGAGCGGCAGATTGACGATGTGCTTGCGTCAGTCGCCGCGCCGAAAGCCGGCTATGCCGGTTTTCTCGACGATTATGCCGATGCCCTGGATGGAAAAGACAATTCATCGGTGACATTGCAGGACGGCCGCCGCTCGATCGAACTGGTGACCGCAATTTATCAGTCCGCGCGCACAAACCGTTCTGTTGCGCTTCCCGTTGGTACAGACAATCCGCTCTATCAGGGCTGGGTTCCGCTAGGTGGGCCCGGTGAGACAAAAAATGCGAAGGGACGGGTCTAAGACAATGAATACCACAGGCGCGGCGCCGGCTGCCGAATTGCTGCATCCCGACCGGCTGTTGCCGTCCGAACCCGGGCTTCGTTCTGTTGCGCGTGACCTTTATGAACAGGTTGCTCGTCTGCCGCTGATATGTCCGCATGGACATACCGAAGCGCATTGGTATCGCAGCGATTTTCGGTTTTCCAACGCATCCGAACTGATCCTGACCCCGGATCACTATCTGCTCAGAATGCTGGTCAGCCAGGGGATCAGCTATGCTGATCTGGGTGTCGGGACGCTGGCCGGCCGCGGCGAGGTGGCGGACCCCCGATCGGCATGGCGGTTGTTTGCAACCAACTTTCACCTGTTTCGCGGTACGCCCTCGCGTGTCTGGCTCGACCACGCGCTGTATGAAGTGCTTGAGGTTCCCTTGGCGCTCGATGCCGATAGCGCCGATCGGGTTTATGATCATATCAATGAGCGCCTCGCATCAGCCGAGTATTCGCCGCGCGCGCTGTACACAAAATTCGGTATCGAAATGATCGCTACGACCGATGCGGCGACCGATCCGCTCGATCATCACATGGCATTGGCGGCGGAAGACTGGTCTGGACGTGTCGTTCCGACCTTCCGGCCGGATGCGGTCACCGATCCGCAGCGCGAAGATTTTGCACCGCAGATGGTGCTGCTGGGTGAACAGACCGGCGAGGATGTCGGGCAGTGGCAGGGCTATCTGTCGGCGTTGCGAAACCGCCGCCAGCTCTTCCGTTCCCTCGGTGCAACCGCCACCGACCACGGTGTCGCCTCTCCGCAGGCCGCCGATCTCCACGAAGCAACATGTCAGCGACTGCTGAGTGGTGCACTTGCTGGCGAACTGACCGGGCAGGAATGCCGGCTGTTCGGTGCACAGATGCTGACCGAGATGGCCCGCATGAGCGCTGCAGACGGGTTGGTCATGCAGATCCATGCCGGCTCAAAGCGAAATTATGCTGCATCGGTCCACCGGGACTACGGACGCGATCGGGGTTTCGACATGCCGTCGCCAACCGACTGGACGACCGGACTGAAAGCCCTGCTCGACAGTTGCGGCTTTGATCCCGATCTCAGGATCATCCTCTACACTCTGGATGAAGCCGCGTATGGGCGCGATCTCGCGCCGCTGGCCGGGGCCTTTCCCAGCCTGACGATCGGCACGGCCTGGTGGTTTTTCGACTCACCAATGGGAATGCGGCGTCAACTCGAACAGGTGGTGGAAACCGCCGGGTTCTGCAATTTCGCGGGCTTTGTCGACGATACACGCGCGCTCCTGTCGATCCCGGCGCGCCACGACATGTTCCGCCGGATTGTCGCCGGATTTCTTGCCGGGCTGGTTGCAGAACATCAGATCAGCCGGCACGAAGCCGGCGAAATTGCCGAGGATCTTGCGGTCAACCTGATCAGAAAAGCCTATCGGCTGACCACGGAAGGACGCCACTGATGCGACAGGTATGGCGCTGGTTCGGGCCGGATGACACGACCACCTTGCCGATGGTGCGGCAGGCCGGCGCCGCCGGTATCGTCACCGCATTGCACGGAGTCGCACCGGGGATCGTTTGGTCGCCCGAGGCCATCGCACAGCGTCAGTCAGAGCTGGCTGCGCATGGCTTCACATGGGATGTCGTTGAAAGCCTTCCGGTATCCGAGGCGATCAAGACCCAGTCAGGCGATTGGCGCGACCATATCGACGCCTACCGTATCAGTCTGGATAATCTTGCCGCCGCCGGCATCCAGGTGATCTGCTACAATTTCATGCCGGTCTTGGACTGGACCCGGACGCAACTGGCCGCACCGATGCCGCATGGCGGCACGGCGATGAATTTCGATCTGATCGATTTCGCAGTGTTCGACATCCACATCCTGAAACGTCCCGGTGCAGTCAATGATTTTCCCGAGGATGTCGTGGAAGCTGCCAGATTGCGTGCGGCGGAAATGGATGATCGGACCAGCAATTCTCTGATCAGGGCCATCGGTTCGGGCTTGCCGGGAGATCAAATCTTCTCTCTTGATGAGTTGCTTACGCGCATTGCCGGCTACGACAAGATCGATGCGCCAAGTCTGCGAAGTCATTTTGCCGATTTTCTCGGCGAAGTGGTTCCGCATGCGGAAAAGCTTGGCCTGCGGCTGTGCTGCCATCCGGACGACCCGCCATTCGATCTGCTTGGTCTGCCGCGAATCATGTCCTGTGAAGCCGATTATCAATGGCTGGTCGATGCGGTCGGCAGCCCGTCCAACGGGATCACCTTGTGCTCCGGCGCGCTCGGTGTTCGTTTCGAAACGGATCTACCGGGAATGGTGCAGCGGCTTGGATCGCACATTCATTTTGTCCATCTGCGCAATACCCGCAGATCCCAACGCTGGGGGCATCAGGCAAGTTTCTTCGAAGACGAACATCTTAAGGGCGAGACCGATATGCCGGCGCTGATCTCGGCTCTTTTGGACGAGCAGGCGCGCCGCCGGGCCGAAGGGCGGACGGATGCAGAGATCCCTATGCGGCCGGATCACGGTCAGGACATTCTGGATGACCTGTCACGCGGCGGGACGGCCGGCTATCCGGCCATCGGACGGCTCAAGGGACTTGCCGAATTGCGTGGTGTCGTGCATGGGCTGGAGCATGCCAGACGGACTCAAACGTGAGGCGTCTCGTCAATACTGACGGTTTACCGGATTCGGTCGACATTCCCGGTTTTGATCGTGATGCGGCATCAACCGGAATTCTGCATCTCGGCATTGGCGGATTTCACCGAGCGCACCAGGCGGTCTACACCGATGACGCAATGGCGGCGGCCGGCGGCAACTGGATGATCGAAGGCGTCAGTCTGCGCCATCCCGATATGGCTGCCAAACTCAATCCGCAAAACGGCCTGTTCAGTGTCACGGAACGGGACTCCGAGAGTGTCTCTGTTCGGGTAATCGGGTCGGTCCGATGCGTGCATGTCGGTCCGGAAAACCCTGAAACCGTACTGGCGCGCCTGGCCGATCCGGATATCCGGATTGTAAGTCTGACGGTGACCGAGAAGGCCTACGGGTTTTCAGGGCCGCAGCGAAGGCTCGATCCCGAGCATCCGGCAATGGTTGCCGATCTTGCCAAGCCTGAGTTTCCCGTCGGACCGGTTGGATTTCTTGTCGAAGGCCTTGCCAGGCGTCACCGCGACGGAATCAAACCGTTCACGCCGTTGTGTTGCGATAATATTCCGGCCAATGGCGCGGTGCTCAAACGGCTGGTGGTCGAACTGGCGCAGTCAAGAGATGCCGGATTGGCACAATGGATCGAAACAGAGGTTCCGTTCCCGTCGACCATGGTGGATCGCATCGTACCCGCAACGGATGAAGCCACCCTTCGGCAGTCGGAACAGATGCTGGGCAAACGGGATGAGGCGGCAATTGCCACCGAGCCTTTTCGGCAATGGGTGATTGAAGACAGCTTTGCCGATGGCCGTCCGGCCTGGGAAGCGGGAGGCGCGTTGTTCGTTTCCGATGTCGCTCCCTATGAACAGATGAAACTCAGAATGCTGAACGGGGCGCACTCGCTGCTCGCCTGGCTGGGATTTGGTGCCGGGTTCAAAACCGTTCTGGAAGCCATGCAGTACGCGCCGCTCGCTGCAATCGTGCGGCACCATATGAGCCAAGCCGCCCGTTCGCTACCGGCGGCTCCGGCCGGCATCAATCTGAACGCATATGCCGATGATCTGTGCGCCCGATTCCGCAATCCCGGCATCGCCTATGCTACCCATCAGATTGCGTCCGACAGTTCGCAAAAACTGCCGCAACGCATCCTGGAACCGGCGAGCGACGCTCTGGCGGCAGGCCTGCCGATTGAGACCTATGCGCTCGCGGTAGCCGGCTTCATGCGCTATGCGACCGGACGGCATGAGGATGGTACGGAATATGATCTGCGTGACCCAAGTGCAAAAGACGTGGCCAGTGTCGCCCGTTCCGCTGGACATGACGCTGACCTGCTGGCCGACCGGTTGTTTGCACATGGCAATCTGTTCCCGCCGGCGCTGACGGGATCGAAGCAGTTTGTCGAAGCTGTGAAACGGCACCTGCGGATCATGCAATTGCAGAACATGCGTTCGGCCATTGACGCGTTCGAATTGCCGGCGGTTTGAAACCCGGTGGCAATGTCACTGTTTGCGGCGGAATCGCGACTCCCCATATCCGGGTCGAGCGGCTATCCTGCCCGATGGCACGGGTCATTTCTATTCAGGCCTTGGCGCCAGAAGGGGATTGGAATTGCTCTCCATTATTTTGAAAATCGATGAGATCTATGTGCCATCGGATCGGCGCAAGGAACTTGACCCTGAACGGGTCGAGACCGTTGCCGAAGACATTCTGAAAGAGGTGGACGAACCGCCGATCCTGGTGCGCAAGGACAAGGATCGATACGTGCTGATCAAGGGAATCCACCGCCTCGAAGCCCACAAAGCACTCGGAGACGAGACCATTCAGGCGTTTGTTGTCAGAGCGCGTCAGCACTGACTTTTTCAGAACTGTAGTGGACCGGGAAATTGCGGGAAAGTGCCAATCCTGTATCTGGCTCCTTTCCTTCCACCGCACCCGCTCGAGAAGACTCTGGGGATCAACCGAGCCACACATGAAAATCAAGACCATCGAGAGTTTCTGCAACGAATTTGTCGGCTTCGTGCGGGTCACCGCAGAAGACGGTTCCGAGGGCTGGGGACAGGTGTCCACCTATCATTCCGATATCACGGCACAGGTGCTGCACCGTCAGGTGGCGCCATGGACAATCGGCCAGGACATGAGCAATCTCGACGATCTGCT
>JAJFHT010000428.1 GCA_021775495.1 Hyphomicrobiales bacterium | reverse complement strand
TGAACAGCGGCACGCCCTGTTCGCGCGCCATATCCATTGCAATCGTCAAGTCCTTGTACATCGTGTTGATATGGCTGCCGGTGCCTTCGAACTTTCTGTCGATGATATTTTCAAGCGAGGTGTTGGTGATGCCGCAACCTGCACCGGAAGTTGAAAACACATCATATAGCACTTGGCCGCTCACGCCGGACTTGGCCGCGAGCACTGAAGCCTCGAAGGTTGCTGAGAAGATCGAACCGATGAGCGATTGCAGGCAGGCTTTGACGGTCTGGCCCATCCCGGGTTCGGTACCGACGCGATGGATGTTCGCGCTTACGGCATCCATGGCAGGCTTGGCTTTCTCGATCGCAGCGTCGCTGCCGGCAGCCATCATCGTCAACGTGCCGCCCTGCGCGCCGGGAAACCCACCGCTGACCGGAGAATCGATCAGATGAATTCCGCTTCCCTGTATCGCAGCTCCGATTTCGCGGGCCTCCGACGCCTTGATAGTGGCGGTCAAAAGCACGACGCCGCCGTTCGGCATCGCTGATATCAACCCCGGTCCGTCATTGTCGCCGAGAATGACCGATTTGGCCTGGTCGCCATTCATCACCATGACAAAGACGGCCTGCGAACCGGAACCGGCATCCGCGGCGGAGGTGGCCGCGACACCGCCCATTGCGGCGAACTCCGCCGTGCGTTTTTCGCTGAGATCAAAGCCCCGGACGGGAATTCCCGCCTTGATCAGATTCTTGGCCAACCCGGACCCCATATCCCCAAGACCGACGACTCCTGCCTGTTTCATAATCTCTCCATCCACCACCGCATCGCGATACGTTTACTCACACTGAATTTCCGCACTTGCAAAGCCTCTCAGTTGACTTTGATGCCTTAATTGATGGAAGTAATTGTATTATCCACCAAGCGAAATCAATTTGATGCATCAAAGAGATCGACAGCGTGATGGCACACAGGCATAAAGCGCGGATTATAGACATCGCCCTCCAGGCCGGACTGAGCACCGCAACGGTTGACCGGGTCCTGAATGAACGGCCCGGTGTGCGGCAGAAAACGATCGACCGGGTAAATGAGGCGATCAACTGGCTCGACAAGGCGGCAGTTCGACCTAAGGTCATCCCATCCATCACTGCCGATTTCTCCATTGATGCAATCATTGCAGGCGCCTCCGGTTTCGCCAATGAGATCCTTTCGAGAGAGCTTGTGCATGCCGGCCGCGCACGCGGAGTTACGCTGAATTCCACCTACCCGAAACGCATGGACCCCTTTGCCCTTGCAGAGGCCCTCAGGCAGTGCCTGAAACGCAGGACATCGGGCATCATTGTCCAGGGGCTTGATCACCCGCTGGTGCGAGAGGCCATTGAGGAAATTCACTCAGAAAACATTCCGGTGGTTTCCATTCTGACGAGCCTGCCCGGATCCCAAACCCTTGGTTATGTCGGCCTGGACAACCGGGCGGCCGGGCGGACCGCCGGTCTCCTAATGGGAAGATTGCTGAACAGCCCCGGCGAGATCGCGGTATTTCTCGGCGGCAGCCTCTATCGCAGCCATGAAGAACGGGAGATGGGGTTTCGCGCAGTTGTCAGAGAGGAGTTTCCCGACCTTACGCTTCTGCCCCCTTGCCAGGGTATGGACGATCCGGAACGAAACTACAAAATGGCGGCCGAACTGCTCGAAGGCAAACCAAATCTAACAGGAATTTTCAGCCTCGGCGGCGGCAATCGGGGCATCGAAAAGGCGATCCTGGAACGCGGCTGTAAGGATACGATCACCTATGTTGCCTTCAACCTGACCCCACTCACCAGACAGGCCCTTCTGACCGGAGTGATTGATGCCGTCGTTCATCAGGACATGGCAAGAGCGGCAGATATGGCAATAGGCCAGTTGACCAATCACCTGACCGCCCGGCCGGTCTCGTTTCCCAATGTACCGGTCGAAATCATCATGCGGGAGAACGTGCGATAGACGGTGAAAGATCTTTGGATCAGGACCCTAATGATTCAGAAATTCATTCCGGACGGCATCGGTCGAATCACCTGTCGATGGCACGTCGCACCCTTCCGTCCCCTTGCCGCTCCAGGATGCAGCGGCGGCCGCTGCGGGCATATGTACGAACTGACCCAAAGAATTGCGCACGGATCTGCGGCGCAATGCCCGGTGTTTGCTGAGATCGGCAACCGAGTTCAAACCGCCAAACGCAATCGAGGCATCCAGCAGGCGCTGCCGCAGTTGCGCCGAGGTCATGGTGGCAAGAACCACACCGATCTCCTCATCCATGACGGCACGGTTGGCCACACGAATATTATTGCTATGAAAGCGCGGATCACTCGCCATCTCGGGCCGGCCCAGAACCTGCTCGCACAGCCGCTGCCATTCCCGTTCGTTCTGGATGGAAATCACTGTGTCGATACCGTCAGAAGTCCGGTAAGCGCCATAGGGTGCGATCGACGGATGCCGAAGTCCCTGCCGCGTCGGCGCGCCATTGCCATATTCGAAATGCATCAGCGGAACAGTCATCCATTCAGCAGCGACATCGAACAGCGACGTCTTCACACCGCTGCCCCGACCGGTCTTTCCGCGCAGCAGAAGCGCCTCGAGGATCGCTGCATGTGCAGCCATTCCGGCACCGATGTCACAGACCGAAACTCCTATCCGGCCGAGTTCGTTCGGCCCTCCAGACACGCTGACCAGCCCGCTTTCCGCCTGAACCAGGAAATCATAGGCTTTCATGCCCTGCATGTCCGGCCCATCGCCATAGCCCGAAATATCGCAGGTGATGAGTTTGGGATGCCTGTTACGCATTACCTCCGAACCGAACCCAGCCCGCTCTGCCGCGCCCGGCGCAAGGTTCTGTACGAACACATCCGCCTCCGATATCAGCACATCCAGCAGCGTCTGGTCATCCTTCTTTTTGAAATCAAGTACAACGGATTCCTTGCCATGATTGATCCAGGCGAAATAGGAGCTGTCACCCTTGGCGGCGGTGTCGTATTTGCGCGCGAAATCACCGCCTTCGCGCTCGATCTTGATGACTCGCGCGCCGGCATCTGCCAGCCGCGCTGTGCAGAGCGGTGCGGCAACCGCCTGCTCGACCGAGACCACCAACAATCCCTCCAGCGGCAGCATCAAAAACTCCTCGGCAGGCCAAGCACATGTTCCGCCAGATAGCTGAGAATGAGGTTCGTCGAAATTGGCGCGATCTGGTAAAGCCGCGTTTCGCGAAATTTGCGCTCGATGTGGTATTCACGGCTGAACGCGAAACCGCCATGGGTCTGCATGGCGACATCGCCGGCTTTCCAGCTTGCGTCCGCTGCCAGCATCTTCGCCATATTGGCTTCCGGTCCGCACGGTGCTCCGGCTTCAAACAGCAGCGCCGCGCGTTCGACCATCAGTGCCGCGGCTTCGGTCTCGGCATGACATCGCGCAATGGGAAACTGCACGCCCTGATTGGCGCCGATCGGCCGCCCGAACACCACCCGCTCGCGGGCATAGTCGCTGGATTTTTCGATGAAATAACGTGAATCACCGACACATTCGGCAGCAATCAGGATGCGTTCCGCATTCATTCCATCGAGGATGACGCGAAACCCCTTTCCTTCCTGTCCAAGCAGGTTGTCCAGCGGAATTTCGAGATCATCAAAAAACAGTTCACAGGCGTGATGATTGATCATCGCGTCGATCGGCTGGACCGTCAGCCCGTTGCCGATCGCGCTGCGCAGATCGACAATGAATGCCGAAAGACCTTCGGTCTTCTTGCTCACCTCAGGCAGCGGCGTTGTTCTGGCCAGCAGTACCATCAGATCGGAATGCTCCACCCGGCTGATCCACACTTTCTGGCCGCTGATCTTCCAGACGTCTCCATCTCTTTTGGCGACGGTTTTAAGGCTGGTTGTGTCGGTACCGGTCGAGGGTTCCGTGACACCGAAGCTCTGCAGCCGCAGTTCGCCAGCGGCAATTTTGGGCAGATATGCGGCCTTCTGCGCATCCGATCCATGCCGCAGCAGCGCACCCATCACATACATCTGCGCATGGCAGGCACCGGCATGCGCGCCGCGGCGGCTGATTTCCTCTAGTATCGCGCAGGCGTCCAGAAGCGCCATGCCGGACCCGCCATACTCTTCCGGTATCAGCGCGGTCAGAAAACCGGCCTCGGTCATTTCACGGACAAATTCCGTCGGATATCCCCGTTCCGCATCAAGCCGGCGCCAATAGTCTTCGCCGTAATTGTCGCACAACGCAGCCACGGCTTTTTTGATTTCGGCAATCGTCTGTCGCCGCTCGTCACTCAGCATCGGCACTCAACTTCCCTTGTATTGACCGTTTTTGGAACACGCCTGTGGAAACCTTCAGATACCAAAGGCAGAAATCCTGATCCGGATTTGTAGTCACAATCCCAGTTTCTCGGCGATTTTCGAAAGCGCAATCGCATTCCCTCCGCCGGTTTTCTCGCGGATCGACAATCTGTGGCTTTCAACTGTTCGCACGCTGATCGACAATTGCTCGGCGATATCGCGGTTCGACAGCCCCTGGGAAATGGCGGCGAGCACTTCTTTCTCACGTACCGACAATCCAAAATCGTCAGATGAGGCGGATTTATTGGCCAGCGAGGCTGTTACCCGGGGGCCAAGATAAGTCGCTCCCTGAGCCACCGATCTGATCGCATTGATCATCTCCGGCTTGGAAACATCCTTGAGGACAAAGCCGTTGACGCCGATACGCAAAGCTTCCTGCACATATTCCTCCGTGTCGAAGATCGATAGAAACAGGATTTTTGTCAGCGGCACGATTTCCCTGATCCTTGAAGCCGCCTCAAGACCGTTCATTTCAGGCATCGAGATGTCCAGCAGGATGACATCCGGTCTCAGCGTTCGGCACAGATCGACGGCTTCAAGGCCGTTGCGGCCCTCTCCGATGATATCGACAAAGTCTTCGTCCTGCAGACGCGAGCGAATGCCTTCTCTCAGAAGATCATGATCATCAACAATGACCAGCCGCAATCTTTGCTCCGACACCCCGGCGGGCTGCATGCGAATTCCATCCGTTTTCGCGGTCGAAATTGTTGCTCCCCTACGCCGCGCGCATGAAGCTGCTTCCTTCTATCGGCAATGTCACATGGATCGCAAGACCGCCGGTCCGAGCGCGTCTGAACTTGATAGAGCCACCAAATGTATCGATACGTTCCTGCATGTTGCGGATGCCAAGGCCGGCGGTGTCCAACATCTTGCCGCCGCCAGATGTCATGCCCACACCATCATCCTCGAGCAAAAGGACCACGGAGGAACCGCGCCGGAACAGGCGGATCGATACCTTGCTGGCGCTGGAATGTTTTGAAACATTGGTCAACGCCTCCTGGATGACCCGGTAGAGCGCGGTTTTTGCCTCATCGGTCAGCAGCTTGCGCGCCGGCTCAGCTTCAACCTCCACTTCGATATCGCTTTGCCGCGCAAACTCTTTACCGAGAGCCTTGACCGCCGCCGCCAACCCCATGTCGTCAAGCACTGACGGCCGCAGGGCGCGCGATATCCGACGCACTTCGGAGATGGCGCCATCCAGGGCCTGCATCGATTTTTCAATCGGCTCGGCGATATCACCGTGTTCCCCTGATCTGCTGAGTGCGGATTCCAGACCATAGCGCGACGACACCAGAAGCTGACTGATACTGTCATGCAGTTCACGCGACACGCGCTTGCGCTCCTCTTCCTGCGCGTCGACAAGCCGTGCGGTCAGGGCTTTCAAGCGTGCATCGGCCAACCGCTGTTCGGACAATCGGGCCAAGCCAATGACCAGCGCGGTCAAAGCCACTCCAGCCAGGGTCAGGATGAAAAGAACCAGGCGGGTTTCGCGGATATTGTCCTGTAGCTCCTGCTGAACGGTCGAAACCTGCTGCGACACATCGTCCATGTAGATACCCGATCCGATCATCCAGTCCCAGCGATCCAGGTAAACCGAGTAGCCCAGCTTTTCGACATATTCACCACTCGATGGCTTCTTCCAGATGTAGGAATAGAACTCGTCACCGGTCTTGGCGCGGTCGATCAAATCGCGCACGACGCTGCGGCCGTCCGCATCCTTCAGCCCGATCCAGTTACTTCCGACGAGATGGGTCAACCTCGGATTGACGATGTTTTTGCCGTCGCCGTCATAGATGTAAAAATAATTATCCTCTCCCGATGTCATTTTCCGGACGATTTCGGTCACTTCCCTTTGCGCCTGCCGTTTTGTCTTCAATTTGGACGTGTATATCGGCGTCAACGCGTTTCGCGCCAAGGTGACATAGTTCTTCAGTTCTGCATGTTTGAGCTCGGTGAACATGTTGCCAACCGTTTCGGCCTGTGAGGTCGACAGGCGATTGGATTGTATGTCGATGACAAACAACATCGCGACCGAGATCAAGATGATCGGGAAAAGCGTGATCAGGAATAGTTTCGTCTTGAAATTCATCAACATGCCCTGGATTTCTCTGACGATGCCATATCAGGCAGGAGGCCGTGACAACAACATCTGGCGGTCAGTAGTATTACTGAGTGAATTGGTAATTGCACGAATTGTGAAATTGTCGTCATATGCGTAGGCAGGCCTCGCATTCGACGGGGGGCCGTCGAAGCGTGGGAACACATAATGGGAGAATCTATATGGAACGTCGTACCTTTTTGAAGGGCGCCGCCGTCGCTGGTGCTGCCTCAACACTTGCCGCTCCGGCTATTGCGCAGAGCAGCACTGAATTGACAATTGTGTCGACTTGGCCACGGGACTTTCCTGGTCTCGGACTTCCGGCACAGCGGCTTGCCGCACGCATCGGTGAACTGACCGAGGGTCGCCTCAAGGTAGAGTATTTTGCGGCCGGCGAACGTGTTGGTGCATTCGACTCCTTTGACGAAGTCGCCAACGGAAACGCACAAGCCTATATCGCTGCCGATTATTACTGGAAAGGCAAACACCCCGGTTGGGCACCGTTTACCGCCATTCCGTTTGGAATGACATACACGGAAATCGACGCCTGGATCAAATATGGCGGCGGTCAGGAGCTTTGGGACGAACTGGCCGGTGAGTTCGGCCTCAAGAACTTCGCCTGCGGCAACACCGGTGTTCAGATGGGCGGCTGGTTCAACAAGGAAATCGAAAGCGCAGACGACCTCAAGGGTCTGAAAATGCGTATTCCGGGCCTTGGCGGTGACGTGATGGCCAAGCTCGGTGCCTCCCCGGTATCGCTGCCAGGTGGTCAGATCTATGAAAACCTGGTTTCCGGCGCGATCGAGGCAACCGAGTGGGTAGGACCGTACAACGACTTCTTCATGAAATTTTATGAAG
>JAJFHT010000427.1 GCA_021775495.1 Hyphomicrobiales bacterium | reverse complement strand
TATCTGTGGCTCATGCGCACGGCATTGCTCACTCGGATGCGCAAGCGCCTCGGACTATCCTTTGTAATGATAAAACTCTCCTGGGCGCTGCTGATGTTGGGATTGGCAACGGGGCTGGCGGTATTGTTGGAGGCACCCGTGCCGAACGGTCCGGCATTGTTCGGGTTTCTGGTGCTGGTCGGCTGGCTGCTGACCTTTTTGATGGGCGTTCTGCAGCGCATCATGCCGTTTCTGGCATCCATGCACGCGGCTGGAAAAGGCGGCACGCCTCCCCTGTTGTCGGATCTGACCGCCGAAGGCCCGCTGAAAATCCACGCCGTCTGCCACATCGCGGCGCTGCTGACCTGTTCAGCAGGACTGCTGCTTGACGCCCCGGTGTTCGTCACCGTTGGCGCTGCCGTTGGTTTGATTGGTTCGATCGCCTTTGCCGCTTTTGCCGGCCTGGTGGTGATCCGCATCGGGCAAAAAAACAGACATTGATTCCGAAAGAAAATTTCAAATAAGCTGCCCTGCATCTACATGCAGCACCTGTCCGGTGATCATCCGTGCGGCATCCGAGGCCAGGAACAAGACTGTATTGGCTATGTCGACGGGTTCAGCCAGTCGATCGAGCGCCGTTTCGGCAAGCGCGCGATCGAGAATCTCCTGTGGCAGGTCTCGAGCCATGTCCGTCAGCACCATGCCGGGCGCAACGGCGTTGACGGTGATCGCCCGGCGACCAAGCTCCCGGGCGGCGGTTTTGGTCAAACCGATGAGTCCGGCCTTCGAGGCGGCGTAGTTTCCTTGTCCCACCTTGCCTCTCACTCCGTTGATCGATGTGATATTGACGATCGCACCACCTGGCATGAGCGGTGCGACGGCATGGATCATGTTGAACGAACCGGTAAGATTGACATTGATCACGTCGGTCCATTCCTCCGCCGTCATTTTCATCAACGTCCGGTCACGCGTAATGCCGGCATTGTTGACCAGAACGCCAATCGGCCCGCCAATAGCAGCAACCAGGTCGTCCACAGCGCCGACATCGGTGATATCGACCGAATGGTATGTGATCGAACCGGAATCGCCATCATCCGGCCGACCGATGTCGATCCCGTGTACATCCATACCCGACGCAGCCAGGGCCTCGGCAATCGCTTTTCCAATGCCCCGAGCGGCACCGGTTACGATGGCACGGCGGATTTCATGTTTCGCTGTCACGGCACGGTTCCTCTTGACTGATTTCTTAAACAAGTATTATAGTACCGAAATAGATATTTAAACAAGAAACTGCTATTTTGAGGGTCGGAACGCATGGAGTTTTCTCGCCGTACAGCACAGCTTTTGCACGAAGACCATCGCGCAACGATCGCCATGGTCGAGGCGCTTGAGGATCTGATAGCAGCCTCCAGGCGCGGCATTCCCGATGTCGGCGATGCCCTGACGCGTGAAACCCTGGAACGGACCGCGGCCGCCCTCGAGCAGGAAATCCGCGGTCATTTTGCCTTCGAGGAGAACGAACTCTTCACCAGGCTGGAAGAATTCGGCGATGTCGAAATCGGCGAGCATCTGCGCGAAGAGCACAAGGCGATCCTGCCGCTTGGTGAAGCGATCGTGGCATCAGCCAGAGCAGCTCTGAAAGACGGTTTTTCAGAATCGGGCTGGCAGGATTTCAGATCCCGATCGGGAGAGCTGATCGAGCGCATGCTGGCCCACATTCAGAAGGAGGAAATGGCCCTGCTGCCGATGCTGGACGACCTGCTGGACCCAGAGACCGATATGCAATTGTCGGAAGCCTATTCACTCAACCATTAAGCGGAATTCAGATGAAACCGAAAACGCAATCTTTCACCTATGAGACCAGACCGCTGAATGCAGACGATCTTGAGGCTGTCATCGACATTGACAAAGGCCTGACCGGCAATTCCCGGCGCGGGTTCTTCCAAAAGCGTCTCAATGCGGCATTGGAACAGGCCGGCAGTTATGTCTATGTCGGACTGCAGGACGAAGGAAAGCTGGTCGGTTACGCCCTGGCGAAAATGGTCGACGGTGAGTTCGGCAAGCCCGGCGCCCGGGCTTCCCTCGATTCAATCGGTGTCGATCCGACCTATCAGGGAAAAGGCGCCGGCCATCGTCTGCTCGAGGCCATCGAAGAGATATTGGTTCACAAGGGCGTATATGCGCTGAACAGTCAGGTTGACTGGTCGGATCAGGCCTTGGTGGGCTTCCTCGCAGAGGCTGGTTTTTCCCTCGCCGGGCGTATTGTTCTCAGCCGCGATACCGGCGAATTGACCGAACTCCAACCGACCGACAATTCAGCAGGCGATCCGGTTGAAATCGACCACAGCGCACCCGAGGGTGATGATGCTGACGCTTTGTCGCGCGATAAGGTTCCCGTTCGATCGATGACGGAACATGACATCGATGCGATCATTTCCATCGACCGGAAAACCTCCGGCCGCGACCGGTCAGCCTACTACAGACGAAAGCAGCATGAAGTTCTGCACCAGTCCGGAGTACGTGTCTCACTGATTGCCGAAGACGACGGTTTTCCGGTCGGCTTCATCATGGCCAGAGTGGATTTCGGCGAGTTCGGCCGCACCAGCCGTGCAGCGGTCATGGACGCGATCGGTGTTGATCCGTCCTTTCAGGGTCACGGCATAGGACAGGCTTTGATGTCACAACTGATGGCCAACCTGTCGGTATTGCAGGTCGATTATGTGCGCACCGAGCTGGATTGGAACCATACCGCACTGATCAGCTATCTCGATTCGGTCGGTTTCACCCTGGCTCAGACAGTTGTCCTGAACCGGACGCTGACCGCCTGACGGCACTTCAGACCAATCCAAAACGCTTGGAGCGGCGCTACGATTTCAATATCGTAACAACGCCGCTCCAGTATTTTCTTAGGCCTTTCCCAGATTGACTGGAAATCGGCTAGGAACTCAGCTGCTCGAACTATTGCTGCAGGTCTTCCGGTGACTCCTCCCAATCGGGATTCGGCACGATGCAGGCTTCCGGACAGACGAGCTTGCATTGCGGCTCGTCCTCGGCACCGTCGCATTCGGTACATTTCATCGGATCGATGACATAGAATGGGTCGCCCACGGTAATCGCTTCGTTCGGGCAGACAGGTTCACAGGCATCACATGCCGTGCAGGGTTC
>JAJFHT010000426.1 GCA_021775495.1 Hyphomicrobiales bacterium | reverse complement strand
TGCGATCCTGGACGATCAGGCCGTCGGCGCGAAAAATCACCAGGTCGCCCCACAAATGATTGCCGATGGCGAGTGCAATCATTGCCAGCAGTCCCAGATAGACGTGCCGGCCGTAGCTTTTCTTCGCGCTGCGGCGATCGTTCTGGAACGTGTCGACCCGCTCGCGGTTGCGCAAACGCTTCATCTCTACCGCGCTCTCATCTTGTGCACTTTTTCGGGAACATAGGCATCGTGATAGGACGCCTGGAATATCCACTCCTGCAGATAAGCTGCCAACCGGACAAACCGCATGAAAAACCCGTTGAAAAGGCTGTAACCGAAAACATAGGGCAACAATGAGCGGACCGACATGTAGGGCGTGGCATGGGCGGCAAGCAGGAATGTCATGACATCCAGCGCGACAAGCGCAAGCTGAATGGCCACCAGGACAGTCAGGGCAAACCAGCCATAGGTGCTGAACAGCCAGATCGTGTAAATCGGCAGAAGTACGGCGCCGACAACATTGAAGATCAGGAATTCGAACTGGTGTGCGGCTTCGGCCAGATCAAAACGCTCATCAAACGGGTTCAGCAGATGGCGGTGCCGGCGAAACCGGTGGGACACGGCGTCGCGCTCCCAGCGAAAGCGCTGATTGATCAGTGCCTGCAGCCTGTCGGGAACATCGGTGTAACAGATCGAGTCGGCCTGGAACCTGATCTTCCAGCCGGCGGCGCGTAGCCGCAATGTCAAGTCGAGATCCTCGCCTCCACCCGCATCGCTTCCGCCGACACCGTCATAGGCGGACTTGCGAAATGCCGAAAAGCCGCCCGATGCGCAGGTCACCTGATCGATCATCTGTGCGGCCTGTTTCCCAAGCGAAATGCTGATCAGATATTCGATCGCCTGCATGGTTGCGACAAATCCGGCAAACCGGTTGCGGACCTGGATATTGCCGCTCACGCCACCGACCTGGCGTTCTGAAAACGGCCGTATGATATTTGCGATCGCATCGCGGTCGAGCGAGCAGTCACAGTCTATGTTGACGATGATGTCGCCGGTGGCCATCACACAGCAGGTGTTGAATCCGGCCGATTTTCCGCCGCGCAATTCGGTCCAGAACGCCTGATCGATCTGCCCGGCCGTCAGCAGGTCCTTGACGATTTTTTCGGTGCCGTCGACGGAACCGTCGCTGAAAACGATGATTTCATCGGGCAGGCGGGATTGCTCGTTGAGCGAGGCCACGCACCGGGGAATGGAGGTTGCCTCATTGTGGCCGGCAATGACGACCGTCACTTTCCAATCGTCGTCCAGCCGGCGCTGCGGTACCGGGCGTTCGAACAGTGCCGCCGATGCGAATGTGGAGAAATAGCGCGGAAGCTCGAAAATGATGACGCACGCGAACAAGGCGGCAAAGCTCGAGTAGCTCTGCGAAAACAGGTAGTCGAACGCTTCGCCGATCATCAGATTATCCCGACAGGTCGGAAGGACCGAACAATGCCGGTGCCGGCATCACCTTCCTCTTCAGCGTCATCTGGGCAGTGCTGATCCGTTCGGACAGGGTCTGGCGCAGTGCATCCGGAACGGCGTCGAAAATCACGATGTGATCGACATCCGCCCCGGCATGGAGCTTGGTGTGATGCTCGAAATCATCGCGCAGTTCGCGCAGGAACTGGCTGCGCGCAAGGTGAAAATCGCGTGCGCCGTGTTCGGCCGTCAGTTTGTGGCGCAGCGGATAGGAGATACTGAGCACGGCGAACGGGATGTCGTCTTCATTATAGGTCCGCGCCGCCTTGTTGATGTCGACGATCAGCGGCAGCGGCAGGTCGGCAAACCGCAGATTTGTCTGCACGCCGATTGCCATCTGGCCCTGTTCGACATAGGCGATGCCTTTTTCGCTCATGCGGTAATGATGGCGGTCGACCGTCTCGATCACGTCGCCATCAGCATGGGTCATGCAATCGAGGCAGGTAAAGCCGATGGCAACATCGGACGAGGCCTTTTTGCAGGAACCGCAGGTGATGACATTTCCGGGCTTGTCATATTCGATGCCGAAATGACGCAATTCGTGTGCGCATTTCGGGCAGACCAGATCCGCACCCTGCTTGAATGCCTCTTCCGGCGCCTGGTGGGCGCAGGAGAAATGATGAATGAGTGAGGAGTCCTCGAGATGGCCGGAGCGGCAGTGGATGCATTCTTCCCGGGCGTTCAGCCGCGAGGACTGGCAGGCCGGGCAGGAATGGAAACGGTCGAAGAAGCTGCGCTCCAGCAGGCCGTTGCGGGCGAGCTCCTCGGCCAGTTCGATCACCTTGTTGTCGGGCAGCGCGATGGCGTGAACAAGCCCCAGCAGCGAATCGCCGTGATGGACCGGCGACAGTTTCCGGTCCCGCAGGTAGATGCGGGCAATGAGCTTGTCGGCCGGATCTTTCGAGCGGATGAGATCGGAATGAATTTTCAGCCGGTTGAATGAGAAATCATCGATACAGCGGACAATCGGCTCCTGGCCGGCGCCGCTGCCGCTGACCTGCATCAGGTTCAGGTCGGCCTTCGGGCCGAATGTGCCGGTCTGGTCGAGAACCGGCAACAGGCACAGTTCCCCGGTTCTCCAGAGCAATTCCAGATCGGAGAATTCGCATGTTTCGGTGATAACGATCGCATCGTATTTACGGCCGGAGATCAATTGCCTGGAGACTGCCGGGGCAAACCCGTGCGGGCCGAAATCATCGGGCCAGGCCAGATATCGAATGTCTGGCAGGGCGGGATGACGGGACGCCTTGTTGTCCGGCACGACGACCGGCCAGGTGCCCTCGGCAGTGTTGTCCGGACGGAAGATCGAGATGACATCCGCGGCCGATGCGTTCTCGGCCTCTTCGGCTTCGTGATCTTCATCCCCGGCGATCAGGCAGCTGTCGACCAGGTCGAACACATCATTGAACTCGAACGGTTTTGCCAGAATTTTCGGAAACGTCGTGGCGCAGTCTTCATTGGCATTCAGGCCTTCGACATCGGCGGTCATGGCAACGAAGAGCGGCGCGTGGCCCCTGACATCGCGAGCCATGAACTCCCGCACCACGTCGATGCCGTTGAGTATCGGCATGTGGAAATCGAGAATGGCGATGTCGAAACTGCTGCTGGTCAGGAGTTTGAGCGCCTGCCCCCCGTCATGGGCAACCCGGACCTCGTGGCCGCGCGCCTCCAGCAGCATCTTAAGAATGTCCTGGGTGACGGCGGAATCCTCGGCGATCAGGACCTTCGCCTGGCCGACATGCCGTGTCCGGCTGGATTTATCGGAAACCGGAAGAACCAAGATACACCCCATACACATACAAACGGGGTTCCCTTGCGAACTCATTTCGCCCGGTCATTGACCGTAATACGGTCATGATCAACTGCCCCAGTAGCCCGCAATTTGCCGCCAAGATGCTGAACAAAGCCTTAATGATCGGCAAAAAATGCACGTTTTGCGGGGGGTTGCAATTTATTCGGAAAATCGCATGTGTTTTCGTCAGGTCGGCTTACCTTGATGGTTTGCCTCAGTTAAACCAGATGGCGAAGGCCCAGAAATTGCGCCCGGCAAACTGCCGGGTGACGCTGCGCCAGTCCTGCCCGGACAAGACATTGCCCGGTTCGAGAAAAGGCAGCATGGCCGGACCGGTCATCGACAGCACGAGGTCGAAACGCTTCGGTTCGTCGAAGAACCGTTTCAGATTGATGCCGACACCGTCGAACCTTGGATGGGGAATGAGCGCCTTGCCGTCCAGGACGTTTTCGAACAGGCCGAGCGCGTGTTGCCATCCCTCGGTCGTCTCACGGCTGACTTCAAGACCGGTCAGCGGATGAATGCCGGGCTGATGCGGGCCAGGCAGCCATTCCCGTTCATTGTCGGTTTCTTTTGTGATGGCAAGCCAGTTTTCACGCGACAGGCGGATCATCTGTTTGAGATGGCTGCGCACCGCCTTCCGGCGATCAGGCGTTGTCACTTCCCAGTTGATCGTATGGATCAACGAGATGAAATCGAAAATGCTGTTCTCCAGAAAGCCGCCACCGGGCATCGGGGCCTGCCGGCGCTCCGCATCGGATGGCGCGCCGGCATAATCGTTGATCGGAAAGCGCGTATCGGGAAAAAACAGCTGAAAGCCGGCATCGAAGCTGTTTTCAAAATCATGCGCCAGCCAGAACGTGGTGTTGGCCATCAGGAAATGCGCATACCCTTCGAGCCAGTATCCGTCGGCGCGGTCGAAGCGAAAGGCCGGCAATTGCGGCTGATCTGCTGAATTGTTGCGCCGGCGTGCCTGGTTGGGCGCGCTCATCGACTGCATCACCGCCGCCAGGCTTTCATCCGCGGAGAGCGTACCATCGCCATTCAGATCGATGCGCAGCCGCGCCAGATCGACATCGATGGCGATCGCCGCATCGGCCGGAACCGTGGCCAGGGTCTCGGCGGCCCGGCTCAGCCCGTCTTCGAGATCGGCAAGCATGGTGCGCCATTTTTCATAGGTGATGGGTCTGGGGTCCGGATTTGCCGGCACCGGCAGCCGCATCAGCGGCAGCAGCATGGTCTGCGGCGTGCGAAATCCATGGCTGTGAAGGTCCTGGGCAAACCGCTCCAGCGCCAGAAAGAACCGCATGGCGCCAAGCGCATAGGTTGAATGCGGCTGGTCTGCCGTCTGCTCGACCTGGCGCAGCAGGGTGGTCCTTTCAGTGACATTTGTGGCGGCAAGGAGTTTTTGCGCCGCTCCGGTCTCATCGGCGCCGGCGGGCAGGCCCAACGCCAGCAGAAGGGTACAGAACAGGACAAAACGATTCATGGCAGGCTCCCCGCAAAACGCTGTTGCTGCCCGGCAATTGTGGGCAAAATCAGGTCGTCAGGTGAAACCGTGTACATACGCTCTGGTCAAAACTGCAGATTGTAGTGGCGCGACTGTTCCGGCCTGGCCGCGGCAATTGCCGTTCTGATCTCGGCGATCCTGACATCAGCCGCGATGGCATCGCTGTCAGGGGACGCGCCATTGTCCCGCAACAGGCTTTCCAGTGCGGTCACCCGTTCGTGGATATCGGCAAATCCCATGGTGCCGCTGTTGCCCTTGAGGCTGTGCAGGATGGCCATTGCCGCCTCGTCGGGCCCGGCCCGGCGATAGGCCGTTTCAAATTCGGCCATCTGGCCCTGCAGCGTGGTGCAGTGTTTTACAAGCAGGGCGCGGAGCTGTTGCAGCGGCGTGTCTGGCATCAGACGGTTACGGCGCGTTCGACTCGTTCCTCCGAGCCGAACAGTTTCAGATAGCGCTCGATCTCCTGCGCATCGCCGGTTGCCTTGCGCGGATTGTCGGACAGTTTGACCGCCGGACGGCCATTGGCCTCGGTCACCTTGCAGACCAGCGAGATCGGATGGAGACCTTCTTCGCCATTGGGGGCGCAGCCGGCGAAATCATTGGTCAGATTGGTGCCCCAGCCGAAGGCCATGCGCACGCGGCCGTCAAAATGGTGAAACGCCCTGATGATGGTCTCGACATCGAGCCCGTCGGAAAACACCAGCAATTTGTCCAGCGGATCTTCGCCCTTCTCGCGCCACCATTTAAGTATCCGCTCGCCGCCCTCGATCGGCGGTGCGCTGTCGGGGCGAAAGCCGGTCCAGTCGGCGACCCAGTCGGGGGCGTTGCGCAAAAACGCTGCCGTTCCATAGGTATCAGGCAGCACGATCAAAAGATTGCCGCCATAAAGCTTGTTCCAGTCCTGCAGCACCTTGTAAGGTGCCTGCCGCATCGCCGCGTCGCTGTCAGTCAATGCCGTCGCCACCATCGGCAATTCGTGGGCATTGGTGCCGAGCGCTTCCAGATCGGTGTCCATGGCCAGCAGCACATTGCTGGTGCCGGAAAACGCTTCGCCGATGCCCTCTTTCAGCGCCTCGACGCACCAGCGCTGCCACAGGAAACTGTGCCGCCGGCGGGTGCCAAAATCGGAAATCCTTATATCGGGCAGTTCCTTCAATTGCTCGACCTTGGTCCACATCTTGGTTTTGGCGCGGGCATAAAGCACATCGAGTGCAAACGGGGCCATCGCCTTGGTGGCGCGGCGCGAGCGCAGCTCGTTGATGATTGCCAGCGCCGGGATTTCCCACATGGTTGCCTCGCACCAGGGCGCGTGAAACTGCAGCTCGAACTGGCCGTCGCGGCGCGACAGCTGATATTCCGGCAATCTGAAATCGGCCAGCCAGCCGAGGAATTCCGGCGTGAAAATCTGCTTGCGGCCATAAAACGTATTACCGGCGAGCCAGATCATCTCCTTCTTGGTGAAGCGCAGCGTGCGGGCATGGTCGAGCTGGTCACGCAGTTCCGCTTCATCGATCTCGTCGGCAAGCCGCACCGTATGGGTGCGGTTGATCAGCGAGAACGTGACGTTCACGTCGCGATAGAGTTTCCAGATCATCTGCAGCATCAGCAGCTTGTAGAAATCTGTATCGAGCAGGCTGCGGATGATCGGGTCGAGCTTCCAGGTGTGGTCGTAGACCCGCTTTGCGATATCGGTTTTCATGACGGGACTCTGGCGCCCTTTGCGGCGGATGACGGACAGACAGGGCCGGAGGTATAGACCGGACGGTGCGGGAACGAGTTTCATCACGCCATGCGGCACCACGTCAAGGCGGGGGAGGCATTGCAATGCCGAGATCGGGGCCCGGATGCTGCTGGATGCGGCATGTTTGATCGCATCGGGACTGTTGAAGGATCTTCGCTGGGCGATCTGGCGCGGTGCGCTAAAAGCGGCGATCCGTGCCTGTGCCGGCATCAGCAGATGCGCCCGGACCATAAGGGAAAGAGTAAACAGTCATCGGTTCCAAGACACCGGGCGATGCGAAAACATGCGCCGCAGGATTCAACCATTCCGAAACCATGAAGGAGATACTCGTCTTGTGGTTGTCATGAGCTCGTTGTTAGTCTTGCCAACAGATTCGAGCTTCGGCGGCCCGAATTGCGGTTTGAGGAGCACGATATTCGATCTGAGATCGATCGACGGATCTTTAGGCGCCGTGAGATTCTTGGATTCTGGTGGTGGATCTATTGATGTAATGACTGAGGAAGAGTGAGGATGGCTGAAATAAGAAATACACGTAAGTGGATTTCCGTCATAATTATTTTGGTCACATTTCTCCTAGCTATATCAATAGTAAAAACTGCCTTCTATGTAAACATCATTGCAGATGATCGTTTAGATTCATTGGAGAATTTGTACAAAAAAGCATCACAAGAGTTAGGTATAATTTGTGAAAAGCCAGAATATATATCTGTAGTGGCTCTACATAATAGCTCTGGTGATAATTCTGATTTCTTAAAAATTATTAATGGCTGTAAATTTAATATAGGCGAACTAAAAGAATATTATTCGTTTGATGTTTCAAACAATCGTGCCTACATCAATATTTCTTATAAATTTGCTGATCACTACCATTATAGGTATTACAATATGTACAAATCAGAAAAAGAAATAGATAAGAACCATGAATGTGCGAATCCAACTATTGGTTGCTGGTGGTATCTTGATTCAAGTTTACTGATTTACCGAGTTTCTGCGATATTCAAAGTTGATGATGCCGGCATTTTACAGGCCATACAAATAGGTCCCGAAGGTGCTTCGTAGCACGCAAGGAATGGAGAGAAAATATGGGAATAGTGACAATCGAGCGGTCTGGTGTTTTCAAGAGTTCTGCCGCGGGTGCCGTTCAAATTGGATGGCATCTGTACCTAGTGCACAAATCTGCAGTAGACGCACCAATTGACACTTGGCAGGTAATCAGAGCGACCAGGAAAGACGTAAATTACGGTGACAGTTTACTAATTCCCCAATTGTGATATCGTCCTGCCATGGCACGTTTGGCTCGATTGGTCGTCCCCGGCCTTCCGCATCATGTTACCCAGCGTGGCAACCGGCGGGAGAAGACCTTCTTTGAAGAGGGCGACTACGCCCTTTATCGCGATCTGCTGGCAGAAAGCTGTGCCCGCGCACGCACGGAAGTCTGGGCCTGGTGCCTGATGCCGAACCATGTCCACATCATCCTGGTGCCCTCCGACGAGGATGGGCTGCGCCGCACCTTTGCCGATCTGCATCGGCGCTACACTGGTTATGTCAATGCCCGTGCGCGTGTCACCGGGCATTTGTGGCAGGGACGCTTCGGCTCGGTGGTGATGGATGAAGATCATCTGTTCAATGCGGTGCGTTATGTCAGCCTCAATCCGGTGCGGGCCGGGCTGGTCAAACGTGCGAGAGACTGGAAATGGTCGAGTGGCCGGGCGCATCTGGCGGCCAAGGACGACGGCATCGTGAACGTCGCTCCAGTGCTGGAACGGGTTGGAGATTTCAGAAAGTTCCTTGCCGAGAGCTTCG
>JAJFHT010000425.1 GCA_021775495.1 Hyphomicrobiales bacterium | reverse complement strand
CGGAAAACCCTCAAAGGTCGCTCTGACCGCGATCATGCGAAAACTCATCATCCTCGCAAACGCTCTCATCAGGGATGATCGAATGTGGAACGAAAAACTGCCTTGATCAATACGGATACTCTAGTTTTACCGTTCGCAGAGTTCCAGCTTGGCCGCGGCATATTCCATTGCCAGCCGGTCGACCAGCGCACCTGCGCCGGCGATCTCCTTGATCGCGCCGATGCCCTGACCACAGCCCCAGATGTCCTTCCAGGCCTTGGACTTGTCGCCACCGAAATTCATTTTTGAAGGATCGGATTCAGGCAGGTTGTCCGGATCCATGCCGGCTTTTTCGATCGACGGTTTCAGATAATTGCCGTGAACGCCTGTAAAAAGGTTCGAATAGACGATGTCCTTGGCATCCGATTCGACGATCATGCTCTTGTAGTCGTCGGCCGCCCGCGCCTCGTTGGTGGCGATGAAAGGTGAGCCGATATAGGCAAGGTCTGCACCCATGGCCTCAGTTGCAAGCACTGCCCGGCCAGTGGCGATCGAGCCGGACAGCAGCAGCGGGCCATCGAACCACTCACGGATCTCCTGAACCAGTGCGAAGGGTGACAGGGGCCCGGCATGGCCGCCGGCACCGGCGGCAACCGCGATCAGTCCGTCGGCGCCCTTGTTGATCGCCGAATGGGCATGGCGGATGTTGATGATATCGTGCAGCACGATGCCGCCATAGGAATGGATGGCCTGATTGACTTCGGGCAGGGCGCCGAGTGACGAGATCACGATCGGCACCTTGTACTTCTCGCACATCTTCAGATCGTGCTCGAGCCTGGTATTGGATTTATGAACGATCTGGTTGACCGCGAAGGGCGCTGCCGGTTGATCCGGATTTTTTTCGTCATGATTGCGCAGTTCTTCGGTAATCTCCGCCAGCCATTCATCGAGTTGGGCCTCCGGACGGGCATTCAGAGCCGGGAATGAGCCGACCACCCCGGCCTTACACTGGGCCAGGACCAGCGGCGGGTGCGAGATGATGAACAACGGCGCCCCGACCACCGGGATCCGCAATTTGTCTTTCATAAATGCCGGCAATGCCATGAAGATATCCTCAATCCGTCGAATTGACGTTTCCGTAAACGTTAATGCGTTTTATCAGATGGGCCGGACGGGGCAAGCGTCAAATCTGCCGCACTGAATACCCCGGAGGCGAGCGGAAAACGAAACAGGATCAGTCGACATATTTGACCTTGTCGCCGGCCAACAGCTCCGAGATGGAAGAGGGCAGTTTCAGCCCCTTGGCGACCTCCCCGTCGAGATCGGCTTCCAGCGCACTCACCACCGCCAGCCGGGCGATAATTTCATCGATTTTCTCGTACGGCACCACCACGACGCCGTCCCGGTCGGCGACAATCATATCACCGGTCTCGACTTCGTGTCCGCCGATCTGGATCGGTCGGCCGACGGCGCCGGGCCCATTGGCGAAGGGAGAAGCCGGGGTCAGGCCCGTGCACCAGGCCGGCAGACCGACCGCAATCACACCGTCGTAGTCGCGCATCGGCCCATCGGTCACAAAACCGGCGGCGCCGTTGTTTTTCATCATTCCGGTCACCCGGTCGCCGGCCGCCGCACAGCCTTGATGGCCGGCGAAGGCCGCGACCACGATATCACCGGGCTGGACGAATTTCAGCGCCGCCAGGGTGGCCAATATATCAGCCGGGCCGCAATCGGCCGTCAGTGCCGGACCGGCCGCCGCACAGTGCAGATCGCGGCCTGCGCCAATTGGCTGGATGTCCGATGACAACGCCCCGGAGCCATGCAGCGCATCGACGACAAAGCCGGTCGGAACGCCTTGAAACGCCGCGATCTGCGCGGCGCTGGGGCGGCGCATTGTCCGGGCGATGGTCAGCAGTGGCGGTTCTTCGATCATAACGGCTCTCCTGTTTCCGCAGTCCTATCCAGTGTGGCGGGATATTGCCAGATCGATTTGCCTCGGTTCAAACTTGCATTGCTGTACGGTGCAGCGGTTCCAAAATCGTGTATCATGCACTAACCATTACACTGCTGGGGCATACGCGTCGGAGTACACGGTTTGGAAGGTGTTGAAAAAGCGATCAGGACGGCGCTCGAAAAGGGCGACGCAGAGGATCGCGAATTTCGAGAGAAGATTTACCGCTCGGCGTTTGCCGCGCTGGAACGGGTGCTGACGGCCAATACCGCGATCTCGCAGGAATCGGCCGACGCCCGCCGGGACGGGCTGAAATCCAAGATCAGCAGTATTGAATCGGAATTCCTACCTGCCGTTGCAATGCCCTCAGCCCCCGCGCCGGCGCAACCGGTGCAGCCGAAACCGGTAACACCGGTATTACCGGAAGCTTCGATCCCGGTTGGCTTGCCTGGTGATCCGCGACCGGCTGCTCCGCCGCCGGTGCCAGAGGTCGATACGGGCGCTTCGCCCAGTCTGGACAGTGATTCCATTTCCCTGTCGGAAGCTGAACTGACGCCTGACCGGGAGCCTGAAATCTCCATTGGCGCGGCCGATGTCAGGCGCGCCACGCCGGCGCTGGATATTCCCGCACCCAAGCCCGGTGAACGGCCGCGTCCTGCCAGGCGCCGGCCCTTTGCAATGATATTCCTGTTCGCAACGTTGATTGCAGCTGCCGGCATTGCCTATTGGTGGACGATGGACAGCGGTATCCTGAAATCATCTGAAGAGCGCGACACCAGCGTGCCGAACCCGCCGAAATCGTTGCAGGAGGAAAGTTTCAGGCCGGCCGAATCCTCGCGGCCTCCGCTGCTGCAGGGCGAGGCGGAAAGCCAGCGCGACTGGGTCACCATTTTCACGCCGGCGGATCCGACGAGTGTCAATGCCTCGGCCGGAACCCTTGCGGATATCGTGCGTGAAGGCGATGAGACATTTCTGCGGGTTCAGTCGACTGCGGCTGGCGAAGCCGGCAGCATCAATATCGACATTGGTCAGGGGCTTCTGGAACAATTGGCCGGCAACGGCGTGCTGTTCAGCATCAAGGCCAGATCGGATGCCGATCAGCCGACTGAAATCTCGATTTCCTGCGATTTTGCCAATCTCGGAAATTGCGGGCGGCGGCGTTTCGAAGTGGGCATATCGGCCGAGGACTATCTGTTCGAAATCAACCTGCCGGATGTTACACCGGGTTCCGGCGGCTCGCTCACCATCAATCCCGATTTTTCCAACCAGAACCGCGCCGTCAATGTTTTCCAGGTACGTGTCGCGCCGGTCGAATAAGGCAACGGGTCAACTTAGCAATGCGGACAGGGTTTCGAGGCGATCGGCTTCGGCGGCCGGTTTGTCCCAGCGCAATCGTGAAATTCTCGGAAATCGCATGGCGACACCCGATTTGTGCCGGGTCGAACGATTGAGTCCCTCAAAGGCCACTTCAATGACCAACCCGTGATCCGGTTCGGCCCGTACAGCGCGCACCGGGCCGAAGCGGTCAACCGTATTGTCGCGGACATATTTGTCGAGCAGGCGTAATTCCTCGTCGGTAAATCCGAAATAGGCTTTTCCGACGGGTACCAGTTGCGGTGCCTCTTCCGGCCCGGTCCACACACCGAAGGTGAAATCCGAATAGAAGCTTGAGCGTTTGCCGTGCCCGCGCTGGGCATACATTAGCACGGCATCAATGGTGAACGGGTCGCGTTTCCATTTGAACCATGGCCCCTTGGGCCGGCCAGGCTTGTAGTCGGAGTCCCAGCTTTTCAGCATGATGCCTTCTATGACCGGATGTGGCGGCGCGTTGCGCAGCGCCTCCAACTGATCCCATCCGTCAAACGGCACAAGTGCCGACACATCGAAACGATCCGGATCGAGGTCGTTTGCAAAGCGCTCAAGTCTGGTCCGTCGTTCGGCAAAAGCGAGCCGGCGAAGGTCTTCTCCTTCCGCGTAGAGCAAATCATAGGCGCGGATGAAACAGGGATAGGAATTGAGCTGCTTGGCCGAAACCGTTTTGCGATTGAGCCGCTGCTGCAATTGCGAGAAACTTCCGGTCTCACCACCCGGCATGCCGACCAGCAGTTCGCCGTCGATCGATCCGGAAAACGCCATGGCTTCCAACACATCCGGGAAACTGCCGGAAATATCGTCCCCGGTGCGCGAATACAGCCGGCGGACGCCGCGCTCCGATGTGGCTTGAACCCTGATCCCGTCCCATTTCCACTCGGCTGCATAGTCCTTCGGATTGCGCCGCTCAAGTTCGCCATCCTGCACCGGATTGGCCAGCATGACCGGCCGGAACGGAGCGGCGAGCAG
>JAJFHT010000424.1 GCA_021775495.1 Hyphomicrobiales bacterium | reverse complement strand
CTGGCCGGCAGTGTGCTGGAGAGCCTTTCCCTGCTTCTTCTGATTCCGATTCTTCATCTCGTCGGCAGTGGCGAAAATGGGTTTGTGTTGACCCTGCCGGACCTTGGGCCCTTGCATTGGCTGGTTCCGGACGGGTCGATTGCCCTTCCGACCGTTCTTGTGTTGCTGGTACTGTTGATCGCTGCGCAGTCGCTTTTTGTTCGTTTCAAATCCGTCTATCTGGCGGAGTTTCTGTCCGACTTTGTCAATCAAAACCGCATTGAATTGTTTGAGAGCATCGGTTGTGCGCGGTGGCAGGTTTTGTCACAGGTCCGCGCAGCCGATCTTGAACATATCCTCAATGGTGAGGTGGAACGCATTCAAGGGGCAACATTTTCCCTGATCGTGTTGCTCCAGACCGGAATAATTCTGCTGGTTTATGCCTGTGTTTCGCTGATGATCTCGCCGGCGATGACATTCGCCGCAATGATTCTGGGGGCGGCAATGTTTCTTGCGCTGCGGCCGTTCCGACACAGGGCTGCATCCTTTGGCGCCGTTGTTTCGGACAGCCGGCGAAATCAGTTCAGGACTGTTTCGGAGTTCCTTGGTGGATTGAAGGTGGCCAAAAGCTTCAACGCCGAACAGAGCTATTTCGACCGGTTGAGGCGCATTCTGGAACAGATGAAAATCGATGGCATTGATTATGTTCGTGCGAGCACGTTTGCAAAAGCGATTTTCCAGACGAGCAGTGCGATTATACTGGTGGTCTTCGTCTATGTTTCCCTTACCATATCAGATCTGTCGGTCGGACGTATCGCGGTTCTGCTACTCGTCTTTGCCCGGGTCGCGCCGCGGTTCATGGAAATCCAGTCGCATGTTCAACAGGTACTGACCAACCTGCCTGCCTTTGCGGCGGTCGAGTCTTTCAAGCGGCGTTTTGATGCGGAGCGCGAGACGCCGAGGCAGCGCAAAACCGGGGCGGGGAACCTGGTGCTCGAACGCGAAATCACCGTGGAGAATGTGTCATTTTCTTATGACAGGTCGTCACAAGACCACATCATAAAGAATTTGTCCTGCACGATTCCGGCAGGAAAGATCACCGCGCTAATCGGGCCTTCCGGAGCTGGAAAAAGCACTTTGGCAGACATGCTACTCGGTCTGCTTGCGCCGATGCGGGGCCGCATTCTGATCGACGGAGTTGAGCTTGACGCCGATGCGCTGCGCGATTGGCGAAATGATGTGGCCTATGTTCCGCAAGATGTCTTTTTGCTGCACGATACGATTTCCAGCAATCTGCGGATGGCGGCACCCGAGGCCAGCGAGGCGGAGCTTTGGCATGTGCTGCGTCTTGCCGGGGCAGCAGAATTCGTCGAGCAATTTGAGAAAAAGCTAGACACCGTCCTTGGCGATAGGGGCACGCGTCTATCCGGTGGAGAACGCCAGCGCATTGCGCTGGCGCGTGCCCTGTTGCGAAAGCCGCAATTGCTTGTCCTTGATGAGGCGACCAGCGCGCTCGATTGGAAAAACCAGTCATTGATCACCGATTCAATTGGTGCCTTGCGTGACTCCATGACGGTATTGACGGTGGCTCATCGTCCTTCGATGATCACTTTTTCCGACTGGGTTGTGGCCATTCAGGACGGCAAGCTTGTGGAAATGGGATCATATGAAACGCTGAAGAACCGGCAGCGGAGTTACTTGTCAGCGCTTCTTGCCGGCGAGCGTGCAGGCTTTGAAAAGGACAATGGTCTTCCTGATGCAGATGGCTCAGCACGGAGCATCCATTCAACTGCGCAGGGTGTGCGTCAAACCAGTTCCTGATTTGATTTCAAAACTGCCGTTCCGAACATTTATTTTCGCAGGATTTGACCCGGAAACAGGCCCACATTTCGGAGCACGTATCAACTTTTCATATCTGCAGGGGGATTGATCGGCGCGGTCTCCTGGTGCTTGGTAGCTTTTGCTTGGCGCCTTCTTTTACGTTTTGCCACCAAAACGAGGACGCCGGCAAAATAGGCGGCCTGCAAAATGACCGCGCAAATGACCGCCCGCCAAAAAATGGTCCAGCCGGACGCAGATTCCAGGAACGACCAAATCATCACGATTGCCATGCAAAACAGCATTGCAATAATGAATTTCTGGACTGGAATAGGCCAAACTGGTTCTTCTTCTGAACCCGGCCCCTTCGCCTGTTGCAACCCAACGCCTCCTTGTCCCCATTGCGGCGTAGAAATACGCAATGCTTTGTAGCAGGCAGTTGTCTTATCAGACTCAACGATATCAGTAAAAGTACTCTCAAGCCGCAGAGCAGCGCTTGATTGTTGATGCACCCGCTGCTCGAAACCGCAGAAACCGGGAAGAATCCGCGCAATCAGACCCTTCCGAACTCGTTATGAAAAGGTCCATTGGTGTTAATGCGTGATGTGCTGCTTGGTCAGACGTCCGATCAGGATGGCCGGCGCTCCGACTCTGGTTCGCGGTTTGCCATCGAAGACACTGGCATACATGTCATGGTCATTGCGAATATCAACAATTTTGACGTGGTCAATTTTGCAGCCGTCAAATTTTTCAACGATGTCTTCGCCGAATGTGTGCGGCTCCGTCACGGTTGGCCTGTGGTCTATTTCGACAATCAGCAAAATTTTGCCGCCGGGTTTGACGACACGGCAGGCTTCCGAAATAGATGCGTCGACATCTTCGACATGGTCCAGAGCGTTGAAAATTGAAACGACGTCGAACTGATCGTCGGTAAACGGCAAGTCCTCGGCGTGAGCAAAGACATAACTCATAGCCTGCAAGCCACGATTAAGTTTGATGTATTCAAAGGCTAGCGGATCTGCGCCAATGCGTTGCGCGGTATTGTCGGCCCATTCCAAGGTTCCAATCGGCCCGCAACCAATGTCCAGAACTCTCTTGCCATTAAAAAAACTCTTGTCCAAGTCGAACACAACCGTGAAAACGCGTTGCATATGTCCGTTGTAAAATTTTCCACCGGAATTATGCAGTGTTTTTCGCCAGAATAACGTTTCAACCAATTGTTTGTAATAGTTTCTGATTGAATCCGGAGCAAATGACAGGCCCGCTGCAATCGTATTTTTGGCGTTGTTCACGACGAAGCGGCTGATTCCCATGCCGAGTTCCTTCTATTCGCCCGCTCCCATGTGTGCGATTTGTCTATCAATGAACAATACTCGGGCAAGCACAAACAACAAATTGTTGCCGTGTCAAATCAATGCGTGACCGTCTCGGCAAAACCACTTCATGCTTTCGGTAGCAATGTAGATCGATCGGTGATGCTCATTTGACCGGAACAAAATCGTCGGAAATACACAAAATCGATGATTTTGCGATCAATGAAAATGAACTCGGATCAATATCGATATATGTTGAGTTCCGGACCGTGTATTTTTGATTTCGCAATTAACCGGAAGTTCGTGATTCCGGCTGGGTTCCAGGATAAAGAACGAATAGATTTTTCGTTCATGGAGAACACCGATATTCCAGGTCGAAAAACTCCTCCAGACCTCTGCTATCTTCCCGAAAATACGATCTCGGTGGTCGAATTGACTTCAGGTTTTTGGAAGATTGTATGCAAATTGCCGGATATATAACAATACAATATTGTTTCGAACTTTATATAGTGTGGTTGAGACGAATCAATTCTAAGGGTTATTTAGCTACAAAATGATTATTTATTGTGCGATTTCGGTTGAAACACATCACGATATGTATTTAAATATTTTGATCACTTTGCATTTCAATGGATTTACAAAAAATTTATACTTATTTGTTGCGCCGCAATATGAATTTGATATCGTTGATGGGACTTTCGTAATCTGAGTGAATTCCCATGAGTAATCTGGCTGATTTACCCGACAATTCATGTGCGATCGATAACAGAAATCTCACGTCACCCTTGGGCGGGATATTCAAGCGTGGTTTCGATATTATCGGGGCAAGCGCGGGGCTAATTTTCCTGAGCCCGCTGTTGCTGCTTATCGCGGCATTGGTGAAATATTCAGACGGCGGAAATATATTTTACGGGCACAGGCGCGTGGGATTTCGCGGCAGAATGTTCCAATGCCTGAAATTTCAGACAATGGCCGAAAACGGGGACAGGATCCTTGTCGACTATTTTAAACGCAATCCCGAAGCAAGGCTTGAATGGGAAGCGACACGCAAACTCAAAAATGATCCCAGGGTTACCGCTGTCGGCGATGTATTGCGCCGGTTGAGTCTTGATGAGCTTCCACAGCTGTTCAATGTCCTTATCGGCGATATGAGCCTGGTTGGGCCGCGGCCGGTGGTGGAAGATGAACTCATCCGCTACGGCGACGCGATGAACTGTTACATTAATTTACGACCGGGTTTGACCGGGCTGTGGCAGGTTAACGGGCGCAGCGATGTGTCATACGAAACGCGCATTGCGTTTGATCGGCGGTACGCGGAAACATGGTCTTTCTTCCAGGACATGTTCATTATTTTCAAGACCGTGCCGGCGGTATTGAGCCTCAGTGGCAGCCGTTAGGTCTTATGACCTGGAACTGAGAGGAATCGGATTGAAACCTCACTGCCGGAAGCAGGACATTTCGGTCGGACGTTCGTGCATCTTTCTCGCGCGTCTTGCAATTTGTTTCGTCGGAGTGCTGTGCTTTTCGGTGATCGCCCATGCTGGCGGTTACAAACTCGGATCACAGGACAAGCTGAAAATCCGAATCGTCGAGTGGCAGGTGGTCGAGGGGACGTTTCTCGAATGGCCTGCGGTCAGCGGGGAATATTCGGTCGATACGATCGGAATGCTGTCTCTTCCCTTCGTCGGTCAGCTTGCGGTTACGGGAAAAACGACCGCCGAGGTGGCCGAGGTCATCAGGGCGAAACTGCAACAGAAATTTGGCTTGGCAGAGAAGCCGGAGGCCTCCGTCGAATTGATCGAATACCGGCCGGTCTTTGTTGCAGGCGATGTTCGTGAACCGGGCTCCTTTCCATATTCGCCGGATTTGACGGTGTTGAAAGCCGTCACTCTGGCCGGTGGCACGTCAATCATTTCAAAACAGAGAACCGAGCGCGAACTGATAAATGCCCGCGGCAAGCTCGACGTGCTGGGCAATGAACGTTTGTACCTGCTCGTCAAACGGGCGCGTTTGCAATCCGAAGTTCGGGGCGAAAAGGAGATTTCCCTGCCTGAGGAAATTGCCCAGCGGGCGAAATACCTGGCAGTCAAGGCGGATGAACAGGCGA
>JAJFHT010000423.1 GCA_021775495.1 Hyphomicrobiales bacterium | reverse complement strand
CAAGCGCATCATCTCCGGAGGAAACCCTCAGTGAGGTTGCTGCAATCGCCTGGCTGGCAGCGCTTTGCAGCGGCCATTGCGCGGCGATGAACGCCTCTCCGGCATTATCAGGCGAGACCAGTAGCATCTGCGCGGCCGCCGTCTGGAATATGGCTGCATTGTCCTTGATGGCATCACGGTTGACGGGCGCCGACAGAATGGCAACGGCCTCGCGGTAAAGATCAGAGGTTTGCGCCATGAACTGCGAGGCTTGCTGCTGGAATGGCGTTCCTTGCGCCATCCGGTTGATCCGCAACACCACATTCGCGAATGAATCGATCGCGTGGGCGATGTTCGGGTGCGTTGAGGGATGATTGGCGCGGGCGATGCTCAGCGCCTCCGCATACATGGGGGCGGCCTCCATGAGCGAGGATATGTCCCATTTTGCTTCGAGCACGCTTGCAAGGTTACCAAGGGCTATGGCGATTGCATAATCGTCCGGCGCCAGCGAATCCCGGTCAATTTGAAGCGCTTCCCGGAACAGGTCTTCGGCTTCCGCGTACTTGCCAGTGCTGCGCAGCGCCAGAGCGAGATTGTTGATCGTGCGTGAGGTATCGGCGTTGTTTCTTCCAAGTTCGCGCTCACGGATTTCAAGCGCCTGACGGTGCAGCGGAATCGCGCCTTCCGCATCTCCCAGCCCGGCAATGGCGAGTGCGAGATTGTCCGTGGTTGTGGCATACCAGAGGCTGTCAGTGCCATGCACCTCTCCGGACAGCTCGCGGGCGCGTTGCAGAAGCTTTTCAGCTGCGCTTGTCTTGCCGGAATCGAAAAGCAGCAATCCGAGGGTGTTGTAGCTGTTGACCGTTTCAGCATGCGCTTCACCAAAAATCTGCCGTTCAATGTCCAGCGTCTCACGATAGGCGCGTTCGGCCCTGTCATACTCCCCGCGTCCGGCCAGATGGGCGCCGAACCGATAATGGTAGGTCGCGGTGGCCGCGCTCAGCCGCCCCTCGGCGAGCGTGCTGAGCTCTATGGTTTTGGCGTATGCGTCCTCGGCTGCGGGATAGTCTTTCAGCAGGCTCAGCGTGCTGGCCAGTTTGCTGTAGGCATGGGCCATCGTCTGATGGGCTGAACCATCAATCGATGTTGCGGCTGCGATGTGTCTTTCCTGAAAGAGCCTTGCCTGATCGAGCAACCCGATTTCGCTTGCCAATGTGCCGGCTTTGTCGAGGTCGGCCAGGAAACCTTCATCCACTTCTTTTTGCGCCGCGTCGCGCAGGGCGATCACCCGCACGAACAGGTCAAACGCCTGGCGGGTTTCATCCTCGCTGCGAGGGTTCTGGAAGTTCAATGCATAGGCAAGGCCGCGCAGCGGCCCGATGAGTTTGGGCGATGTTTCTCCGTGCCGCTCGACGTGGTGTTGCAACGCCTCAAAATAGTGCGGAACCGCATCCGCAAACCGGCCCGTTCGCCGATAAGTGTCGGCCAGGTTTTCCAGGCTTGTCGTAATCAGCGGATCAGTCGGAGGCAGCAATTGCCGGCGGATCGCAAGAGCGGCTTGGTGTTCGGCGACAGCGTCATCGTATTTCTGCTGAAACGACAGGACAGAGCCAAGATTGTTATGGGCCGTCGCAAGTTCGAGTGACGGGTCGGGAAGGGCGCCTTTTGAAAAACGCAGCGCCTCCCGCGCGACGGTCTCGGCAAGCGGAAGGTTTCCTTCATTGACATGGCGGACTGTCTCGCTCGTCAGGCGGTCCCATTCGGCGATGGCCTCCTGCGACACCGCCTGCGTAGAAGCGGACAGGATGAGAAGCAGCAGGCCGGCAAGGACACGCGCCGCGTTTGAGGCGCTGCCCGATCGTCGAACCGGCAATGTATTCCGCCTGCATTGCTGCGGCATGAAAAGCACCGTCTGTTGAGCCCGAGTGGCAGTTCGGACCGAAGGAACCTGCAACGCTAATATCGGAAGCCCGCCGAAGGCAACCCGTCACCCGCGTGCGTCTCGATTGCGTCCTGTAAAAAAAATGGCATCTGGCAAAGCAGCACAAATTATGTCTGAATAGGTCAGGGGTCGATGCAACGGGGACGGGCGGAAGCTCGTCAGGCTGCATGACGATTGTTGATAACGGGATTTCACTTTGCCTGGCATGAGTGACCGCTGCAATTTCGTTCCGCTGTTTCGGACATTGCCGAAATGATGGCACGCTGGATCGTGTCGATGAGACTGCTTCCAGTGCTCATTCTCATGCTCCTCACTGTGGGTGCGGCCCAGGCAAAGACAACAGCGCTGCTGATCGGCGTGTCGGACTATGACGAGACCATCGGGCTTGCCGATCTGCGCGGTCCGGCCAACGACGTTACTCTTATGCGCGATGTGCTGATTGGCCGTGGTCTGACCGACATCCGGCTGCTGGCGGATGGCGTTGAAGGTGCACAAAGACCGACAAAAGCGGCCATCATGATGGCTCTCGCAGCGCTGGCGAATGAGGCCACGGACGGGGACCTCGTCATCGTCCATATGAGCGGCCATGGCACGAGGCAACCCGATGCAAACGGCGATGAGGCCGATGGCTATGATGAGGTTTTCCTGCCTGCCGACGTGACACGGGCTGAGCCGGGCTCGGCGCAGATCCCCAACGGGATCGTCGACGAGGAAATCGGAGCCGCCATTACAGAGATACGCAAGACGGGCGCCGATGTCTGGTTCATCATGGACTCCTGCCATTCGGGGACCGGCTTGCGGGCAGGCGGTCTGAACACGGCGGACCGATACATTGATCCGACAGCGCTTGGCCTGCCGCCCGTGACGGCGGGCCAGACGCAACTGGCGGAGGATACCATTGTCGCGGATGATCCTGACAACAGCGACATTCCGGGCCAGCTGATCGCGTTTTATTCGGCGCAGGCCGATGAACTTGCGCGGGAAGTTGATTTCGGCTCCGCCGGATCGGCGAATGAGTCCGGAAACAACTGGTTCGGGTTCTTCACCGCCAAGCTCGCCAACAGATTATTGTCAGCCGGGTCAATTTCCTATCGCCAGCTGTTCCAGGGCATCCAGGCTGACATGAACACCAGCGAGCTGGCGGGTGCCGCCCGTCTTCAGACGCCGCACTGGGAAGGCGGCCTTATCGATGCCGTCGCGCTTGGCGGAGGCGATACGGTGGGGATCCGGCAATACGCCATTGACGATGATTTTCTGTCGGCAGGTGCCGTTCATGGCATCGTCAAGGGCACGATCCTCGAACTGGTCGCCGATGCCGGTGCCGGCGCGGATGACGGCATCGGTTATGCGCAGGTCGAAGAGGTGAAACCCCTTTCGGCCTTTGTGCGCCCGATCTCCGATGATTGCACTCCAAGCGCCGAGGCCCTTTGTCCGGCGGCGGATGAATTGCCGGGGGATGCGGCTTTCGCGCGGGTGACGGTCGTGCCGGTAAACCGGACGGTCACCCTGTCTGAAATCCTTGACCGCGGCGAAGACGCGAATGCGGCTCCGGACGTTCTGGACGCC
>JAJFHT010000422.1 GCA_021775495.1 Hyphomicrobiales bacterium | reverse complement strand
CAATCATCGTGGTTTCATCTTGTTTTCCGACTTTTTGAATGATGTCTTCTAGAACCCGGGCAGTCGCCTGTACTTGATCCGTGCTCTGAACCGCAATCGTGATTTGGCTAATCTCCAGTTTTTCCGGCGGCTGGGAACCGTTGCGATCGAAGACCACATTTTCTCCAAAACGCTTCTGATCGGACGTGAACGGAATGTATACGTCTCGACCATAGGCCTGCGCCGGGGAACCGCTGTCCATGCCGGCCGACGCCGCGCGAGGCCCGATCATTCCCACAACTTCGTAATAGTGATCTTCGCCCACGCGAATCGACTTGCCGATCGGATTTGATAACGGGAACAGTGTCTCGGCGACCTCAGCACCGAGGATCGCCACGGCCGACGACCGTGAACAGTCAACGGCTTCAATAAACCGTCCTTGGTTGATCGACAATTCGTTCAAATCGGCGTAGGGCGGCGTCACACCGACAATGCGACCTTCGATGTGCCGATCCTTGTGCCAAAACTGGCGAGCATGATAGCGAATGGGCGCGAGCGTTGCGTAGCCGGACAGCGTGTTGCGCATCGGTCGGAATACAGCCCGAAAGACGTCAATATGGTCATATTTTTTTATCGCCTCATGCTCCGGCAAGCCAACCGTGCCGAGTTCCGGCTGGGAGAACACCGCCGTAGCGACACTTTCATGGTCTGGTTTGACCGGATTGTTTTTGAACGCTGTTTCCAGGAAACACATTGCCTCATGAATGGCGACCGGCGTCAGCTGCATCCGGTTTGTAACGTCTCCGACCGCCCAGATATTAGCCACATTGGTTCGTGAATATTCATCGACCACAACAGCGCCCTGCGGACTCATCTCGACTCCCGCCGCCTCCAGGCCGAGGTCTTCCGTATTGGGCAGTCTCCCGAGAGCAAGCATGATTTGATCGGTGACCAAGGTTCGCCCGTCCGACAGTTTTGCATGCAGGAGATCGTCCGCACCTCGGTGAATGCGTTCGAATACCGACTGGCAGATGATCTTGATTCCCTTGTGTTCCATGGTCTCATGCAGCGTTCGCCGCAAGTCCTGATCGAAACCGCCAAGGATTTCCTGACCGCGATAAAGCACCGTGGTCTCCACTCCCAATCCATGAAAAATATTGGCGAATTCTATCGCTATATAGCCGCCTCCGGCGATCACAACGGATTTCGGCAATTTTTCGAGATGGAAGGCTTCATTGGACGATATGCACAATTCATGCCCGGGAAGCGCTGCATGCGGATTGGGACGTCCTCCGACCGCAATCAGAATCTGGTCCGCGCTGATCCGGCGGCCATCCGCGAGCAGCCTGACCGTATGTGCATCTTCCAGCACGGCACGGCAGTCGAACTTGTCCGCGCCGGCATTCTGCAGGCCGCTCTGGTATAGCTCCTCCAGGCGCTTGATTTCACGGTCCTTGTTCTCCAACAGGACTTTCCAGTCGAACGCCGTTGACCCAACGGTCCAACCGAACCCTTGGCTGTCTTCAAAGTGCTCGGGAAACTGTGAGGCATAAACGAACAACTTCTTCGGCACGCAACCTCGAATGACACACGTTCCGCCATACCGGTATTCCTCGGCGATCGCGACTTTCTTGCCGAGACCCGCCGCCAACCTTGCCGCACGCACTCCGCCGGAGCCGGCACCAATGACGAAGAGGTCGTAATCATACTGAATCATGGAGAACGGGCTTTCCTGGTCTTGGTTTTTCGGGCCTCCTTCACCGTCCATGCGCGGTCATGGAATTGGCCACCCGCGCAGAATGATGAAATCGAAGGCGTATTGAAACCGGTCTCAAGTGAAAAAGCCCGTCAATACGGACGGGCTTCTCGTTAGAATATCAGCGACGATCAGTTATCGGTGCTGGTCTCGGACTGTTGTTTGGATACAGCCTCCAGCGTTTCTCCAACGGCAATCGCCAGGTCGCGCGCCACCCCGCGCTGCCAGATTGTGGCCGCTTCACCGACCTGACGGGATACGATGGGCCCCTCCTCGATCAGCTTGCGGCCGACGGGCGAGTCGTAGAAGTCGGAAATGGCCTTCAGATCTTCTTCCGAGAAGGCCTTTGCATAAGCGAGGGCGGCTTCGCGTTCAAGGTCACCACGGCGGGGGGCCAGACCGATGGTCTTTTCATCGACCGTCGTGCTGATCAGCGGCTGGAGATCGGGGTCCTTTTGAATCAGCTCCCGTTTCAGCACCAAGGCCACTTCCTGCAGGATGCCGTCAAATCCGTCGGTGGCGTTGATCGCGGCAACTGCCTTCAAGGCGGCCTTCAAATGCGAATCGGATACTTCCTGCGCATATACCAAAGGCGCCGACATGAGAATCGACAATGCCGTGGCTGCAAACAAGCCACTGCGGGCTTTGTTCAAAAATGTCATTTGTGTTCTGCTCCGTTCTTTACGACCGTTCTAGAATATTGATGCCTTCGGAACCGGCCACAAACGCCTTGCTGGCTAGCCCCAGAAATAGACCGTGTTCCACGACGCCCGGAATGGCATAGAGGGCATTTGACAGCGCTCTTGTATCGGGAATACGGCCAAATGATGCATCCATGATATAGTGTCCGCCGTCTGTAACAAAAGCCTCGCCGTCCGTCATCCTTAACGATACCGGGCCGGTGAGTTCCAATTCATCCGCCGCCCGCTCGATCGCCCGGCTTGTAGCACCAAGCCCGAAAAGGTTCACTTCAATCGGCAACGGATACTGACCAAGAGTTTCAACGAGTTTCGAGGCATCGGCGATCACGATCATGCGATCCGATGCGGCGGCTACGATCTTTTCCCGCAACAGCGCACCGCCACCGCCCTTGATCAGGGCAAGAGAGCCGTCAATTTCATCAGCGCCATCAACGGTCAGGTCGAGATGCGGGGTCCGTTCCAGATCGCTGAGCGGGATGGAGAGCTTTTCACAAAGCTGAGCCGTCCTTTCCGAGGTTGGGACGCCGATGATCTCCATGCCGGACCGCACCTTTTCCGCCAGCAAGTGAACGAACGCCTCCGCCGTCGAACCGGTGCCAATTCCAAGCCGCATGCCGCTTTCGACTTCTGACAAGGCTGCCCGGGCAGCTTCGGTTTTCAGTTCTGCAGATTCCATAAATCACCAACATCGGATGTGACCGGCAAGCGCTCTAACACTTTTGCCGGTCGCGTCAAAGCCTTGCGGACTGGCGGGCGTGAGGTTATGGCCCTGCATCCGATGTGTATTTTGCGGACATTTGATGTTGGAACCACACCTCACCTTCTGCGGCGGATATCCTTTCCTGCGTGAAAAACGCTAACTCAAACGGCGACATTGATGACAAACAAGACCCTGATCTTTGATCTCGACGGCACATTGATCGATACTGCCCCCGATCTTCTCGACAGCTTGAATCACAGTCTGAACATCGCCGGTATCGAACAGGCCGACCCTTCGCGTTTGCGCGGATTTGTAGGACACGGTGCCCGGGTCATGATCGAGCGAGCATTCGAGGCACAAAACAAACCACTCTCCGATTCACTTCTGGATGAATTGTTCGGTGTTTTTCTCAAACATTACGCCGGCAACATGCCCGGAAAATCCCGCCCCTTCGATGGGGTGCTGGACACGATTTCACGCTTTCAGGAAGCCGGATATGTTCTGGCAATCTGCACGAACAAACTTGAAAGCCTGGCGACCAATCTGATTGGAGCGCTTCAACTGAACCAGCATTTTGCCGCGATCGTCGGAGCCGATACCTTCACGTTCCGAAAACCCGATCCCCGGCATCTGACCGAAACCATCCGGCTGGTCGGCGGCGATCCGAAACGTTCTGTTCTGGTCGGCGATTCTTCCACCGATATCAATACCGGCCTGGCCGCCAACGTTCCTGTTGTCGCGGTTGATTTCGGCTACTCGGACAAACACGTGCAAACCTACGGTCCGACCAGGATCATTTCTCACTTTGATGAACTTACCACCGCGATGGCCGATGAATTGATTGGCATCGCCTGATCTGCGCGTATTTGGCGAAATTGACAGGCCGCGGCTGAGATAACTACGCTGTCAATGTCACGGGTGATCCAATTCTGCCGCTCGTGCGATCGAGGCAACGGCAGGAATATCAGTTCATGGGAGCCCGAATTATGACCGAAGCCGAGACACTTGAAGCCAATTATTCCAGAGCCGGATACCACAGCCAGCAGCAATGGGGCAGCAAACCGGCCCTGGTCCTGGTTGATTTCGCCCAAGCCTATTACGATCCGGACTCTCCCCTGTTCGGAGCGGAAGGATGTCAAACTGCCCTGGATGCAGCAAAAGACCTTCTTAAGGTTGCAAGACAGGTCAGGATTCCTGTCGTGTTCACCGAAGTTCGCTATCGCAAGGGCGGTTGCGACGGAGGTGTTTTTTACCGCAAGACCCCGCCGCTATCGGTTTTCGAAAACGGCAACCCTTTGGGGGACCTTGCCGGCGGCCTGCAGCCTCTGGACAACGAGATCCTCATCACAAAACAATATCCGAGCGCTTTTTTCGGCACCAGTCTGGCCGCAACGCTGACCGCGCTGAAAGTCGACACGGTACTGCTGACAGGTGTCACAACATCCGGCTGCGTACGCGCTTCATGTGTCGACTCCATGTCTCATGGTTTCATCACGCTGGTGGTTAGGGAAGCTGTCGGCGACCGGGCTGACGGCCCTCACGAGGCCAATCTCTTCGACATGAGCGCAAAATATGCAGATGTCATCGACCTGATCGATGCAAAGAAGTACCTGATTGAAATAACCGCATGACCTGCAGCGTTTTTCAGTGATTTTTGAAAAGCGGGCCGTGTCCGGAGAACTGATCCATTATGCCCATTGCACGCAATGCGTGCCAATAGGTGGCTGAATTGATCGCGACAAACGGCTTGCCCAGCTTGTCTTCCATTTCAAGGCACAATCCGACCATGGACAGGTTTGTGCCGACTTGAACGAACGCATCGATACCGTCGTCGTCCATCTCCAGAACATGCTTGCGCAATTCGTCTGCCTGCACCTCAGCGATGGCAACCGGGCTGGCACATTTCAGGCCGCGAAACTTCACGACATCAAAACCGCAATCCTGGAAGAAACGGGTGACGTTCTTGTCGGAAACAGGAAAATAGGGAGAGATCACCGCGATGCGCTTTGAGTTGGTCAGGTTCAGCGCGGCTTCGCAGGCAAACGAACCGGCAGATACTCTCACGCCACAATGGTCGGCCAGATCCTGCATGCGCTTTTCAGAAGCATCCCGTCCATCCCAGAACATGAGAGCCGACATTCCCATGACCAGATAGTCCGGTTGGCATGTCATGCAGCGATCGACACACTCATAGAGAGTTGAGCCAATCGCCTCAACGAGCGCAACGAACTCCTCGTCATTGCGTACCTTCATGTTCGGCACATAGATCCGGCCAAAATGATTGGTCACCCCCTCGACACGCAGATTATCCATATCCGGTTGAACAATGGTGTTGGTCGAAGGAGCCACAACAGCAAATTTGCAGCGCCAACCGAGAGCATCCTTTGACATTTTATTCCTCCGTAAACTGACCGGGACAACAGCATCATAACCACTACTGATGAACCCAACGGGCATCAGAACGCGCGGACGTCTGACAGTCAATCACTTGTCTGGACAAATTGCCGATCTGCTTGACCGAGATAGCACATCAATGTACTTGTCTGGACAACATTGGACGATCGATTTTCACTCTGGAAACCGTAATTCAGCCATGGCAGACCCACGTTTACGGCACGCAATCGAAGCACGTGAATTCGTGCTTGCGCCAGGTGTGTACGACATGATCTCGGCATTGATCGCCAATCGATTGGGCTTCACAGCGCTTTATATGACCGGATACGGTGTTTCCGCCTCCCATCTGGGTCTGCCGGATGCCGGACTTGCAACCTATTCCGATATGGTGTCGCGGGTGACGCAGATTGTCAGTGGCACGTCCACACCCGTGATCGCCGATGGTGACACCGGCTATGGCGGTCTCTTGAACGTGCGCCACACGGTACGTGGCTACGAAGCTGCCGGCGTCAGTGCCATCCAGATAGAAGACCAGGAATTTCCCAAAAAATGCGGGCACACCCTCGGTCGAAAAGTCATTCCCGCCGAAGATATGGTGAACAAGATCAAGGTGGCCAATGACAGTCGATCCAGCGCCGATTTTCTGATCATCGCGCGCACTGACAGCCGGACGGCGCTTGGACTTGATGAAGCGTTGCGGCGGGCGGACATGTATGCCGAAGCGGGCGCTGATGTGATTTTCGTGGAATCTCCGGAAAGCGAAGCGGAACTGGTAGAGATCGCACGCCACTGCGATAAACCGCTGATTGCAAATATGGTTTCCGGTGGCCGGACGCCGGTGCTGCCGGTCAACCGACTGGCGGAAATCGGGTATTCAATCGCCATTCATCCGGGCCTCGGATTTCTGGCAGCTGGTCAGGCGCTTCAAAATGCCTATGCCGAACTTCTCGACACAGGAAATGTCACAGCATCGCCGCTCCACGATTTCGACGAATTTTGCCGCGTTGTCGGTTTCGAAGACATTTGGGATTTTGACCGGCGTTGGACCGCCCGAGACTCCAACCCAGCGGAATAGGGTCTGCAATCATGGAATATGATTTTGTACCGATGCCCGAACGCAAGCCATTGTGCTGGCCGGACGGAAAGCGCATGGCGCTGATTCTGACCACCAATTTTGAATATTGGGACGCGGTAAAGGACACAGACCAGGTCATCTATCCCGGTGGCCCCGGCATCGTCGGCGGTACACTTGCCGGACGCATCTATGACAATCCCAACTACACCTGGCGTGAGTACGGACAGCGCGTTGGTGTCTGGCGCATGTTCGAGGCATTCGAAGAAGCCGGTGTCCCGACCTCCTGCACGATGAATGCAAAAATGGGCCTCGAACGACGTGCTGTCATCGATCATGCCGTCAAAAAGGGTTATGAGATCGTCGCCCACAATTATGAGCAATCCGAGTTGCTCACCGATTTCCAGGACAATGAAGAGGAAGAGCGCCGCGTCATCCGCGAGACGTTGCGTGTCTACCGGGAGACCGTGGGTCGCGACGCCAAGGGCTGGCTTTCGTCTTCATTGAGATGCACGCCTATTACGCCGGACATCATCGCAGAAGAAGGTTTGATCTTCACGTGCGACCTGCTGAACGACGACCAGCCCTATCTGGTACGGACCCGGTCGGGCAAACCCATAGTGTCGATCCCGTACACGTCCGAAGTCAATGATTTCACGGTTTTCATGCGCCAGGGCAAGGACGTGGATGGCGGATTTGCCGTGTTTCGCGAACAGTTCGATCAGCTTTACAAGGAGAGTGCCAAAAGCGGGCGGCACATGAACATAGGACTTCACCCGCACGTTATCGGTCAACCGTTCCGCATACGGGCACTGACCATGTTCCTGGACTATGTACGCCAGTTTGATGATGTCTGGTTCGCCACCCGGGAGGAGATCGCAGAGTGGTATCTGCAGAACCACACCAGTCATATCTGACGGCGCGACGCCCGGTGATCAATTGTCGACTTCCCGCAGTGACAGATTGGTGCGGTGAATGAAACGGTCACCGCCAAGGTGCCAGTTGAACGAGGCGATCACAGTACCGATTGCGCTTTGATAGCGCCTCATCAGCCGAAGCGAGATACTGCTTTTCGGAACCGACATGGCCGCGGCAATATGATCCGGCATCTGCAGCGCCTGAGCCGATTGGGTCGCGGCAGTGATCCGCTCGCCCGTTTCCTGTTCAAGCACAGAATAAAGCGGCCCCTGTGTCTGGGCAAGTTTCGGCACGAATTGTGAAAAACGCGCCGGAACATAGCTTTCGATCAGACAAAGCGGCTCGCGATTTGGTTCGGTGGAACGCAACCCCCTGACCACACACCAGGATTCGCCGGCGCTGCCACCAACCAGTGGAGCAACGGTTTCGTCGAGGACAGTCTCTTCGCTTTCGATGAAGGAATAATGGGTATCCAGAGAAAACTGGACGAGTTCAGATACTGACCGGTGGCTTTGAACGAACACGCCGGACGACGAATTACGCACGACCCTGCTTCCGGCGCCCTGGTTACGCTCGACCAGCCCTTCAGCCTGCAGCCGCCGCAATGCTTCGCGAACGGTGAAACGGCTTGCCGCAAACTCGCTGCAAAATTTGGCCTCGCTCGGTAACCTGTCACCCACCCCGTACATGCCGCTTTGGATTCGAGCACGGACGATTTCAAGAATTTCGAGATATCTTGGAGCTTTTTTTAGCCGTCTCTCGGGTATCATATCAAAATCACTATTGCATAATTCGTACCACGACAGTCCGAATTCCCGTTTGATTTCATCCGGTTAAGCATCAATGCTCCATCAACAGGGAACCATATCCCGCAATCTTGTCGTTGATTCCGTTTTGCCGCAGCGCCCACCAATAGGTCGCCGTATTGATTGCAATGACCGGCTTGTCCAGCCAGAACTCCGCAATTCCCGCCAGGCGTGCCATCGCCAGATTTGTTCCAACCTGCACGATCGCCTCTATGTCGGGGCCATCCAGTTCGATCAGACTGTCACGCAGTTCCCGTTCACCAACATGGGCGATCAGCTGAGGGCCGGCACATTTCAGGCCTTTGAGCCGACGCACCTCGTATCCGCAATCAGAAAAAAACCGCTTCACCTGATCATCCCCGACAGGCATATATGGGGTGATGACCGCAATGCGCTTGATCTGCCCATAGCAACGCAACGCTGCCTGACAGGCATCTGATCCCATGGTCACCCCTACGCCAGCCCGTTTTTCGACACGCTTTTGAAGCTGGACCGAACCGTCGAGGCCGTCCCAGAACGTTTCCGCCGACATGCCCATGATGAGCGCGCCCGGGGAACAAGTCATGACCCGGTCGACCGATTCCATGAGTTCGGCGCGAATATCGACCATCAGCTGCTTGAAATCCTCATCATTTCTGATCGGGTTGTCCGGGATGTGGATGCGCGAAAAATGATTGGTCACGCCATGCGGCCGCATGGAATCGAACTCTGGCTGAACCGATGTATTCGTTGATGGTGCTATGACACCGAATTTCATGCGATGACCGAGACTGTCAGTCATGGCTCCCTTCCCTACTCGACCGTTTCGAGTTCGCGCAAAGACTGTATCATCGACGAACGCATAACGTATTCCTTGTGCCGGACCGGGTCGTCTGCCGTGGCACGCAGATCATCGTAGAATGCCTGTCGCTTCTGCGGGTCGGTCTCGTTGAGAATTTTCCGGTTTCGCAACGCCTGCGCCTGCACCGTCTCGATCGCCACTTTGCGCCGCTGACGTTCATAACGGCCCATCTGGTCCAGCGGCGCGCCATGCCATACCCGGGCGAGTTTGCTGACAAGATTGACCGCATCGTGAATACCGCCATTCATCCCCATGCCGCCAAGCGGATTGTTCAGATGGGCGGCATCCCCTGCCAGAAATATTCGGCCCTGCACATAACGGTCGGACACCCGTTCATGAACCCTGTAGGCCGTCTTGTGAACAACCTTGTAGGGTTCCTGCGACGGCAAAACAGCCTGCAGGCGCGCTTCCACATTGGCCGGATCCATGATCGTCTCTTCGGTGTCCGCAGCGCTTGTCGGCAACAGGACACGCCACAGGCTCGGCGTTCGCAGTAGCACCAGCCATTCTTCCGGATCCGATACATAGGCGATGTTGGCTAGGTCGGGGATCGCCTCGTCATAGCGAAAATGGGTTGAAAGCGAGAGGAAGATTTCCGGAATTGTCATGCCTTCGAAATTCGTTCCCAACGTTTTGCGAACAACCGACTTCGCGCCATCCGCTCCGATCAGAAACCGGCCCCGGAACTCTTCGTGAACACCGTCGGGATGCATGCCAACCACACTGACACTGTTATCGTCCTGGGACACACTTTCAGCGGTAAAATTTGTGATCAACGTGCCATCGGCGTGATTGTCGACCAGCTCGCGCGCAGATTCGGTAAGTTTCCATTGCTCACACTGAAGCCGGTAAGGATGCGCCGTCTCGTCTTTGAGCAGACCGAGGTCGAATGTTGCAACAACCCCTTTTTTGCGATCCCGAAACTGCCAATAGGGGCAAATCAGGCCTTGTTCGATGAGTTTGTCTGCCAGTCCCAATCGCTCGAGGATATCGAGCGTCGGCGGGTGAAAGGTCGACGCCCGCAGATCCGCGGCCAGGTCAGCCGTTGCCTCCAGCAGTGTGACCGGTATTCCTTCCGAAAGCAGCGATGCCGCCGCGACCAGACCGACTGGCCCGGCGCCCACGATCAAAACCCGATCCTTGTTGTCGCTCATGATTCCTTCGCCTTCGGGCGGGTCATTCCGCAGTTCTCCCATTGTCAGTGCTGATTTGGGTTCGGTCAATTGAAAATTTGTCTGGACAAGTGACGCAAGATTAGAGACCCTTGAGATCGAGGCAACAACGGAATGAACCGATGAGGCATCGCATACGCTATTGGCGGACTTCTGGAGAAGGTGACTGATGCTTCTGGTTCAGCAAGTTCTGAACGGGTTGCTGCTGGGCGGCATCTATGTCGGTGTTGCCGTCGCATTTACGCTGACGATCGGAATTCTCAATTTTCTGAACTTCACAATCCCCGTGTTGTTCATGCTGGCCGGGATGGTCGGCTGGTCCCTCTCGGTCTACGGATTGCCGTTCGGCCTTTCAGATCCGCTCGGATGGGCTCCCTCGCTTGCAATAGGAATTCTCTGCGCCATCGGTGCCTCCCTGCTCGTCGAGAGATTCACTTACCGCTACTTCAAAGCCAAACACGGTGACGCAACCGAACACGCGATACCGCTGGTTTCCTCGCTCGGATTTCTGCTGATTTTTGAATATCTCGTGCTGATCGCGCACGGCTCGGATTCACAGGCCTTTCGCACGCCTTTTGCCGATCTCAACTGGCGGGTTGCAGGTCTGATTATCTCAATTCCACAAGTAATCAGCCTCGCGGTTTCACTTGGGATTGTCGCCGGTCTGTCCCTGCTGCTCACTCGGTCCCGCATAGGACGGGCGTTGCGCGCCACCGCTGAAAATCCCGACGCAGCGACCCTGATGGGGGTTGAGGTCAATCGGATCGTTCCAGTGGTTTTTGTTCTAACCGGCCTTCTTTGCGGTCTGGCCGGCGCGCTATTTGCCGTCAATTACGGTGAAGTCAGCCCCTATATGGGAGACAATGTCGGAACCAAGGCCATCGCCGGGATGGTCATCGGCGGGCTTGGGTCCGTTTGGGGAGCAATTGCCGGCGGCCTGATCGTCGGACTGACGGAAACCCTGTCGATCCATTTCTTTGGTGCAACATCAGTGCAGATATCGGTCTGGGGTCTGCTGCTGGTGCTATTGCTGCTTCGTCCGCAGGGGCTGTTCGGCCACAACGCGATCGGCAAGGGCAAGTTCTGATGAGCGGATATCTGGCCGGTATCGTATCGATTCTCGGGATCAACGTGATTTTCGCATACGGGATTTACGTGACGGCCGCTTCCGGACAGCTCAATCTCGGCGGCGCCGGTTTTCAGGCGATCGGCGCCTATGGCTGCGCGATAATGTCGTCGGTCTACGGATTTTCGGTCTGGACTTCCATTCTCATCGCAATGGCAATCGGCGGAGCCATCGGGTTCGTCATTGCCTTCCCGATTCTGCGCACGCGCGGCGTTTACATGGTGCTTGCGACATTCGCATTTGCGGAAGTCGTTGCGGGTATCATCATAAACTCGGAGTTTCTGGGCGGTGCGGTCGGGTTGCCGTTAAGTGATTATGTCGAGGTCAACGCAATCATCGCCGCGACCCTGCTTGTGATCCTTTTTGTCTTCTATTTGATGTCCACACGCGTCGGACTGGCGATGCGCGCTGTACATGACGATGAATCGGTTGCGGATCTGATGGGGGTCAACAATCGTGCCATCCAGGTCATGAGCTTTGCCCTCGGTGGGGCGCTGGCCGGATTGTCAGGCGCGCTTTACGCCCTTTATTTCGGATTTGTCGAGGTTCAGTACTTCAACGCACTGCTGTCGATTTTTGTCCTGCTATATGTGCTGATCGGTGGAACCCAGACCGCTTGGGGGCCGCTTTTCGGCGCTTCGTTTTTCACGCTGGTACCCGAAGCCCTTCGCATCGGCGAAGACTGGCGGTTTTTCATATTCGGCGTTCTGATCGTCGCGATGATGATTTTCCGCCCCGAGGGGATCGTTACTCGTGATGCGTTGGATCGGCTCTGGTTGAGATTGGCACCGGGGACGCGTCATGGCTGAACCGATCCTCCAACTCGAAGCAGTGTCCAAGAATTTCGGCGGCGTAGTGGTTCTGGAAAATGTGTCGTTCAACGTGGCGAAAGGCTCGCGTCACGCGCTGATTGGACCGAATGGGGCGGGTAAAACCACCCTTTTCAACCTGATATCCGGCGTGTTTCCGATCGATGCCGGCAGCATCCGCCTGGAGGGAAAAAACCTGGAAGGCACTCCGTCGCGCCGGCGTATTGGCCTCGGAATGGCGCGCAGTTTCCAGAACATCCGATTGATGCCCCACTTGTCCGTTGTCGAAAACGTCATGCTGGGCCAGCATTCAAACGCCGGCCTGTCGGAACTGCTAAAACCAATCGGCTGGCTGCCGAGGTCACGCGAGCGACTGGCAGCGCTTGCCACACTCGAGGCTTTCGGGCTCGATGCCCATCAGGGACAGGTCGTCGGCAATCTGCCCTATGGTGTCCGCAAGAAGATCGAAGTGGTCCGCGCCCTTGTTTCAAGCCCTCGTCTTCTTCTGCTCGATGAACCGGCGGCCGGACTGAATCCCATCGAAACCGCAGCCTTGCGTGATTTTCTGATTGAAGTCGCCGACAGCGGTGTGACGCTTCTGGTTGTTGAGCACGACATGCCGTTCGTTAACAGCCTCTGCCAGCACATTACCGTGCTTAATTTCGGTCGACTGATCTATGACGGGCCCGCAGCCGGAGCGCGACGGGACAAGGCGGTCCTGGAAGCCTATCTCGGCCGCCGCCATGCGGAGGACACGACCGATGCAGCTTGAAGTGGCCGGCCTTGATGTTCGTTACGGTGCAAACCATGCGGTCCGTTCGGTGGATCTCAGTGTGGCCCCCGGCGAGATTGTCACGGTACTGGGCGCAAACGGAGCGGGTAAATCCACGCTATTGCGTGCGATTGCCGGAGCGACGCCGATTTCAGGCGGGACGATAACCTTTGAAGGTAAGCAGGTTCAATCACGCAACACGGCAACACGGGTCAAATCCGGAATTTCGCTGGTTCCTGAAGGTCGGCAGATCTTCGTCAGCCTGACCGTCGAGGAAAATCTCCTCATGGGAGCCTACACCCAGACCGGGGCAACGACACACAGGGACGTTGAACGCATTTTCCAACGCTTCCCCAATCTGGCGGCACGACGTCACTCTGCTGCCTCTGTGCTGTCGGGTGGCGAGCAACAAATGCTCGCCATAGGCAGAGCAATGCTGGCGCGTCCGAAATTGATGATGCTGGATGAACCGTCGCTTGGACTGTCGCCAATACTCGTTGAACAACTATTTGAATTGATCGCCGAGTTGAACAGCAACGGACTATCGATCCTGCTTGTCGAGCAAAACACTCATATGGCGCTTCAAATGGCCTCACGCGGCTATGTGCTGGAATTGGGTGAAGTGAAAGCAGAAGGGACTGCACAACAACTGGCTGACGATCCGCGCCTCGCCGAAGCCTATCTTGGCGCGCAGGACGCGGCCTGACCGGACGTGACTAAGAGGGTGAATAACAACAAGGAGTAAGGACGATGAAATTACAAACCTGCTTACGCGCCATGACGATTGGTGCCGCCATGCTGTTCGCATTTGCGGCCCAGGCGGAAGGCACCATGAAGCTCGGATTCATCACCGTGACATCGGGGCCGCTCAAAGGGCCCGGCGAGCCGGCAATTGCCGCTGTTGAAATCGCGGTCGAGGAAATCAATACTGCCGGCGGCGTCAACGGAAAACAGATCGAGATCATCAAATTCGACAGTGCTTCCGATCCGAAACAGGCAGCGCTTGCCGCAAGAACTCTGGCAAAGGACAACGGCGTTCTTGCCATTATTGGCCCATTCTCGTCCGGCGAAGCGGCCGTTGCCTTCAATGTTGCCGAACGCGAAAAGATCGTCATGATCTCCAACGCCTCATCAGCTCCCGGGCTGACCGACGGCAAGGAATGGGCATGGCGCCTGACGGAGGGTGAAGGCAAACAGTTTGCCAGGCTGCTGAAAACCCTGAACAAGCTGGACTATCCTCGCAAGACTGCGGAAATCGTCTACGTGTCCGACGAGCGCGTTGCCAATATTGTCGGTACAAAGCTCTATCCGGCACTGCTGAAAAACTTCAATATCGAGCATGGCGAGCCGGTTGCGATCACCTACAAGAGTTTCGATGTCGCGCCGCAGATCGCCGGTATTGTCGAAAAGAATCCCGATCTTGTCGCCGTCGCCGGTTTGCCTGAAAACGCCGCCAAGACAATCCGCGAACTAAAGCGTCAAGGATACAAGGGGCGGATGATCGGCAGTCAGATCTTTTCCGACCCGAACATTCTGGAACTGTTTGGCGATCAGGCGGAAGGCACGACCTTCATTGCCGGATTCCACAAGGACTCTTCGCCCGCGGCAACAGCGTTTACCGAGAAATTCATGGCCGAAAATGAACGCCGCGGTATTCACAAGCTTGGCGCGCATCACACCGATGCCCAATCATATGACAGCGTTTATCTGCTGGCGCAGGCAATGCGTGAGGGCGGCGTGACCGGCGATCCGGACAAATTGGCGGCAGAACGGGACATCATCCGCCAGAAGCTTACGGGCATCCGTTTTTCCGGGATTCTTGGAAACAACATCTGTTTTGTTGGCCGTGATGCCGAACTTCCGGGCTATGTGATTCAGATCAAGGATGGCAAATGGACCAAGCTTGATGAATGGGCGGCCGACGATTGCCCCGATAGCTGATGGCCAGGAATTAACAACGCGTCTTGGCGGCACCTTCCTGGTGCCGCCTGCTGACACCATAGGAGGCAGCAATGTCCGATAGCGGACGACACCTGGTTCTTCTTGGCGGATGCGGTGGCATCGGACGATCCCTGACCGCACGTGCTCTGACCGATGGCTGGCGGGTGACCGTCCTCGATCTGCCGGCATCGCTGGAACGTCATGCACCGCAGGGTGATGTGATGTCACGGCCAATTGACGTTTCAGATCCGGCATCTGTCGAGTCGGCGTTTGACGGCCTGGGTCCATTGGACGGATTTGTCAATCTGGCCGGCTTCATGACCGGGTTGCGATCAATCGAAGAGACTGGTCTCGCGGAATTCGACGAAGCCATGACCGGGAATTTCCGCGGTGCGTTTCTCGCCGCGAAGGCCGCACTGCCCCATTTGCGGAAGGGTAATGCTCCATCGATGGTGAATATCGTTTCCGGCCTGGCCTCTAATGTCCGGCCCGGTTACGGCATCTATGGCGCCGCAAAGGCCGGTATGGTGCACCTCACCAAAACGCTGGCCCTGGAAGCAGCGCCTGCCATTCGTATCAACGCTGTCGGGCCGGCCGCGGTCGATACTGCGTTCCTGCGTGGTGGAACCGGCCGTTCAGACGAAGATCAGGAGACCAAACTGGATATTGAAGCCTATGCACGAATGACCCCGCTGGCGAGACTCGCAACACCGGAGGACGTGGTCGGTCCGATCATGTTCCTGCTTGGACCGGACAGCGGGTTCATGACCGGACAGGTGCTCTGGGTAAACGGCGGCGGATACATGCCATGAATATATCGACAAGGCCTGGGCAGATTTGATGCCACGTGATCCCTCACTTGTCGGTCGGGTCGTGTTAATTACCGGAGGCGTCCGGGGTCTTGGCCGGGAAATGGCCGTGGCCCTTGCTGAATCAGGCTGCAGACTTTGCGTGACGGGCACTTCCCAAAGCGAAGCCCTGCAGCAGGCCGAAGCTGAAATCAGCTCGATCGCAGGGCGTCAGAACACTCTGGCGATTGTGGCTGATGTGACCAGCCCGCAAGCTGTCGAAAGAACCACTTCCGCCTGTCTTGATCACTTTGGACATATTGATGTGCTGGTGAACAATGCCGGACGCGGAATGCGGCTTATATCTGAGACCTTCAACACATCACCGGCAAGTTTCTGGAAATCCGATATCGACGGCTGGCGCAACATAGTCGATGTCAATGTCAATGGCCCGTTCCTGATGGCGCGTTCGGTCGTTCCTCACATGCTGGAACGGGGATTTGGCAAGATTGTCAACATTTCGACCTCAGATCAGACGATGGTGCGGGCGGGTTATTCGCCCTACGGTCCGTCAAAGGCGTTTCTGGAAGCCGCCAGCCGGATATGGTCGCGGGACCTGGCAGACAGCGGAGTTGACGTCAATGTGCTGCTGCCCGGCGGTGCTGCCGACACCGATTTGCTGCCGCCCGCACCTGACAAGAAAGGCGCTGACGGCAACCTGCTTTCGCCGGCTGTAATGCGCGAGGCGATATTGTGGCTCGCATCGGATGCTTCGAACGGACAGACAGGTGGCCGCTATATCGGCCGCTTTTGGGATGGTCCGGACGCCGCGCGTGATGATTCAATCGAAAAACCCCGGATCATGTGAAGGACCGTATCGATGACCAGTTTTATGATCGGTGATGTTTCAGTAACGGGCATCATCGACCTTCCGGATTTCCAAATCCCAATGGCAACACTCTTTCCAGCATCGGATTCGGGGCGCCTCGATGCGGAACGACATTGGCTCTCACCCGATTTCCTGATGAATGGCGATGTTCGCCTGACCGTGAGATCTTGGCTCCTGCGGGTGTCAGGACGAAACATTCTCGTCGACGCCTGTGTAGGAGATCACAAGGAAAGACCACACCGAAAGGAATGGCACCGGCGCGTCGGCGGCGATTGGATTGCCGCACTTGCTGAAAACCAGCTTCGACCGGAAGACGTCGACGTCGTTTTTTGCACCCACATGCATGCCGATCATGTTGGCTGGAACACCAGGCTGGAAAATGACCGGTGGGTCCCCACCTTCCCGAACGCCCGCTATATTTGCAGCCGGGTGGAGTTCGATCACTGGCAGGCCGAGACTGCTGCCAAGGACGCGCAGGCGGCACCCAATTGCTTCGAAGACAGCGTGTTGCCCGTGATGCAGGCCGGACTGATGGATCTGGTCGATGACGGCAGGGAATTGGCATCGGGCCTCATCCTGCGCAGTTCTGCAGGGCATACACCCGGTCACATGAGCATGGAGGTCTCACGTGGTGGCCAAAGCGGCATTTTCTGCGGCGATGCAATCCACTCGCCTATCCAGATGGTCATGCCGGAATGGAGCAGTGCGTTTTGTTCCGATCCTGATCAGGCGCGTGTAACGCGGTACGCATTGCTCGAAACGCTTGCCGAAACGGGTGATATTCTCGTCCCGATGCATTTCGGCGGCAAAGCACATTGCCGGGTGAAACCGGTTGGAAACGCCTTCCGACCGGATTTCGACTAGAGCCTCTAAATCGCGCGGACAGCCACCGATGCATTTGTGCCGCCAAATGCGAATGCATTGCTGACTGCGACATCGACTTTTCGTTCACGCGCCTCATTCGGAGTCACATCCAGGTCGCAGTCCGGATCGGCTTCGGTGTAGTTGATCGTTGGCGGGACGATCCCATGGCGAACCGCATTGACGCAGGCAATCAATTCCAGCGCACCCGATGCGCCCAGACAGTGCCCGTGCATGGATTTGGTGGATGAAATGGAAAGCTCGGTCGCATGATCACCGAAAACATCTTTCATCGCCTCGACCTCAATCCGGTCGTTCATTTTTGTTCCAGTTCCGTGCGCATTGATGTACTGGACTTGCTCCCTGTTCAGACCGGCATCCTCCAGGCAGAGTTGCATGGCGCGTGCCGGGCCGTCCCTGGTCGGTGCGACGATATCGGTGGCATCTGCTGTCATGCCGACGCCGACGATTTCTGCCAGGATTTCCGCGCCGCGCCGGGTTGCCGATTCATAGGTCTCAAGAACCGCGGCGCCGGCTCCTTCCCCGAGACTGAGCCCCTTGCGGTCGGCCGAAAACGGGCTGCAGGCATCGGGAGAAACGACCCTGAGCGCCTCCCAAGCCTTGAGAATACCCCAAATGATTGGAGCTTCCGTACCCCCGGCGATGATCACATCCGCCCGGCCGGATCGCAGAAGATCAACGGCACTGGATATTGCATGATTCGACGAGGAGCAGGCGGATGTCACACCGAAAACAGGCCCGCGAATGCCGTTGACCATGCTAACCTGGCTGGCAGGCGCAGAGGTCATGCCCATCGGTACCGAAAGAACGTCAACGCGGTCACGTTCTTCGACAAGCAGTCGCAAATACGACTTTTCCAGCGCGTACCAGCCACAGACACCAGTGCCGATGACCGCACCGGTGCGCAAGGAAGTTTTTTCGTCCAGAACCAGCCCGGATTGAGCCAGCGCCTCATTTGCAGCAATTACCGCAAGCAGGCTGAATCGATCCATCGTCGCGGTCTGCCTCCGCGATATTCCATGGTCGGGCAACTCCAGAATCTCGGCAACCGTCTGTATTTTGGTTGGCCTATAAATCGGTGATTCAATTGGACCAATGCCGGGACGGCCCTCTGCCATTGCCGTCCAGATTTCCGATGCATTCGTACCGAGAGAGCAGATACCACCGAGGCCAGTTACGACAACGCGCTGCCGTGGCATTCAGGTTTCACCTTTTACCAGCTTCTCCGCCTCGGAGATAATGTCCCCGATCGTCTTGATCGAATCGGATGCGGTGGCGGCATCCAGTTCAATCTCGACATCGTATTTCTCCTCAATGTCCATGATTATCTCGACAAGCTCAAGCGAGTGAATACCGAGACTGTCCAGTTCGGTATCGAGCTTAATATCCGCTGCCTCCAATTCGGTGTGCTCGGCGATAAGCCCAATAATGTCGTTGGAAAGGGACTCGCTCATCAATTACCCCATAACGGTCAATGGCCTTCCGATTCCGCAGATTGCGGAAACTGCAAGCAAGAGCTTACGGCATCGGGAATTGCCAACTATTGTCGTGATCCTTACCAAAATCTCGGTACGGTCAGTGAAAAAACACTCAATCGCATGGCACGTCATCACTCGTCAACGGCTCTGTTCGCGATGCATCACGAGTTGCCGCGACACCCCGTGGTTCAGACTACCATGCCCGTCAACAGCATCGGCCCGGACCCAACGGCCCCGCGGCTGATGACGAAGCACGGCTTCGAAGCCGGCTGGAAATTTGAGCAGGCGCAGAACTAACTGCCGGGTCTGCGGATTGCTTCAACAGCCGCGACAGCCTTCTTCAAGTGAACATCACGCCCGTAGATGTCTTCATAATAATTGACTTCGCCCGAAGTTGCCGGCCACGCAGTGAAATAGGCAACATAGACTGGAATCCTTGCCCGCAATTCCTCCGTCGAATGCCCGTTCTTCAGCCTGCTCGCGATGTCGCTGGTTGACACTCCGAGCACCGCTGCGGCCATCTCTCGCGGCTTTTCAAGCCGTACACAGCCGTGACTGAACGCCCGAATATCCTTCTTGAACAGGCTCTTTGAAGGAGTGTCGTGCATGTAGATCGCATGTTTGTTCGGGAACAATATTTTCAGTTCACCCAAGGCGTTCTTGGCGCTTGGCTTCTGCCGCACGTTGAACGGGACTCTCGACCCATAAGCGCCCCAGTTAACGGCTCTGGAGGATATCCGTTTGCCCCTGGCATTGGTCACCTCATAGCCGGCTCGATCGAGGTAACCCGGGTCGCGTATCAGGCGTGGAAGCATTTCGTTGACGATGATCGATTGCGGAACACCCCAGTACGGATTGTAAACCACTCTTTCGATCTCATCGTGGAAGAAGCTTGTCTGATTTGCCTTTTTGCCAACCACAACCCGCATCGACAACTTTTCCGTGCCATCCGAATTGAATGAAACCCGGTATCCCGGCTGGTTGATCAGAACATGCGTTTTGCCGAGGTTTGACGGCAGCCAGCGCAAACGCTCCATGGCGAGCAACACGCGGTCCAACCGGCCGGCTTTGGAATCGCCACTCAGGGCATTTACGGTGCGTCGTCCAACAATACCGTCCGCGCCTACCCCGTGCTGTTTCTGTGCGGCTTTTATCAATCCGACCAGTTCCGGGGCGTAGAGCTCGTTGCCTTCATGGGTGGTGAGCAACTCGCCATGTTCTTCCAGAAACTCAGGCGTCGCATGTTTCCTGATCGCCGCCAGGACCTTTGGAAACTCAGCATGCGTCCGGCCAGGTTTCACAAAAGTTGAAAGGTCAATGACAATCTCGTCTTCCTCATCCGCACGGACAGCTGCCAGTTCGGCCCGCAACGCGGCAAACCGCTCATTGGATGGATGCAGAGACGTCAGAAATTCACCGACATCTTCGGAATCAGCCAAGGCACCCAAGACACTGGGTAAGCTCACATCCTTGCGTGGCAGGTCGTGGTATCCGCTCAGACGGTTCGGATCCACCCTGCCCTGCCGGGCGTCATGCGCATAACGCAAAACCCGAGCCGACATCGTCATCTCGAATCGGATGAGTTGCGTCAGACGGGAAGGAATGTCGTCCATGGAGAACGCGCCTTCAGGGGAGTCAACCAGATATTCATTGGCCACCAATCCCCAATTGTCAGCGTCGGCAAGCACTGCAAGTGCCGCCTCGGCCTTGCCGTTCGGGTGATGGCCGCTGATCCAGATGAACGAGCGGTTTTCCGTATAATATTTTTCAAGTGCCGCGGCGATCTGCTTGTCGGCTGTCAGGGAATAAGCAGCCAAAGCATCGACGGCTTCGTCAAAATAATCATTGTCCAGGGTCGGCAACAACGATGTTTCGGCCTTGGAAGCGACAACACCGGCAAAATTCACCCGGACCATCTTGTCGGTTTTGTAGGTGTAGTATTTCGGGCTACTGATCCGAACCCGTTTGACGACCTTCCGTTTATTCGTCTTCAACCGGACGTCGGGTTTGATGACGCGGCTTCTGTTCAGCCGGTTTCCGCCGAACAACATGTCGAATAGATTGGCTGAATAAGCCTCGCTTGCCGTTCCGAAAACGAACATCGACGCCGATATTGCGGCGGCCACACGGAGAGTATTACCTGACATTATTCGCATTTCTCAATCACAACCCGATATTTTCTTCCCGGTGAACATTGGTTCGTTCAAGGGTACACCACAACACCCACCACCGAAGCGCCCAGCGGATCATTTGAGCCACGCAACCGACTCGGAAATCCGCATCTGTGAAACACGTCACGCAGACTATAGACAATTTGATCAATCACGTTAAGCAAATTGAACCAACGCTGGTGTTCACGACTTTGTGCAGTCAAAAAATGGCAGAATCCTTAACGGCCTGTGAACCAAGACAGAAAGCCGCTGAGTCCGACCCGCCTGGAACCTTCGATGTCTTCAGCAATTTGCAGTGCCGGGTATTCCGGCTAAAAGATAACATCCGATTTGCACGTAATCCATCAGGAGTTGAATGATGGCCGACGCCCTGTTTCCACTCGAAAAAACCGAAGCGCCCTATCGGAAACTGTCCGGTGACTATGTCTCAACCGACAGCTTCAAGGGTCAGGAGATACTCAGCGTCGATGTGGACGGATTGCGCCTCCTCGCAGAGGCTGCGTTTTCCGACATAAACCACTTGCTGCGCCCCGGACACCTGGAACAGCTGGCCAGCATTCTGGAGGATCCCGAGGCAACCGACAATGACCGTTTTGTCGCCTATGATCTGCTCAAGAACGCCAACATCGCCGCAGGCGGTGTTCTGCCCATGTGCCAGGACACTGGAACCGCCATCATCATGGCAAAAAAGGGCCGGCGCGTCTGGACCGAGGGTGGAGATGCCACGTCGCTCGGAGCCGGTGTGAAAGACGCGTATGAAAAGAAGAACCTGCGATACTCGCAGCTTGCCCCGATTTCCATGTTTGAGGAAAAAAACACCAAGGACAATCTGCCGGCTCAGATCGATATCTATGAGGATGGCGAGGACAGTTATGATTTCCTGTTTGTCGCCAAGGGCGGCGGATCGGCCAACAAGACATTCTTGTATCAGGGCACACCGTCTCTGCTCACCCACGACCGGCTTGTCGAATTCCTGAAAGAGAAAATACTGACGCTCGGGACCGCCGCCTGCCCGCCCTATCACCTCGCGGTGGTTATCGGCGGCACATCGGCGGAAATGAACCTCAAGACCGTAAAGCTGGCGTCCACGCGTTATCTCGACGGGCTCCCCTCCTCGGGTTCGCAATCCGGCCACGCATTCCGCGATCACGAGATGGAAGCAGAAATCCACAAACTGACACAATCGCTCGGGGTCGGTGCCCAGTTCGGCGGCAAATATTTCTGCCACGATGTCAGGGTGATCCGGCTTCCGCGCCACGGTGCCTCACTGCCGATCGGCCTTGGCGTTTCCTGTTCCGCAGACCGGCAGGCGCTGGGCAGGATAACCAAAGACGGCATCTTCCTTGAGCAATTGGAAGCAAATCCGGCCCGCTACATGCCGGACATCGATGAAGCGGCTTTGTCACACGGTGTGGTGCAGATCGACCTCACGCGTCCGATGTCGGAAATACTGACAGAACTCGGCAGGCACCCGGTCAAGACCCAACTGTCGCTCAGCGGGCCGATTATTGTCGCCCGCGATCTCGCGCACGCCAAGATCCGCGCCCGGCTGGAAGCCGGAGAGCAAATGCCGGACTATTTCAAGAATCACCCGATCTACTATGCCGGACCGGCAAAGACACCGGAAGGTTATGCTTCCGGCTCCTTCGGTCCGACAACCGCCGGCCGCATGGATTCCTATGTCGATCAGTTTCAGTCCTTTGGCGGTTCAATGGTCATGCTGGCAAAAGGCAACCGCTCCAGGCAGGTTCGCGAGGCCTGCAAAGCCCATGGCGGCTTTTACCTCGGATCGATCGGCGGACCGGCCGCGCGACTGGCAAAGGATTGCATCAAGAAAGTCGAGGTCGTCGAATATCCGGAGCTCGGGATGGAGGCTATCTGGCGGATAGAAGTGGAAGATTTTCCCGCTTTCGTCGTCATCGACGACAAGGGGAACGACTTTTTCAAGGAGTTGAACCTTGGCTGATTCCGTAACGACCTTTCCGAAACAGCTATCTGTTGATAACCTTTCCGTTACCGGAAGTAGCAATAATTGACATCCTTGGAATGCACCTCCTAATGGTGCATTGGTGAATTCGGCTCATTTCAGAATGGGGAATTTGGGTGGTGTTTAAACGTCTTCTTCTTCCAATTGCCATGACCATTGCCTTTGCAGTGGCTGCGCCGCAATCCGGCGCACACGCGGAATCGGATTTTGTCTACGATACGAAAAAACAAAAACTGGTAACGCGCGTTGAGTTGACCCGCGGCACCGGGCGCAAAAACTACCGGTCGAACAAATCTCCGATCAAACGGAAAACAGTGCGCTTTGCAGAGAACCATGCGAAGGGCACCATCATCATCGATACATCCGAGCGGCGGCTCTACTACACACTGGGCAACGGCCGGGCGATCAAGTACGGCGTCGGTGTCGGCCGAACCGGATTCACCTGGCAGGGCCGCGACCGGATATCGCGCAAGGCCGAGTGGCCGGGCTGGACCCCTCCACCTCAGATGATCCGGCGGGAAGCCAAAAAGGGCCGCAAGCTGCCGGCTCACATGCCCGGCGGACCGAACAATCCACTTGGCGCACGTGCGCTCTACATCGGCTCCAGCCTCTACCGTATTCACGGCACGAACCAGCCTTGGACCATCGGACAGGCGATGTCGTCGGGTTGCATCCGCATGGCGAATGACGATGTCTCGCATCTCTATGAGAAGGTCGGTGTCGGTACCAGGGTCATTGTCCGGCGATAAACAGCCGAACATTCACCACATCGTTTTTTCGGCGCGGCTGTTCCATTCGTCGTCATAGTCAGCACCGCCAACCGCATTGTCGCTCATTTCAGCCAGAATCTGCCCAGGAGTGGGCAGGTCTGTCGGGTTGACATGGCGTTCGGGATTCCAGAGCCCGGCTCGTAGAACGGCACGTGCGCATTGAAAATAGATCGAACCGATAGTGATGATGATCACGCTGCGCGGCGCCTTTTCAGAGACGGCGAAAGACTGCAGCAGTTCTGGATCGTTTGAGAGCCGGGCCTGCCCGTTGATCCGCAACGTCGTGCCGCTGCCTGGGATCAGAAACAGCAGGCCGATCCGAGGGTCACGAACGATATTGCGCAGGCTATCGATCCGATTATTGCCGCGCCTGTCCGGCATCATCAACGTCTGGTCGTCATATATGCGAACACAGCCGGACGGATCGCCTCGTGGCGAGCAATCCAAACCTTCCGGACCCGAAGTTGCGAGCGCGACAAACGGTGAGGCTTCGATCAATCTGCGGTATTGTGGAGTTATCCGGTCTGTTTCCTTGACGAGCGATGCCTGTTTCGGAAGACCATAGAGCGCTTCCAGTTCCTCAATGGTGCCAATCGTTGTCATGTTCTTTCAGATCCCCATATCAGCTTTGTAGATTAAGGGCCTGACCCTAAGCGCGGGCGGTTCCGGGCAGTTCCCTGTCGAGCCCCTTTTGGGCCAGTTCTTCGAGATATTCTGACCAGCGCCGGTCTTTCTCACGGCCGAGTTGCGCGAGATAGACCCAGGTAAAAATTCCGGTATCATGACCGTCATCAAAGGCTATGCGCACGGCATAATTGCCAGTCGGCACCATCTGTTCGATCCGTACACTGCTTTTTCCGCCAACCGTGACGCGCTGTTCCGGGGAATGCCCCTGCACTTCGGCACTTGGCGATAACACCCGCAACATTTCCGCGCTGAGTTCAAACTGTTCACCGCTGTCGAAGCGGATATTCAGCGTGTCGCGCGCCGGCGATACCCGCATTTCAGTCGGCCAAGCTGTTTCGGCCATGACATGTTCTCCAATTCTTTGCGTCCGATTGCGCTCGATCAATGATTTTGGTCTTGACGTCGTACATCGACGTCACGAAGTTAGGCATTCAAATAGAGAAGGTCACACTCGTGGACAACTACGACCTCACTGCCGCACCGGATTTGGGTGCATCGATGATCGACCCGTTTGGAAGGGCTATTTCCTATCTTCGGGTATCGGTCACGGATCGATGCGACTTTCGCTGTGTATACTGCATGGCGGAAGACATGACGTTTCTTCCCAAAAAAGACCTTTTGACCCTTGAGGAACTGGATCGCCTCTGTACGGTTTTTGTTGAAAAAGGCGTGCGCAAATTGCGCCTGACCGGCGGCGAACCGCTTGTCCGCAAGAATATCATGCATTTCATCCGGCAGCTTTCGCGTCATCTGCGATCAGGCGCGCTTGAGGAACTGACCCTGACGACCAATGGCTCGCAACTGGTCCGCTTTGCCGACGAACTGGCCGATTGCGGCGTCAAACGCATCAATGTGTCTATGGATACGCTTGACCCCGACAAGTTCCACGACATTACCCGATGGGGTAAGCTGGACCGTGTGATGCAGGGAATCGAAGCGGCGGAAAAGGCTGGATTGCAGATCAAGATCAATGCGGTCGCATTGAAGGGCTTTAACGATGCCGAACTTCCCGAGATGATGCGCTGGGCACATGGGCGCGGTATGGATATGACGGTGATCGAGACGATGCCTATGGGTGAGATCGACGCCGACCGGACCGATCAGTATCTTCCGCTTTCCCAATTGCGTGCCGAGCTTGAACGCCAGTTTGTGCTGACGGACATCCCCTACAAGACCGGCGGTCCAGCACGTTATGTGAAGGTTGAAGAAACCGGCGGACGCCTCGGTTTTATCACGCCAATGACCCATAATTTCTGCGAAAGCTGCAACCGGGTCCGGCTGACTTGCACCGGAACCTTGTATATGTGTCTTGGTCAGGATGATGCCGCTGACCTGCGTGCGCCCCTGCGCGCTTCGGAAGGCAATGAACTGGTTTCTGAGACCATCGACGAGGCCATTGGGCGCAAACCCAAAGGGCATGACTTTATCATCGACCGGAATACCAGGCGCCCTGCGGTACAGCGGCACATGAGTGTCACCGGCGGTTGACAGATGCTATGCGGTCGGCAGCGCCGACCGCTGAACCGATTGACGCAAGGCAAATCGCGAGCGAATGGAAGCCAAATTCGGCAATTGGGTCAGCTTGTCCTGCAGGAAGCGCTCATAGGAATGCAGGTCAGCGGCAACGATTCGCAGCAAAAAATCCTGCGATCCGGTCATCAGGTAGCACTCCATCACCTCTTCGAAATTTGCGATACTGGCCTCGAAATCCGAAATCAGCCGGGCTGATTGCTCTTTCAGCGCCACCGATACGAAGATGCTGACGGGCAGGCCAACCTTGCTTTGCTCGACCACCGCAGCATAGCGTTTGATGACACCGTCGTTCTCCAGTGCCGCAATGCGCCGGGCACAGGGTGTCGCGGAAAGCCCGACCTTCTCGGCCAGGTCGGTGGTTTTGAGTCGGGCATTGCGCTGCAACTCCGCCAGAATGGCATGATCGATACGGTCCACGCGATTTAACTCCAATAACTGCCAGCATGTTGGAGATAATAGCCAAGATCAGGCTGAAAAACATCTGAAAAAAGTGAAAACGCGCGCCGATTCTGGTGCAGGATGGCGTCAGATGCGGTCAATTGAGGGATAAACGGTCAATGTCCAAATACGCTCCATTGGAATTCACTGTTCCCGAACCGGCAAGCCGGCCTGGCGATGATGCCGATTTTTCCGATATCGACATTCCGCTTGCCGGAACGGTCCGCCGCCCGCCGATTGATGTCAGCCCGTCCGAAATCAAAGATCTCTCATCGACCATGATCCGGGTGTTGCGTCGCGATGGTGCGGCAGTCGGCCCCTGGGCCCAGGAAGGCATTGACGATCTTTTGCTGACCGGATTGCGATCGATGATGCGCACGCGGGCATTCGACGAACGCATGATGACATTGCAGCGGCAGGGCAAGACGTCCTTTTACATGAAATGCACCGGAGAAGAGGCGATTGCCGTCGGCCATCAACTTGCGCTTTCGCCTGGTGACATGAATTTCCCCACCTACCGGCAGCAGGGATTGCTGATCGCCCAGGAATATCCGCTGACCGACATGATCTGCCAGATCCTTTCAAACGAGCGGGATCCGCTGAAAGGGCGGCAACTACCGGTTCTCTATTCATCGAAAAAGCATGGATTTTTCTCCATCTCGGGAAATCTCGGAACCCAGTTCATCCACGCAGTCGGTTGGGCGATGGCATCGGCAATCAGCGGCGATACGAAAATCGCATCGGGCTGGATCGGGGACGGCTCGACTGCCGAGAACGATTTCCATTCGGCGCTCGTCAACGCTTCAGTCTACAAGCCGCCGGTCGTGCTCAACGTGGTCAACAATCAGTGGGCCATTTCCTCGTTCCGCGGCATTGCCGGCGGCGATGAGGCGACATTCGCCGAGCGCGCGCATGGATATGACATCGCTTCACTGCGCGTCGACGGCAATGATCTGATGGCGGTTCTTGCCGTATCGGACTGGGCCATCGAGCGAGCCCGGCGTGGCCACGGGCCGACACTGATCGAATGGGTCACCTACCGGGTAGCGCCGCACTCTACATCGGACGACCCTTCGAAATATCGCCCTCGGGAAGAATCCGACGCTTGGCCGCTAGGTGATCCGGTCATTCGCCTGAAAAATCATCTTGTCCAGCGCAGTCTGTGGAGCGAAGAGCGCCACAGCCAGGCAGAAGCCGAATTTGAAGACGAAATCCGGACCGCAGCCAGGGAAGCGGAAGAATTCGGTGTCATGGGTGAAGGGTCCAGTGCCCGCGACCTTTTTGAAGATGTGTTCAAGGAGATGCCTCCCTATCTGCGCGAACAACGCCAGAAGCTGGGGGTCTGAGCATGCCGCAGATGAACATGGTCGAGGCCATACGCGATGCAATGGACATCAAGCTTGCCGACGATAAGAATGTCGTCGTCTTCGGCGAGGATGTAGGCTTTTTCGGTGGTGTTTTTCGCTGTACCCAGGGACTGCAGGAAAAATACGGAACGTCCCGGGTGTTCGACAGCCCGATCAACGAAAGTGGCATTGTCGGCGCTGGCATCGGCATGGCCGCCTATGGCCTCAGACCCTGCGTCGAAATCCAGTTCGCCGATTACATCTATCCGGCCTATGACCAGATCGTTTCCGAAGCGGCCCGACTGCGCTACCGATCCGCCGGCGATTTCACCGCGCCGATCACAATCCGCTCCCCCGTCGGTGGCGGCATATTTGGCGGCCAGACCCACAGCCAGAGCCCGGAAGCGCTGTTTACCCATGTCTCTGGTCTCAAGACGATCATTCCATCCAATCCACGCGACGCAAAGGGGCTGCTGATTTCGGCCATTGAAGATGACGATCCGGTGGTCTTTTTCGAACCGAAACGGCTCTACAACGGGCCGTTTGACGGTCACCACGAACGCCCTGCCAGCAACTGGACAAAACATCCGCTGGGCGACGTACCGGACGGCCATTATACGGTCCCGATCGGCAAGGCTTCGGTTTTTCGCCCCGGCAGAGATCTGACCATCCTGACCTATGGAACCATGGTCTATGTTGCCGAGGCGGCGGTCAATGAGACCGGAGTTGACGGCGAAATCATCGATCTCAGGACATTGCTGCCGCTCGATATCGAAGCGATCACCGCATCGGTGCAAAAGACCGGCCGCTGCATGGTTTTACATGAGGCCACGCTGACATCGGGATTTGGCGCCGAATTATGCGCCCGCGTGCAGGAAACCTGCTTCTATCATCTTGAGGTCCCGGTCGAACGGGTCACCGGCTGGGATACGCCCTATCCGCATGCTCAGGAATGGGACTATTTCCCCGGCCCCACGCGCGTTGGCAACGCCCTGAAAGCCATGATGGAGACCGTCTGATGGGCATTCATGAAATCAGGATGCCCGATGTCGGCGAAGGCATCACCGAAGCAGAGATCGTGGAATGGAACGTTGCCGTCGGTGATCTTGTTCGCGAGGACGACATTCTGGCGGCGGTGATGACCGACAAGGCAACAGTCGAGATCCCCTCGCCGGTTGAAGGAAAAGTATCATCCATCACCGGAACCGTAGGTGAGATGACGGCGGTCGGAGCGACCATCATAACCATCGAGGTTGCCGGAACCGGAAACGTCGCCGGAGACAAGGCAGGTTCTCCCGAGGCTCCGGCAAAGGCACCACCACCCGAACCCGTAACCGAAACAGTCCCACCGGTAGTACCGGTCAAGAAAGAGATCCCGCCTGCCAAACCTGCGCGAGTATCGATCCCGGCGCCAGATGTTGAAACCAAGCCGCCTCGCCCACTCGGCGCGAAACCGCTGGCGTCCCCGGCCGTTCGCAAAAGAGCGCGGGATGCCGGAGTACAGCTTCAATATGTCCACGGAACCGGTCCGGCGGGTCGAATTGTCCATGACGACCTCGATCGTTTCATTGCCGGGAACCGGTCTGCCGGGGCGTCCGCTCCGGACGCAGACAACAGCGTTGAGGAAATCAGGATCATCGGTCTGCGGCGCAAGATCGCCGAACGGATGCAGGAATCCAAACGGAACATCCCTCACATCACCTATGTCGAGGAAGTCGATGTTACCGAACTGGAATCCTTGCGCCAGCATCTCAACGCCGATGCCGAAGACGAGAAGCCGCATTTGACCCTGTTGCCGCTGATCCTGCGTGCAATGGTTATCGCCTTGAAGGATCATCCGATATTCAGCGCCCGGTTTGATGACGCAAACGACATTCTCCATCGCTATGCCGCTTCCCATATCGGTGTCGCAACCCAGACCGACCGCGGATTGATGGTGCCCGTTGTACATCACGCGGAAACCCGCGATCTATGGGATCTTGCGGCAGAGACAAAGCGTTTGGCGGAACAGGCGCGGGACGGTTCGATCAGCCGGGAAGACGTAACCGGCTCCACCATCACCACTTCCAGTCTCGGGGCACTTGGAGGTATTGTCTCGACGCCGGTGATCAATCGCCCGGAGGTCGCAGTCATCGGTGTCAACAAGATTGTTCTGCGGCCGGTATACCGGGAAGGTGTTCTGGTGCCGCGCAAGATCATGAACCTGTCTTCCTCTTTCGATCACCGCATCGTTGATGGCTGGGATGCGGCCCGGTTCGTTCAAAGCATCCGCTCCGGACTGGAACATCCCGCAACACTCTTCATGACATGAAAGGTTGAGCCTCGATGGAAAGGCTGACATGCAATACCCTCGTGCTGGGAGCGGGACCGGGCGGCTATGTGGCGGCCATTCGCGCCGGTCAGCTCGGACTTGATACGATCATAGTGGAAGCAGCCACACCCGGCGGCACCTGTCTCAATATCGGATGTATTCCGTCGAAGGCCCTTATCCATGCCGCCGAAGAGTTTGAAAAGGCCGTCGCATTTTCCACCGAGTCGCCGCTTGGGATATCGGCTTCGAAACCCAAGCTTGAACTGAAAAAGACAATTGCCTGGAAAGATGAAATCGTCACGCGCCTGACCACCGGTGTCGAAGCACTGCTTAAAAAAACCAAAGTGCGCAGCGTGTCCGGCTGGGGCCGACTGATTGACGGCAAAACGTGCCTCGTCACGGCCGCCGACGGAGAAATCACGATCAGCGCAGCAAACATCGTGATTGCAACCGGATCCGTTCCGATCGAGATCCCCGCTCTGCCCTTCGGCGGCAGGGTGATATCGTCAACAGAGGCCCTGTCCCTAACCCGATTGCCCCGACATCTGGCGGTTGTCGGCGCCGGTTATATCGGCCTTGAACTCGGAACGGCGTTCGCGAAACTGGGTTCGAAGGTCACCATCGTCGAAGCCGGCGATCGCATTTTGCCGCATTATGATCGCGAGTTGACACGGCCCGTATCGGGAAAACTGAAACAGCTTGGCATCGAGGTCCTGCTGAATTCGACCGCCAGAGGATTGAGCGACAGCGGCAATGAGCTTGTGGCCGTCGATGGCGAAGGAACGGCCTCGGTGCTGAAAGCAGACAAGATCCTTGTTACGGTCGGGCGGCGGCCCAATACCGATGGCTGGGGACTGGACCAGCTCGACCTGTCCCGCGATGGTCGGTTTATCGCCATCGACCAGCACTGCCACACGTCGATGACCGGCGTGTTCGGCATCGGTGATATCACCGGCGAACCGATGCTTGCGCACCGGGCGATGGCACAGGGGGAACTTGTTGCCGAACGCATTGCCGGCCTGCCGGTAGCGTGGGACAAAATATCCATCCCGGCGGTTTGTTTCACCGATCCTGAACTGGTCACCGCCGGGCTGTCACCCGAAGCGGCCAAAGCCGCCGGTCACGATATCAAGATTGGCAAATTTCCGTTCCAGGCCAACGGTCGCGCCATGACCACAGGGCATGAAGCGGGTTTTGTCCGGGTGGTTGCCCGCGCCGACAACCACGTTGTCCTCGGCATTCAGGCGGTCGGGTCGAACGTATCGGAACTGAGTTCGCAGTTCGGCCTGGCGCTTGAAATGGGCTCGCGGCTCGAGGATATCGCCGCGACGATCCATGCGCACCCGACACGCGGTGAAGCCGTCCAGGAGGCGGCATTGGGCGCTCTTGGTCACGCTCTCCACATCTGAACGTTAATCAAGTGTCTGCCGGTAGCGAAGCATGGCCAGGCCGGTGATGATCACCATGATGACCAGCAGGGCCATCAGATCAGGCACGATTTCGGCGATTTCCCCTCCCTTCAACATGACCTTACGCACGATGCGGATGAAGTGGGTGGTTGGGATCGCCGATCCTATATATTGCGCCCAGATCGGCATGCCGGAAAACGGGAACATGAATCCGGAGAGCAGTATCGAAGGAAGAATGTAGAAAAACGACATCTGCATCGCCTGCATCTGGCTACGGGCAACCGTCGAAAACAGAAATCCCAGCGCCAGATTGACCACGATGAACACGTTCACGCCGATGAGGAAGGATTGCCAGGAACCGTTGAAGGGCACCTCGAACAGCAAGAGCGCCATCCCAAGGAAAACCAGCGTTTGCACGTATCCGATCACCACATAGGGCAGGATTTTTCCCAACATCACTTCTATCGGCCGGGCCGGGGTAGACAACAGCGCCTCCATCGTCCCGCGTTCGGATTCGCGAACGATCGCCATGGCGGTGATCATCACCATGGTCATCGACAGGATGATGGCCAGCAGACCGGGAACGATGTTGTAGCTGGTTACGCCTGCCGGATTGTACCGGTTGTGCACGATGACCGAGAACGGCGGCGGCCGTGCCGCCAGCGACTGCAGGACCGTGTCGGTCATACCCTGCAGACTTGAAGAAACCAGTTGGTTCAGCGCGGCAACGGCATTGCCACTGGCTGCCGGGTCCGTCGCATCGGCAATGACCAGCAACGAGGGCCGGTCGCCGCGCAACACTGCCCGTTCAAACCCTTCCGGTATAGAGATCACGAACGCGGCGCGTCCGTCTTTCAGCACCGCATCGATCTGCTCCGTATTCGCGACAATGCCCTGGAAATCAAAATATTTCGAATTCTGCATCGCGGCCAGGAAGCTGCGTGACACGGGGCCCGTATCGTTCATTTCGATATATGTCTGCAGATTCTTGGGGTCGTTGTTGATGGCGAATCCGAACAGGATAAGCTGAATGATCGGAAGCGCGATCATCATCGCAAATGTCATGCGGTCACGCCGCATCTGGATGAATTCCTTGAACAGGACAGCGCTGAACCTGCCGCTTGAATAGGAAGCACTCACGTTGGGCTCCTGCCGGCAAAATTATCCTGCGAACCGGCCATCAGATGAATGAACACTTCCTCCAGTCCGGCAGGCTGCTGCTTCCAGGTGCGTTTCCCCGTTTTTTTCAGCTTTGATACGGTTGCGGCAAGTGCGGCCGCATCGGTGCCCGACACGTGCAGTGCCGCTCCGAAACGCGCCACCTGCTCGACACCGGGTTGTCCTGTCAGTTCTTCGGCCAGCGCAGCAAGCTTTGGCCCCTCCACCCGCCATGTCACCAGTCCCACCTGGCCGGGTATACCCGCTGCCTCGCCATCGATCAGTTTTCGTCCGTAAGCGATGTAGGCAATGAAATCGCACTGGATCGCTTCGTCCATATAGTGCGTCGAAACCAGCACGGTTACGCCGCGATCCGACAGCCGACGGATTTCATCCCAAAAATCCCGGCGCGCCTTCGGATCGACGCCGGCCGTCGGCTCATCGAGCAACAGCAATTGCGGATCATGCAGAAGACAGGCCGCAAGGGCCAACCGCTGTTTCCAGCCGCCGGATAATTGCCCGGCCAGTTGCGACGCGCGGTCGGCCAGCCCGAGTTCCTCCAGCGCGTTCTCGACCCGTTCGGTGCGCCGCGGCACCCGGTACATCCTGGCTATGAAATCGAGATTCTGCCGGATGGAAAGGTCCTCGTATAACGAGAACTTCTGGGTCATGTAACCGACATGTTCCTTGATCAGGTGCGACTGGGTGAGGATGTTGTAACCAAGGCAGGTTCCAGCGCCGCTGTCTGGTGTAAGTAGCCCGCACATCATCCGGATTGTTGTCGTCTTGCCGCTGCCGTTCGGCCCCAGAAATCCGTATATCGCACCCTTCGGCACACTCATGTCGAAATGATCGACAACGGTCTTGTCGCCGAACCGCTTTGTCAGTCCGCTGACCTCGATCACCGGTTTGCCGGTTGGGTCGCCCGCGATTGCCGCACTGCCGTTCATTGCGCCAGCCGCACATCGACCGGTTGCCCGGGAGACAGGGTAGCCGACATTTCGAACCGCGCTTCGACCAGAAACACCAGGCGCGCGCGTTCCTCCAGGCTATAGAGAACCGGCGGTGTGAATTCTGCTTCCGGTGCAACAAAACTGACATTTGCACGGTAGGGTTCGGGGCATCCGGTGCACCCGACCAGAACCGCCTCTCCCACTGAAATGGCCTGCCGTTCCGGTTCCGGTACGTAAAAACGCACCTTGATGTTTTCTCGTGGCAACACAGAAACGATCGCCGCGCCCGGCCCGGCAAATTCACCGGCCCGGCGCAGCACACGCTCAACCCGACCGGCAGCCGGTGACCGCAATGACCGGTCTTGCAGATCGGACTGGCGGTTCTGCAGTTCAGCCCGTGCGGCCAGAACATCCTGCCGTACCGCTTCGATCTGCGCCGCCCGTTTCGGCAGTCGTGCCACCTGAAGCTCAGCGGTCAACCGGTTTACAGCGGCTTCGGCGGCCTGGACGGCGGCACGGTCACGGTCTTGCTGACTCTGCGGTGCAAGCTTGCGCTTGATCAGTGCAGCCGTCCGCCGCAGGGTTTCCCGCGCCAATGCCAGATCAGATTCTGCTGCTCGATGCCTGGCTTCGATAACAGCGATTTCTTCCTTGCGGCTTCCGGCCTGCATGTCTTTCAAGTTGGATTCCACTGCGGCCAGCCTGGCACGCGCTGCATCCACCATGCGCGCGTGCCGTTCATTGTCGACCGTTGCCAGCAGGTCGCCGGCAGCCACCTGATCTCCATCGGAAACCGAAACAGCCGTTATCGTGCCGCCTTCCCGCGGCGCGACATAGACATAGTCTCCTTCGACGTAACCGAAAAACACACCGTCATCGATCGGCCCGCCAAGGCCCGGAACCAGGAATGCCAGCAATCCGGCAAACCATGCGAGCAACGCTTTCATGACGGGATTTCCTTGTCCGGGTTGGAGAGTCCGTGAAAGAGAACATCAAGATGACTTTCGACGAAGGTTTCCATGTCCGCATCAGCTTCTTCATCGAGACCAAACACCCGCCATAGCAACAAATGGGCGATCATTGGGCCAACGACGCTGCGCACTGCGTGGCGCGGGTGAACAGGCCTGAACTGCCCTTGCTCGATACCGCGATGTATCAGCGTCTCGAGGGCGCCAAGGCCACGTTCGATGACTTCACGCCGGTACATCTGTACGAGATCGGGAAAGTTCCCCGCCTCCGCCAAAATGATCCGGGGTATTGCAAAGACCCTGCCGTCGGCCATCCGTCCGGCGACGGTCTTCACCAGCAGGCGGATCGTTCCCGCTGGGTCGCTGTTCTCGATGATCGAGAGGCTGACCGCGTCATCGGCTACCGGCACGACGGAGCGGCGAACCAGCGCTGTCAGGATCGCTTCCTTGCTGTTGAAATACAGATAGACCGCACCCTTCGATATCCCGGCGCGGCGCGCGATATCCTCAACCCGGGTCGCGCTGAATCCGGATGCGATGAATAGATCGAGCGCCGCATCCAGAACCTCGTCAGGTCTGGCATCCGCCCGTCTGCGCCATTTCGGTTTTGTCTTGCTGATCTGATCGGCCATGACTGATATATAAATGACCGGTCAGTTATTTGCAATGATGCGTCTCCTCTGGTTCGGGTCGGCCAGAATCCGAAATTGGAATTTCACTGCACCAATTTCCAACTATCAATAATTGGACAATGCTGATCTCGAACAAGATTGGCGGGCAGCTGCCACTCTTGCGAAACGGCGGCTCTCAACATGCTCGTGTGTACGCGTCCAACTCCTCAATTGAGTTGAGACGGACAACACTCTTGCCGCTCGCTTCCTGTTCATCACACATCTTGCGCAGAACAGGCATCCAATCGCGATCGACCTGCCAAATAATCTCGAACAGACGGCAGGTGGGCGGCATTTCCATACCACCGCCCGGCGGGTGTTCTATCGTTCCATTCGCCCAGGCCATCTGCCGCTCTGCGGCGTGCCAGAAGTGAATCCAAAGCGGCAAGTCGATCAATATAAGTTGGTTTGCCCGATCGACGCGTTTTCGAATGGATGGGAGATCACCTCCACCGTCGATGATCCAGTCCTCGTTGTTGATCGCGTTAGTGTGATTTTGTTCATAAATGGCACTCGGTGTTGTCGACCAGTCTGGCTGCCAGAACAGCTGATCAATTTCGACGTGCGCAATATTTCTCACCTTTGAAAGATGTCGCGCCAGGGTCGATTTTCCTCCCGCGGTATTTCCTAAGATAGCGATACGAGGCATTTTCAATGACACTTTATTGTAGCTGAGAGTTTACTTCAGAGAACACCACAGTTGCATGACCTTGGCGAAGCCGACAACGGGGCTGAATAATCGCAAGTTGGGCCCTCGACAAATAGCTGGAACTGTCACATTCCAATCAATGGGAACCCAACGTAATCCGATCGGTGCCTGAATTGCATCAAGCTATTGCCTGGAATTGATTGTCCATAAATACGCCATGCAGCAGACAGCTCAGCGCACCTCGTCATCTGACAGACGAAACAGCATCCTGCGAACATTGATGAGCAGGATGATCGTCAGCCCGGCGATGTACCAGGGATTGTTTACCACCGTCCGAATTGTATCGTTGAATGACGGCTCCGATTCCTGGC
>JAJFHT010000421.1 GCA_021775495.1 Hyphomicrobiales bacterium | reverse complement strand
GCAATGATGCGGCGCGCATTGTCGAGTGCCATATCCAGCGGAATGATTTCGCCGTCGGGGTACCCGTGCGCAACCGCGACCGGCCAGCTTCCGGTGGCAATGGCCTGCGCACCAGCATCCGCAACCGCACTGGCGCTGCCTGGATCCCAAATATTGAAAAGCACCACCGGGTTTCCCTTGGCATGAAGTGCCTGGAAACGTTTTGCCTTATTGACCTGTTCCGACATCTGAAACACTCCACCGTTTGCATCTGATTGATGTGACGCAAGATTGACAAAAGCGCAATACCGACCGATAGCGGCGGCGACAAAGCATCATGCGATTGGGATTACAGCGACGTCATGGCAAACTTGAACACGGTGGACTGGTCTCAGATTCCAGCGCCGGAGGACGACGGCGCTGCCGGGCATCTGATCGGGTCAGCATTCGACAATACATTCAATTGTCCGATTTTCCCGCCGGACAGAAACGCGTCGGATGTCATGCGATGGCCGGCCGCAAATCCCGCCGGATAATCAAAGATGACCATCACCACGCAAATCATGTTCGGCAGCATTGTACTCGGCATCTGTTCGGCAATTCATATCGTCATTCTCGTCTGGTCTGTCACCTGGATAAAAAAAGCCGCCCAATGGTTTTCCGGTCACAGGGGCAATGTTCGCCGCGCCGTGCTGCTGGGCAGCGGCTTTGCATCGGTTGTCGTCGCACATACGATTCAGGTCTGGATCTGGGCCATTTCCGTGCTGATCCTCGACGCTTTGCCGGACATCAGCCAGTCGATCTATTTTGCGCTGGTGACCTATACGACGGTGGGTTACGGCGATGTGACCCTCGATGCCGGATTCAATGTCTTCGGCGCCATGGCTGCTGTAACCGGATTGCTCAATTTTGGCCTGAGCACCGCGTTTCTCGTCGGATTGCTTGGAAAAATGCTGCCGGAACGCTTCGACTGAGCGGGTATCGCGCGCTCAGTCTGCCACTTTCTCGCCGACCAGCGCGAACACCTTAAGAGCCTTGGATTTTCCCTTGACCCGGAAACTGCCGGCCGGCTCGAAGACAAACCGGTCTCCGGTCTCGGCGACAACTTCCTCGCTGACGAGAATGATGGCCGGATTAGTCCCGTCATCAATACCGTCGCAGAGATCTTCGATCCGGCTGCATGTGTTCACCGTGTCCCCGACGACGGTATAGTTTATGCGCCCGGGCGCGCCGATATTGCCGACGATCAACGGACCGCAATGGATCGAGATCTTGATCCGTAAATCGCGTTCCCTGTCGGCATTTCCGTTCGCTTCCTGCATCCGATTGCGGATCGCCAGAGCCGCGTTACAGGCCCGCACCGACTGATCGAGTTGCGCATCAGGAGCCCCCCAGAAGGCCATGACGGCATCACCGATATATTTGTCGATCGTTCCGCCTTCGGCTTCGATACATTCATTGACGTCGGTAAAATGGTCGTTGAGAAGCCGTGCAACCTCTCCGGGTTCCATGTGTTCGGACATGTTGGTGAAACCGATAATGTCGGTAAACATCAGCGTCAGATGGCTTTCGGTTGAAACGACATTGCCGGAACCACCCTGCGACATGATCCGCCGCACCAGCGCGCGGGGGATGTAGGTTTCGAATGTCCTCAAACCTTCAACCATGCGATCAAAGGCGGAAATCTGATCGTTGATTTCCCGAATGAAAGACGATTTCGGGACCTTGATGTTTTCCAGCTCCAGATTGCCGACCTGGCCGGCGGCCTGTGAAAGTTGCACGATCGGCCGGGCGAGATATCTGGCCAGCAGAAGACCGACAACGATGGAAACAAGGAGGATCACAAGCCCAACGCCGGTCGAAACGGCCAGCCGGCGAAACTGGTCGTCAACATCGCTCAGACGGGCGTAGACGCCGATATGCCAGGGCTTGGGGCCGTAACCCGTGATCTCCTTTGACAACACCAGGTAAGGTCGTTCACCAACTTCGACGATGCTGTTTTCAAAATTGATATTACCCTGCCGGTCCACATCGATTTCGCGGTCCGGATATCCGGCAATGACGGGATCACTGAATCCAGCGATACGGGGCAGATTTGTCTCCGGGTCGGTGCCAGAAAGAGAGGCAAAGGATTTTAACTGTGGATGCGCCAGGACGTGGTCTTCACCGTAGAGAATGAACACGGTCATATCGAGCGCACCACCCAGGTCACGCGTCAGTTTTGACAGGTCCGCCACATCTATGCCGGTCGCGAAAGCCCCGACCTTCTCGCCATCCTTGTAAAGCGACGTCTGGATGTTGACGTAAGTCGTATCCTCCAGGAAAACCGGCTTGGTCCAGGCAGGACTGTCCGGCATCTCGGTTGGCGTCATGATTTCGGCCTCTCCGGCGATGGCACCGTGATCAGCTGCCTCGGATTTCAGGCTGCCATCCTCATCCAACCAGACAGTCAGCCGCTGCAGGTCGCTGTCCCACACCACGACACCGGACACCTGTGGTGCGGCGCCTAACATAGCTGCAAGATTGCCATGTAGACGTTCCTTGTCAGAAAGGTCGATCACGCCCTCGTTAACCAGCCGGACGACGTGAGCCGCGACAGCCTCGGCCGGGTCGACATAGGCCCGCAGTTGCGTCTCCATGCTGGACATTGTCAGCGTCGCCGAGTCTCTCAGCAGTTCAAGCGTGTTGCGAAAGTTTGCGCCCGCGGTGATGAACAAAACCGTGCCGACGGAAAGCGCTATCAGCAAGCCGATCGCCGTCGACAGAAGCACCGTCAGGCTTATCGGTTTGGCTTTAATTCGTTCCAGCACACCCGGTTCCGTTCCTGTTGTCTCAGCCGCTGAGATGGGTCCGTTTGTCGTCGGTCTGCAGTTTCAGACCGTATCCCATGAGACGATCCGCTCCGATATGAACAACCCAGATCAGCGTCAACTCTTCCACTGCTTCAACGCCAGCAAAGGCCAATGCTGCAAAAAACACCGCAGGTGACAGATAGGTATGAGCGATGTTGTAACAATACACACCTGCTCTCCGGCCCTTCTTATATCCCAGAAAAGATAGATCAGGCAGCAGGATAAGCACCGCGAACATCAGCCAACTCGCTTCGATCTGCGCATAGGCCCATAGACCGACCACGGAAACCAGCGCGCCTTCAAGTCGCAAAAATTTTCGGATGTCCCGCTGACCGTCTGGCTGGGAATGTGGTGCGAGTGTCAGCTCCAGGGCTCCTGATTTGGTCTGGCTTCGAATTCAAACGACCATGCCGATTCCGGTTGTTGTGTCAGCGACAGCGCCATTGACGCGATATCATCCGGTGCAAGACGTTTGGGGCGCGAAGTTCCGGATTTCGAACCGGGATCGATCTGACCGTCAATGATCATCAAAGAGACATGCACGCCTGCCGGCCAGTACTGCTTGGCCAGCGACTCCGCCAGGTTACGCTGGGCGGCCTTCGCGGACGCGAATCCGGTTGTCGACTTTCCGCCGCGACGCGAGGCCGTTGCACCTATGAAGACGATGTTCCCGCCACCTCGCTCGATCATTCCGGGAAGCACTTCCTTGCTGGATACCAATCCGCCAAGCGCGTTGATCCGCCAGCTCCGCTCGAATTCTTCAGCGGACGTGTCAAGCGCTGAACTCCAGCTGCCGCCTCCGGCATTGTAGATCAGCGCATCTATTTTGGCGCCCTGCTGCGCGCGAATGTTTTCGAACGCTGCAGCTATCGAGGCCGGATCGCTGGCATCGCACGCATAGGCATATGTATTGTCCTGGGTTTCGGCGATCTGCTTGCTGAGATCGGTGCTGCGCGAAAGCAGTGCCAGCTGATATCCTGCCGCATGGAAGGCCCTGGCAAATGCCGCTCCGTTTCCGGGGCCGATTCCGATGACGGCACATATTGGCTTGTTCATTTCGTTCTCCAGACCGGTTTATCGCCCCGATGCAGGCGCCAGGCAAATATAGTCACGATAATCGCGATGACCACGGCATCAATACAATCATTGCTGACAAAGTTCGCAAATGCCTTTTCCGTCAGACCCTTGTCCTTCTTTCCTGACAGATCGAATCAGCTGAAAATCCGGCGAGCCGGGTGGTCATTGACGGTATTCGTCCACACAATGCGATCTGGCAGAATCAATTTGTGAGCAGCATCAAGCCATGACAGCGACGATCGGAAACAAAGAGGCAAGGAGGCTCTTTTTGCAGCTGCACGGCCTGTCAGACGCGCCGCGAAAGGCGCTGAACGGCGACGGACTGGTCGATATGATTGAGCAATTGGGATTTGTGCAAATCGACAGCATCAACACCGTGGAGCGCGCCCATCACCAGATCCTTTTTTCGCGCAACCAGACCTACCGGCAAAAGCAATTGGCTCATGTGCACCATAAGCGGCAAGATGTTTTTGAGAACTGGACCCATGATGCCGCGGTCATACCCAGCGTGTTCTATCCCTACTGGAAACATCATTTCACCCGCGTGCGAAAGAAATTGCGGGAGCGCTGGCGAAAATGGAGACGGGAAGGATTTGAAGACCTTATCGACGAAATCCGTGACAAGATCGCGTCGGATGGACCTGCTATGTCGCGGGATTTCGCCCGCGACAAAACCACAAAAGGTGATGGTTGGTGGGATTGGCATCCTGAAAAAACAGCGCTTGAATATCTCTGGCGGACCGGCGAAATCGCCGTTCTCCGGCGTGACGGGTTTCAAAAAGTCTACGATCTGAGCGAACGGGTCATCCCCCAACCGCATTTCCACGCCGAAGTCTCACGGCAGGTCTTTATTGATTGGGCATGCAATGCCGCCCTGGATCGGCTGGGTTTCGCAACCACCGGCGAAATCGCCGCATTTTTTGATCTTGTCTCGCCTGCGGAAGCCAGACATTGGGCGCAAGCGCAGGGCAAGGATCTTATCGAAACCGCCGTGGAGTGTACGGGTTCGGATAAAGCCCGGCTTTGCCTGGCAAGGCACGGCATCGCGGATATTGCACGTTCGGCGCCGCCTCCTCCAAGCCGTCTACGCGTGTTAAGCCCGTTTGATCCAATTCTGCGCGATCGGGCACGGACCGAACGCCTTTTCGGATTTCGCTACCGCATCGAGGTTTTTGTGCCGCAGAGCAAACGCGAATTTGGCTACTACGTGTTTCCGCTGCTGGAGCAGGACCGGTTGGTCGGGCGGATCGACATGAAACACAATCGCTCCGATGGGCGGTTGACCGTCAAATCGCTGTGGCTCGAACCGAAGATACGGTTTTCAGGTGGACGTGAGCAAAACCTGATGTCGGAACTCTCCAGAGTACAGCGATTCACCGGTGCCGAGCGGCTGGAATTTGCCGACGGATGGCAACGCGGAAGCGGTTGAGATCGGTCTTTTCCCCAACCCGCACCGGCTCGGCTGTTCTGTAACGAAAACAGCTGAGGCATCCGAGATTCGATAACGAAACGATCGCCGTCGCCTGACGGGATCCGAGGATCAACCGTTGTCGGCGTAGTACCGCCCTGTCGGCGATGCGAGGAAATCATCAAGCAAAATATCTTCCTGCTTGAGGAAACCCGATTTCGGCAACTTCCCGGACCGTACGAGATCGATCACCGCAACCACCGATGCGGATGTTGTCCATGCAATGGCCGTCTGCCGGGCTCCTGCAATATCAATCGGGTAATAGGCTTTCACGAATTCGCTCCGGCTCATCCGCCCGTCGAGGAGCCCCTCGGCCGCGACATGAACATAAACAACATCATCATCGACCGGCGGTTTGGCATGGGTCAGGATCTCCCCCGCCAGATCACGCCGCTCTCGCATCAGCAACTCATGAAAAAAGAAATTCATGAGCTTGGCGTGACCGGGATAACGCATTGATTTGTAATCAATATTGTCAACCTGTCCGTGGTAGGTCTCGCACATTGTACCAAGCCCGCCGGAGGTCGTGAATGCTTCCAGCTGGCGGCCATTGACATAAATTGTCTCAAGCCATTCCATCGGAGAGACTGTCTTGCGCACACCTTCCTCGATAACCTCACAATCATTGAGATATTCATTGACCACGCCTTCCGGCGACCAGTTGAACGCGTACCCCATCAGGCCGGTCGGATGATGCGGCAATGCCCCGACCCGCATGCGCAGAGAGCGGCAGGTTTCAAATTCGGCAACCTTGGCGGCTCCGACTATACCGATGAACCCGGGAGCCAGGCCGCATTGCGGCGCCATGACACCGCGCGCCGTCTGGGAAAGGGAGATGATGGCATTTGTTGTGGGCACATCTTCGGTCAAATCGAAATAGTGCATTCCCAGCCCATGCGCCGCAGTCGCCACCGCAATATTGAGATGATAAGGCAGGCAGGACAGCACGGCGTCGAATCCGGTCAGGGCGGCAGCCAGACCATCAGCGTCCGACAAATCAATTTTGCGCGTTTCAAAATTGGACTGTCGTCGCAAGGTCCGTGCGTCCAAACCCGTTACCTTGAACCCGGATTCATGCAATAGCTCAGCCGCGAGCCAGCCGATCTTGCCAAGACCGAGTACGGCGATTGTTTCCAGTGACATGGTTACATCCTATAAATCAGCGGTGGTCGCCCCTTTGAACGCGTCAACGTCCCTGATGCTCTATGAGAGTCACCACGCGATTGTATCCATTGGGGTATCGGGGAAAACGACTACGGAACAAGTACCGTACAGCCGGTTGTCTTTCGGGCTTCCAGCGCCTCATGTGCTTTTGCCGCCTCCTTGAGCGGAAACGTCTGGTTCACACTGATTTTCAGGGAACCGGATCCAATCAATGAAAACAGTTCGTTTGCGGCGTTTTCCAGCCATGTCCGGTCTGCTGCAAAGTGAAACAGCGTCGGCCGGGTCAGGTGAAACGATCCCGCGGCAAGGTCGGTGATCTTGAAGCCCTCGACCGGTCCCGATGATTGCCCGAAACTGACGAGTGTGCCGTGGGTTTTCAGACATTTCAGCGAGCCCGGCACCGTGTCGTGTCCGACGCTGTCGTAAACAACATCGACACCGGCGCCACCGGTCAATTCCGCGACACGCTCGACAAAATCTTCCGAACCATAGTCAATTACGTGGTCATAGCCGTTTTCAGCCGCCAGCGCGCATTTGGCCGGACCGCCCGCTGTTCCTATCACCGTCGCTCCCTTGGCCTTCAACCATTGTCCGGCAATCAATCCGACGCCTCCGGCGGCAGCATGGAACAGAACGGTGTGCCCGCTGCGGACTTCAAAACTGTCATGCAGAAGATATCGTGCGGTGAGTCCCTTGAGGGTCGAAGCGGCTGCGTCCGTATCGCTGACGTCGTCCGGAACATGAACAACCTGCGCAGCCGGGATTGTCCGGTGCGTGGAATATGCCCCGTTTGCGACGGTGTAGGCGACACGGTCGCCGACAGAAAAATTGTCAACACCATCCCCGATGGCATCGACCGTTCCGGCCGCTTCGGAACCGAGCGCCAGATTCTGATCGACCGGCCAGGGATAAAGCCCGGTCCGAAAATAGACATCAAGGAAATTCACGCCGACAGCGGTCTGCCGGATCAGAATTTCTCCGGCAGCGGGTGCAACCGGTTCGAATGTCTGTTCGCGAAGAACATCGACGCCACCCGGTTTGGATGCGACGATCCGAAAAGCATGACTCATTTCAATTTTCCTTCATTGATCACGCCGGATTGCCGGCTTTTTCCATATCGAACACCGTGTCGATCGGCGGTTGAATTCCGTTCAGAATATGATTGGTGCGAGCGGCCGTCGAGACGATTTTCAGCAGTTCGGCATGTTCAGCATCGCTCATCCCCCTGGCCTTGGCAGCCGCGGTGTGGCTGTGCACGCAGTATTGGCAGGAATTGGCAATGGAGACGGCGACGTAGATCATTTCCTTGGTCTTGGCGTCGAGCAATGTCTCCGTGGCCATGAGATCCCGTACATCGGTCCAGACCTCCTCCAGAAGTTTTGGATCGAATGCAAGATAGCGCCAGACATTGTTGATGAAGTCACTGCCGCGGGTTTGACGAATGTCGTCGAATACAGCTTTAACCCGCGGATCGGCTTCCGGGTCTTTCGGCGGATTGATGGTGCTCATTTGAGGTCTTTCTTGTCATCTCGATGAGGCGCCGGATTCATCGGACCGGCAGGTATCAACGGTATTGTCAGCCATAACAGCGTTCGGGAACCGGCGCCATATCGCATCGCGCCGCCGAGGAATCCGAAGAGGTGTGGATCGCACGGTTTCAAAGGCTTACGGTCATTTCCTGTTACTCTGAATCAATTCCAGAATCGTTGAGCGCTTGACCGTCGCCGAAACACCGTGCAACACGCCGACTTGAACGGACAAACAAAGGCGCACTGATGACCCTGTTTGAAATCGTCGCCTTGCTGCTCGGCCTTTCGGCCCTGTTCGGCTACATAAACCATCGGCATCTGCGACTGCCTCACACGATTGGCCTGGTGGTCATCGCATTGGCTGCGTCCGGTGTCCTGGTGTTGTTCGATCTGTTGTTGCCGCGATTTGGCGCTGCAAAACTGATTACCGAAACGCTTGTAACAATCGATTTTTCCGACACTCTGCTTGATGCAATGCTGAGCTTTTTGCTGTTTGCCGGAGCCGTTCACGTCGATTTCGATCAATTGCTGAACCGGCGATGGACAATTGGCATCATGGCGACCGTCGGCGTGACGATCTCCACATTTGCCGTCGGTCTTGGTTTCTGGGCCTTGAATTACGTTGCCGGTACTGAAATCCCGCTGATCTGGGCGCTGGTTTTCGGGGCTTTGATCACGCCGACCGATCCGGTCGCGGTTCTGGGTTTGCTGAAAACCGTCAAAGTCCCCCCGCAGCTCGAAGCAAAGATTGCCGGCGAGTCGCTTTTCAACGACGGAGTCGGCGTTGTCGTCTTCACGGTCCTTCTGACTATCGCTGCGAGTACCGGCGGGGAAGCGGTTGGAGCCATCGAAATCACCGAGCTGTTTGTCGTGGAGGTTGCCGGCGGCGCGGTGCTCGGCATGTGTGGCGGATATCTGGCCTTCCGTGCAATGCGCCAGATCGACGAGCACAATATCGAAGTGCTGATCACCTTGGCGCTGGTCTGTGTAACCTATGCCGCCGCGATCAGGCTGCACATGTCCGGGCCCATCGCTGTAGTGGTTGCAGGATTGTTCATTGGTAATCATGGCGTCAAATTCGCGATGAGCGACAAGACCCGGGAACATCTGTTTCAATTCTGGAGCCTGACCGACGAAATCCTGAACTCGGTTCTGTTCCTGCTGATCGGCCTTGAAGTGCTGGTGATCGGCAATGAACTGTTCGACTTTCCGCTGGTCATGGCCGCCATACCCATTGCACTGGCCGCGCGCTGGATTGCCGTTGCCATACCGATCCGTCTCCTGGCCCTGCGTGAAAAGTTTGAGGACGGCACGATCACTATTTTGACCTGGGGCGGGTTGCGTGGCGGTATATCGGTGGCGCTGGCGCTATCACTGCCCGCAGTCACTGAAAAGCCGCTTATATTGGCCGCAACATACGCCGTCGTGGTGTTTTCCATCATCGTTCAGGGGCTGACGATGAAGCGTGTTGTGGCCCGATACGACTTTCAGGGCGCTGATTACGAGGCCCCCGCGTAAACCAAATTCATGAAATGTGGCAGACATTTACCGCTTGGCGTGCTTGGATAGGCGCGTGAAAAGCCGAATTGCACGGCGAGAACGAGGTATCAGTCAGTTCCTGTGGAACTGAGCACCCCGTCGGCAATGCCGGGTCGGCTTTGTTCGTGACCTTGGTCGGGAGCCGATGCAAAAGAAAATCCACATTCCTGCTTCAAAGGTCGTAAGCAGCAATCCATCACGCCGAGTCGTCTTGAAGTGGACGGCCGGAACGATTGCCGGAAGCGCATTGTTTGCGGGCAGCGTGCCGAATTTCGGCATTGGACAGGCGCTCGCAGCCAAACTCGGCAGCGGCGACACCGCTGTCCTGAATTATGCCTATGCGCTAGAGCAATTGCAGGCCGCGTTCTATGCGGAAGCTTCCACGTCGGCCTACACAGGTATCAGTGCAGATGAGCGCGAAATTCTTTCCGATATTCGCGATCATGAGCAGCAACACCGACAGTTTCTTGCAAGCCTCCTCGCAGATCAGGCGATTGCCGATCTGGAAATTGATTTGTCACGGGTGGATTTTACCGACCGGACCAGCGTGCTGACATCGGCAAGGCAGTTGGAAGACCTGACGGTGTCGGCATATAACGGCGCCACACACCTGCTTTCAAAAGCTGAATACGTGCTGGCCTTTGCAAATATAGCCTCGGTCGAAGCCCGACACGCAGCAACGATCAGGAACCTGATCAGACCGCTCAGTGTCGCCTTTGCCGGATCCGATATTGTTGATTCAAGCGGCCTGGATGTGGCCGCATCCCCGTCCAAAGTGCTGACAGAGGCCGATTCCTATTTTAAATCGCCAATTTCGGCGGACGGTCTTGGCGGGGAATGAGCAAATGGCCGAACCCCAGATGACTCTGATTGACCGTTTGAACCTGCTGCTGACGCTTGAGTATGTTCAGGACAAACTCTATCGACGGGCGCTCGAGACCGATGTGCTTCCGGCATCCTACCGCAGAGTCTTTCAGCAGATCGGCCTGCAGGAAACCCAGCACGTCCGACTGCTGCGCATCGTATTGGCCGACGGCGCGGCTGAACGGCCGAAGACGGATTTCACCGCTGGAGGGCGGCATCCCGACGTGTTTGAAAAATTCAACACTTTTCTCAAAGTATCGCGAGAGATCGAGGAGCTTTCGGTTGCCGCTTACAAGGCGCAGTTGCCGGCGTTTCGGGATCAGCCTGGAATTTTGAAAGCGGTCATGCGCATGCATACGGTCGAAGCACGGCACGCCGCGGAGGTCCGTCGGATTCTGGGGCAAAAAGCCTGGGACGGTGCGTTCGATCAGCCACTGGATGATGCGGGCATATCTGCCGCATTGAACCAGTTCCTGCCTGGCCGATAAGCAGCTAGCCCCTCCATATTATCAGTCGGATCGGCGGAAATGCCCGGCCAGTTCATCGACCCAACTGTCCTGGAAAGCTTGAAAACGAGCTGTCGGCTGTTGTCCGACTAAGCGTGGGCCGAATGGGTCCTCGGCCGTGATATTCGAACCCGATAGTGCCTGAACCACGGCGTGACCGCAGAACGGTACGTGCACTTCCGAGTAGCCACCTTCATGCGCGAGAACCAATCGGCCGCCGCAGATTTCGCCGGCGATGCCCATCAGCATTTTGGTCATGACGCCGAAGGTCTCCGCGGAGGCAAGCATGCGGGAAAGCGGATCAACGCCGGATGCGTCAAACCCGCATGCAACGATGATCACATCGGGTTTGAACGACCGCAACGCCGGACTGACGATCCGATCGATAGCAGAGACATAGGTTTGATGACCGCTGCCGGGGGGCAGAGGAAGGTTGATGTTGCATCCGGCCCCCTTCCCGGTGCCGATTGCCGCCGCGGAACCGGTGTCGAGCGGAAAGTTGTTTTCCTGATGCAGAGAAATCGTCAGCACATCCGAACGGTCCAAAAAGATGGCTTCGGTGCCGTTTCCATGATGCACATCCCAGTCAACCACCGCGACACGCAGATCCGGTTCACCGGCTTTCGCCGCCTCGATCGCAATCGCGATATTTGCCAGCAGACAAAACCCCATCGGGTAGTCCGGAAGACAATGATGACCCGGTGGCCGGCTGAGCGCGTAGGCATTGTCATGGTTGCCATCGAGAACGCGGCACAGCGCCTGTTTCACCAAGCCTGCCGAAAGAGCCGCGATTTCGAAACCGCCTGGCCCGAACGGCGTGCGAAGCCCGAGTTCACCTCCGGCAAGATCGCTCAGTTGCTTGAATTCCCCGAGATACTCGGCCGGATGCACCCGCAACAGATCGTCCCAGGACGCCGGAGATGCTGAGAGGCACTCCAACTCGCCAAGCAAACCCGTGACATCGAGCAGGTTCCTGAAACGCCTTTTGCTTTCCGGATTCTCCGGCAGACCACCAGCGGCCTGCGGCTGCACCAACCCGCCGACCGGCAGGAGCGACGCATAGTTCCCGCCTGAATGCCAGAAGCATTTTTCATCCGTGTAGAATGCCGTGCCCGCCAATGGTTGCCTCCTGCCTGGTTGTATTATGCCATGCTGTCTTTTGTGTCGGGTGATGCAAACAACCGTCCTCGCTCGGTCCACAAAACCACGACCAGCGCACAACTTCCGTACACGGCGAAACCGGTGGCCAACGGCACGACTGTGCCATCGAAAGCCAGTCCGACAAGACCGCCGAGAACTGTGCCGCCTGTCGTGGTGATCATTCCGATCACCGCCGATGCGGTGCCGGCGACATGTCCCATCGGCTCCATCGCCATCGCATTGAAATTGGCAACGATGAACCCAAACATCACCATGAGCCCGCACAAAAGAGCATAAGTCACCACGAACGGCGGTTCGCCGGCTGAGCCTGCCAACCAGAAAGCCAAACCAAACCCGATATAGATCAGAAGCGACGTGTGAGAAATCAGGCGCATGCCGATGCGGCGAACCAGCGCTCCGTTGATAAGGCTAGCCGCAGCCGTCCCGATTGAAGACACGCCGAAGGCGATCGCGAACCAGTCACCCAGGCCATAGATGGTGTCAAAGACCTGCTGTACGGACACAATGAATGCGAACAGGCCACCGAAGAAAAACGTAACGGCGAATGTGTATCCGATTGTCTGCCGGTTTGAGAACACAATGGCAAACGCATGTGCAACCGAACCGATCGACATCCTGATGCGGTCTCGTGGGTTCTGGGTCTCACCAAGCCGGCTCGCCGACCAGATACCAAGAACGAGGCCTGCCAGCGCAAGAAACAGGAAAATGTTCCGCCATCCGGCAAGCGCCGAGATCAGTTGGCCGATAGCCGGCGCGAACACCGGAACAACCAGAAACACGGTAAAGACGAACGACATCACTCGTGCCATTTCGCGGCCCTTGAAGCAGTCGCGAACAACAGCTGTCAACACGGTCCGGATTGCCGCGCATGCGATACCCTGCGCCAGGCGCAAAAGCAGGAACCCACCGAAGCCGGGCGCAAAAATGGCGACACCGCTAGACAGCACGTAGAATACCAATGCCGGCACCATCAATGCCCGGCGCCCGTAACGGTCTGCCAACGGACCGAACACTATCTGGGAAATGCCAAATCCCAGCGCAAAGACAAGAATAACCAATTGCTGGTTGTTGTTCTGTCGCAGGCCGAGGCTTTGTCCGATCTCCGGCAGAACCGGCAACATGATGTCGATGGACAGGGCGGTCAGAGCAAAAATGGATGCTGCAAAGACGATAAATTCGCGAAATCCCATCCCGGTCTTTCCGACCAGGAGCGGTGGTTCTTGAACGGACAGGTCCAGGTCGCGATTCATTGCGGAAATACCGGTGGTGAATTGAAGGTATGAATTGACGAAACGGTTTACCCATCCGTCGAGTCAGTGGGAAAACAGTTCACGAGATGGTAGAACAGCACACCGTCCCTGTCCAAACCACAATATATCCACAGTTCTGTATTGAAGCCGTGACCTGATCGTGATCGGCCCAAACGCCGGTACGTTGCAGTGTTGTGTCCCATGCCTCGACGGAATGAAGTCTGATGCGAATTTGCCAAAAATCATGAGGTCGTCAGTGAAGAAGGTTTTGAGATATTTTTCAGGCGGATCGCGGCATATCCAACGAACTATCACCGGATCCCTGATGCTCATTCTTGCCACCGTGGCTGCCGGGTCATCGCAGGCACAAGACTATATTCCGGTCCCGACCACCCGGCCGGAAAATTCCAAACCTCCGGCGAAAACCGAAACAAAACCGGCCGAATCTTCCAAAAAGAAAGAACCACCAGAGAAGCAACAGACCGGACCGGTCTTCGACCTAACACGCACGAAGTCCTGCGAGACGGCATTGAAAAAAGCCGGAACACGATTTGAGCTATTGCAGCCGATCTCCGAAAAAACTCCGTGCGGGGCTAAACGGCCTCTCCTGCTGAAATCCCTACCCATGGCTGTAGAGGTGCCGGACGGCGTCAAGGTTCGCTGCGAAGTCGCCATGGCTCTGTCCAAGTGGATGACCGAAACGGTCGTGCCGTCGGCAAAATTGCATCTTGGCGCAAAAGTCACAGCAATCGATATTTCCACGTCCTATCAGTGCCGCAGGCGCAATAATGGCGAAACCGGCAAATACAGCGAACACGCCTTCGCAAACGCCGTGGACGTTGCGGGTTTTCGGTTCGAGGACCGTGACCGCCTGGCCATTGCTGTACGGCTTGGAAATAGCGACCCGGATCGGGCCTTTCAGGCTGCGATACGTGGTGCCTCCTGCGCCTATTTCACCACTGTGCTCGGCCCAACGACCAATGCCAGCCACGCCGACCATCTGCACCTTGATCTGGCGGAGCGGCGCAGCGGATATCGGTTGTGTCAGTAGTTCATCGGCAATCCCAGATCTCTATTGGCGATCAGGAATTCCTCGCCTGTCGCCTTCAGCTTCCCGGTGTGTAACCCCGTCAACCAGGACAAATGCGATGATGCATGTTTCTGTTCCCCGGTTTGCCCACGCGTGATTTGTACCGCGTTGAATGACAACATCTCCGGCCTTCAAATGCACGTCGGTGTCATCCAATAACATGTCTATCTCTCCCCTCAGTACGACCGCATAGTCGACCGAGTCGGTACGATGCATATAGGGATGCCGGGCGCCTTCGACGATATTGTGCCCCGCTCCCATTTCCGCGAAAGCCGCCTTGCCGTCGACGGAGCTGATTACATCAGGGTCTTCCGGCTCGAATTCGACGGTTCTGAAAATCGTACCGTTGGCTGGCGGATGCAATACAAATGGGCCGTCCGGTAGGTCTTCGTCGCCATCATACTCCGCTGGAGTGCCGTCCGTTTGCCAAAAATTGGTCAAGGTCACCCCTGGCCGGCTCGGGCGTTGAAGAACGACACCGGCATATCGGTCAGAAATACAGACCGCCTTGCCGTTGTCATCGTGACCGGTCACCACTCGTCGAATCTTGTGTGCCAATTGCATTCTCCCAATCTTGATGGTTCATCCTCTTGCCGGATTCCTGGCCTGCCTTCTGGAGATCAACCAGCCGGCGCCTAGGATTGCGATGCCTGCGATATCGGTTGCCAGTCCCTGGTGAAGCAACAAGACTCCAGACACGAAAATGCCCAGTCGCAGGAAAATTCCTATTGGTGCAGACAGGCAACCGACTACGGCGGCTGCAATGGCGAAAGTTCCCGACAAAGCCGTCAGCGCCGAAATTGCTACAACAGGTGCAGATGCGTCCATCATCAACGCCGGCCCGAAGAAAAACATGAACGGCAGAATGTAACTGCAGATTCCGTAACCGAATGCGGTCCAGCTCACCTTGTTGATCTCTGCGCCAGCAATCCCGGCGGCGACATAGGACGCCAGGGCGACTGGCGGCGTGATTGTCGAAATGCAACCGTAGAAAAACACGAAAAAATGCGCTGTCAGCAGCGGCACGCCGAGCTTCACAAGGCCCGGTGCCACTACAGTCGCGAGGATCAGGTAGGCGGCCGTTGTCGGCAGCCCCATTCCGAGAATGATGGCCGCGATCATTGTGAGCACGAGAGCAATCAGCGGGACGCCGCCGGAAACCACATATATCATCGTCGCAATTTTCGGACCGAGTCCCGAGATCGCCAGGACGCCGGAGATGATTCCAGCAGCGGCGCACGCCGCAGAAATAGGCGCGACGCTTTTCGCGCCGTCAATCAACGCTGCGACGGTGTTTGTCATGAAGTCTCGGTCAATGCCGCGTCTCCAGACAATGTCACCGATCAGCAGCAAAATTATCGCCCAGAACGAGGCTTTGAATGGTGAATACCCCCAAAGAATCATTCCCAGCAGCGTCACGAACGGGACAATGAACCTCGCGCCGTCTAACAGCACGCGCGCTGTCGGACGCGAATCCGATTCATCGGCCGGTGCAATGGTGATGTTTCGTTTGACAGCCTGGAGATGAACAACGAAGAAAATAGAAACGAAAAACAGTAAAGCCGGCAGCAAAGCCGCTTTCATGATGTTTGTGTATGGTGTTCCGATAATCTCGGCCATGATAAAGGCGGCAGCACCCATCACGGGTGGCATGATCTGCCCGCCCGTGGAGACCACTGCTTCAATCGCTCCAGCCTGGTGAGGCTCGTAACCTTCCTTCTTCATCATCGGGATTGTCAGCGTGCCAGTGACGGCCACATTTCCGGCTGCAGAGCCTGAGATCATGCCCAGCAACGTCGAAAATACCACTGCCGTTTTAGCGCCGGCAGCACGCATATTGCTGGTTAGGCGACGCGAAATTTCGAAAAAGAATTCACCCGCGCCGAAGACGTTGAGGAACGCCCCGAAAATGGTGAACATTATGATGTAGCTGGCGGCGACACCGAGCGGAATTCCATAGACGCCTTGGGTATCGGTCGTCAGAAAGACAATTATTCGCTGAAAACTGTAACCGCGGCTTTGCAACAGGCCCGGCAGAAACGGACTTACGAACGGATAAAGGAAAAAAACCGCCGTTATCAGCATCAAAAACACACTGACGCCGCGACGGACAATTTCAAAGACAATGACGACGATGACAATTCCGGCAAAATAGTCGAGCTGATTTGTCAGTCCGCCGCTATATGCAATCTCTTTCCAGCGGGACAACAGGTAGATGCTGGCTGCAGCCATGGACAGCGCCAGCAGGATACTGACGATCAGATCAACCCTGCTTCCCTTTAAACCCGCGGTAGACGGTCGTGTCAGCAGGAGCACTGCAGCGACGAGCATTAGGTGAGTCAGTCGGATTTCCATCGTTGAACTGGCGTGCAGTCCCGAGACCAGAACCAGATGATAGACACCCAGCGCCAGAGCGATCAGTCCAACGATGTAATTCACGGACAGAAATCGGAGCATTCTGACGATCTCAGATCGAAGTGCGGCCCAATCGTTCGCGGCTTTACGGCGCTGAAGCCCATAAAGCCGCGATTAGACCCGTTTTACTTGTTGAAATACCGTGCAGCGCCTTCGTGCAACGGAATTCGAAGACTCATGGAATCTTTCGGGTTGATCTGCTTGGCGTTGGCATTTTCCGCCTTGAACTCGTCAAGATGATCGAAGATCGCCTTGGTTATTGCAAAGACCTTGTCGGCATCCATCTCGCTTTTGACAACCAACATGTTGTTGACACCGATTACGACTGGGGGCTCAGCTGTTTCGTATACATCCGCTGGAATCTCCACCCCCGCAAACGCCGGGTTCTTCTCAAGCGCAGATGCAAGAATTGCGGGGTCGAATTTGATGAACCGAAGTTTCTTTGTTGCAGTCACTTGCATCACCGCGGCCGCCGGATACCCCGAAAGCGCAAAAGCGGCATCGACATTTCCATCGGCAAGCTGACTGAAACCATCACCGTAAGAGAGAAAACTCGGCGTGATGTCATCCAGGCTCATGCCATGCAGTGGCAGCAGGAAGCGCATGAATCCCAAAGTCCCTCCGCCTGCAGGTCCGATAGCAACCTTGCGGCCCTTGATATCTTCAAAGGTTTTGATATCCGAACCTTCCAGAACCACCATATGCAAAACACTCGGATGCAGCGCGGCGACTGCTTTCAGGTCGATTGCGCCCTCCTTGTAGGGCCCTTTGCCCTTTGTCGCCAATACCGCCAGATTGTTGTTGGTTATCGCAATTTCGACTTCGCCAGAACTTACAAGCCTTGGATTTTGAACCGATCCGCCCGTCACAACTGGAACCATTGTCATTTCGTTGCCGGCATATTTGTTGACCAGATTGGAGATGCCCTGCCCGATGGGATAGAAAGCTCCACCGATACTGGCGGTCCCGATACGCAACTCCTCGGCGACGGATGGCCTCAAACCGACAATCAATCCCATCGCCATAAACAAGACCATCGCTTTGATCTTTGCCAATTTCATCGCACTCTCCCTGATTTTCGTTTGCAGATCACTGAATCGAATACAAAAATATCGGTTGATTTGGCTATTCGCTAAAAATATCGATTTTTCTAGAATGCAGATTCCAGCCGCAGAATCAAGCGGTGGCTTTCGCCTACACGGATTTCCGGATTCTGTTCGCTTGGCATCATCGACCGTCACACCAGCTTAAATTGTAGCTTTGTGTTGCCGGAGTCGCGGCGAGCAGGCCTAGCGCTGATATTCAACGCGGCAAAGGCCTCGATGTCTGATTCACCAAGCGTAGCAAGTCACGATCAATCGGGCGTCGCGGGCACAGATCGAGAATAATGTTTCATTTCAATATCTTGTCAGATATAAATAGCTTTTGTCAGTTCAGATATTCCGGTTCTTCCTCGTCGAGAATGCCCCTGATGGCCTTCAGATGTTTTTCCGGCTGTTCGCCGTACTCCATCCATTGCTGGGCGGTCTTGCGGGCAGTTTCGGGCGAAACCACGTTGAGTTCGCGGCCGGTCGACAGCGCCAGAATGAAGGTCTCCGCCGCGCGCTCGAAATAATACAGTTCGTCAAATGCCTGGGCGACACTGGAACCGGCAATCAGAACCCCGTGATTGCCCATGAGCAGAACCGGTTTGTTGCCTATCTGCTGCGAAATGCGTTCGCCTTCATCTCCGAGGCCCATTCCGTCAAAACCATCATCGACCGCGACCCGCTCGTAGAATCGCATGGTGTTCTGGTCGATCGGCAGCATTTCAGGGTCTTTCAGACATGCCAGCGCAGTGGCATAACGAGAATGCACATGCAGCACACAACGCGCCTGTGGAACATTGCGGTGCAGCGCGCCATGAATGTACCAGGCCGTCTCGTCCACTCCATCGCCAAGCTCCCCCGGCTCCTGGTGCGCATTCAATCGTACCAGTTCCGATGCCCGCATCTTCGACCAGTGGCGTCCGTAGGGATTCATCAGGAAGTCACTGCCATCACTGGATATTGCCAGACTGTAGTGGTTGGAGATTCCTTCATGCATGTTCAGCCGGGCCGTCCAGCGAAAGATCGCAGCGAGGTCACGCCTGGCTTCAAGTTCGTCCATCATGTCGAATGTTCCTCCACACTGATATCAGTTCACACACTTCTCACCGCCTATATTGACGGGCGGCCCGCAGGTATGACTTCGTAGCCGGGTTCTTCCGGTTCGTCATCCACCATTTGGGCGGGAAAACCGGGCGCGCGCAGATCCAGTCCACAAGGTTCTTCAATCCGCCGGACAATGTTCGGCGAGAACTCACGTGATCCGAAACGCTCTTCGCCTTCCTTGAAAATATCGATCAGCATCGGATTGATTTCCAATGGCACGCTGGCGCGGTCCGCCACCGCCTGGAAAAGGCCGATATCCTTGCTGACCAGGTCCATGGTGAAATTGATGTCGCGCGATCCGTTAAGAATGACCTGGCTTTCCGTTTCATGAACAAACGAATTGCCTGACGAAATCCGGATCGCCTCGAACGTGGTGTTGAGATCCATTCCTGCGGCTTTCGACGTCGCCAGGGCCTCGCAAACCGTGACAAGATTTGCGGTCGCCAGATAGTTCGTCACCACTTTCAAGACGGACGCCGATCCAAGCGATCCGGTATGCAGGATCCGGCGGCCCATAGTAGTCAATACCGGCAGCATCCGCTCGAACACGGATCGCTCACAGCCGGCAAAGATCGAAATATTGCCGGTCGCCGCCCGATGGCAACCGCCGGAAACCGGACAGTCGACCGGGTCAGCTCCGACCGCTCTGACTTTCTCGCCAAGCCGTAACACTTCAGCTTCATCGGTGGTGCTCATTTCAGCCCAGATTTTTCCAGGTGCCAAACCCGCGATCACCCCGTCTTCGGCTTCGAGCACCGCCGCGCTTGCGGCCGGCGACGGCAGGCAGGTGATTGTCACGTCACACGTCTCCGCCATCTGCTTTGGGCTGTCAGCCCATTTTGCGCCCTGCTCCAGAAACGGGCGCGCGACGTTTTCGTCGAGATCGCGGACCATAAGATTGGTACCGTTGCGCAATAGGCTGCCGGCCAGCTTGCCGCCAACGTTGCCGAGGCCAATAAAGCCGATTTTCAAGCCATGTGGTTCCATCAAAAGCCTCCCGTAAGCCATGTCGATCTTCATTTTCCGATATCGCCGGAACGTGCGAGTGATGGTAGCTCTTTCAAATCACGATCAGATCAGGAAAACGACATGTTTTGGCAAGCTTCCGATGTGTTTTGCTCCGGTTAGCTCACAGGTCGGCGCCGGGACGCCAGCATGATGCTGGTTTCAGTCAGTTCGACGCCATCTATCAGCCTGATTTCCCGCAACACCTGATCAAAGGCCGCCAGATCGAGCGCCTCGATTTCCACGACGAGATCCCATCTGCCATTCGTGCTGTGCAAGGTGCGGACCTCCGGCAGCCCGAGTAAACGATCGGAAACCTGATCTGCCAGCCGACCGCGCACTTCGATCATCACCAGGGCGCGTACGCCTGCATCTCTGGTTTGGGAACCCAGCTGAATGGTGAAACCAGAGATGATGTTCGATCGCAGCAGCCGATCGATGCGTGCTCGCACGGTAGCGCGGGACGTGCCGGTTGCGGCCGACAGGCTTGAGATCGGCAGGCGCGCATTGCCACGCAACAACCGGATGAGTTGCTGGTCAAGATCGTCCATTTGGTTTCACTTTGGTTATTTCGCTTATCGATTCGTGTATAACATATGGGCATCTTGGGCAATTTTCCATCTATTCGGTGCCACATAGGAGTGAAATGCTCAGTTAAACATCTGCCGGTGCAAAATGACTCGTCAATCCGATCGCCTGATATCGCTGCTTGGGGCACCCGTTGAAAAGGGCGCTGGGCAACTCGGCTGTGCCATGGGGCCTGCGGCTCTTCGAATTGCCGGAATCCATCAATGCCTCACCGCTTTGGGCCATGATGTCGAGGATCTTGGAGACCTTCGGCCGCATGCGGTTTCCCTGCGGCTTCCCGGCCGAGCGAGAAACAGCGGTGAGATCGCCGGCTGGACGCGAGCGCTTGAACAATCCGCCTACGAGATCATGCAGCGCGGCCGGTTGCCGGTCTTTCTGGGCGGCGACCACAGCCTATCCATGGGCAGTGTTTCCGGCATTGCCCGCCACGCCCTCGAAATCGGCCGTCCACAATTTGTCCTCTGGCTGGACGCCCATTCCGACTATAACACTCCGGCGACTTCGATCTCGGGCAATACGCATGGAATGTCCGTTGCGTTTTTGTGCGGAGAGCCGGGATTTGACGGCCTGCTCGAAGGTGAACAGGCCATCATCGATCCCGCACAGGTCATTCTCTTCGGAATCCGCTCCGTCGATGTCGCCGAACGCCAACTGATTGCGCAGCGCGGCGCAAAAATCTTTGACATGCGGGCAATCGACGAAACCGGTACTGCAACGATCATGCGCGACGTCATCGCAATGGTGGAAGCGGCCAACGGCATGCTGCATGTCAGCCTTGACGTCGATTTCCTCGATCCTTCCCTCGCGCCGGGTGTCGGAACAACGGTACCCGGGGGTGCCACATACCGCGAAGCGCATCTGGTGATGGAGATGTTGAACGAATGCGGATTGGTCACATCATTCGATCTGGTTGAGCTCAATCCCTATCTCGATGACCGCGGCAGGAGCGCAAGATTGCTCGTTGAACTTGCTGCAAGTCTTTTCGGCCGCAAGGTCATCGACCGACCGGCAAATGTTCTGGAAATTAATGGAGGTGAATATGTCGATGCGGTTTGAAGAATTCATCGCGGCGGAGAACCGTCTCGGCGCACACAACTACAAACCTCTGGATGTTGTCCTCAGCAGGGGCCAGGGCGTGTGGCTTTGGGACGTCGATGGCAAGAAGTATCTGGATTGCCTGTCTGCGTATTCAGCGGTCAATCAAGGTCATTGCCACCCGAAAATCCTGCAAACCATGATAGAACAGGCGGGCCGGCTGACCCTGACCTCCCGTGCTTTCCACAATGACCAGTTGGCGCTGTTTTACGAGGACATTGCCGAACTGACCGGCTCACACAAAGTGCTGCCGATGAACTCGGGGGCGGAGGCCGTTGAATCAGCACTCAAAGCAGTTCGCAAATGGGGCTACGAGGTCAAGGGCGTTCCAATGGACAAGGCAGAAGTCATCGTCTGCTCGGACAATTTCCATGGGCGAACGCTTGGAATTGTCGGCTTTTCAACCGATCCGGACGCCCGCGAGGGTTTCGGACCATTTGCACCGGGGTTTGTTGTCGTGCCGTTTGGCGACGCCGTTGCTTTGGAGAAAGCAATCACCCCGAACACTGTCGCGTTTCTGGTCGAACCCATTCAGGGCGAAGCCGGGGTGATCATCCCGTCGGCGGACTATTTTCCGAAAGTTCGCGCGCTGTGCAGCGAACATCGGATCACCTTGGTGCTTGATGAAATCCAGACCGGGCTCGGCCGCGCCGGCAAGTTGCTGGCCGAAGAACACGATGCGATCGAAGCCGATGTCACCCTTGTCGGTAAAGCGCTGTCCGGCGGGTTTTATCCCATTTCCGCAGTGCTCTCGAACTCGGAGGTTCTTGGCGTCCTGCAACCGGGTCAGCACGGCTCGACATTTGGAGGGAATCCCCTGGCATGCGCGATTGCAAGAACAGCAATGAAAGTGCTGGTTGAAGAAGGCATGATCGAAAATTCTGCCGAACTTGGAGGTTATTTTCTGGAGCAACTGCGAGGAATAAGGTCAAACGCCATCAAGGAGGTTCGCGGCCGCGGGCTTATGCTGGCCGTTGAATTGCAGCCGGAGGCCGGCGGTGCATATCCGATTATCCATGCGCTGAAAAAACGCGGCATTCTGGCCAAAGATACTCATGGCAACACCATTCGCATATCTCCGCCGCTGGTGATCACCCGTGACGAAGTCGACTGGGCGCTGGAGCAGTTCGAGAGCGTGCTGACAGGTATTGCCGCTTAGCACCAGACCGCAACCACGGATGATGGAAACTCTTTTGCAGCTATGATGCGAGGCGCCAGGACTCGGCAGCTACGAAACTGCCGAATTCACTGGCGCTCATTGGTCGCGCCAGAGCATAGCCTTGAAGGATGTCGCATCCCATATCCCGAAGCAGCCGCGCATGCTCCATCGTTTCGACACCCTCCCCGACAACTTCGATATCGAGCGATTTGCCGATATCGATAATCGAGCTGACAAGATTGCGCTGCGCCTGGCTGCCGACAATCGGCATGATGAATTGCCTGTCGATTTTCAACCGGCGCGGCATCAGGTTCAGCAAACTGACGATCGAGGCGTAGCCGGTGCCGAAATCATCGATCTCGATATCGATGCCAAGTTCCTTCAACTGCTCGATGTTCCATTTGACCACATCGTCCGCTTCATCAAGGAAGATTGATTCCACCAGTTCGAACGATACTGACCCGCTTTCGATATCCATTTCACGCAGACTGCGGATGAGGTGTTCGTCATGCAGCCGGCGCAGAGAGACATTGACCGATATTTTCGGAACCGAAAGGCCGGACTGTGACCAGGTTTTGAACTGGCGGAGGGATTGCTCCAGAATCATGCGGTCGATGGATGCGACAACGTTCAGTTCCTCGGCTGCGCCCATGAAAAAATCCGGTGCGACCACACCCTTTTCCGGGTGGCGCCAACGTGCAAGCGCCTCAACGCCGACGACATCAAGAGTCGTGGCATCAAATTGCGGCTGGAAGTGCGCAAAAAATTCCTTCTGCTCCAGTCCGCTCAGAACCTCATCCGCAACGGATTTGGTTCTCAAAATTTCGGCCTGCAGTTCCTCTGTGAAAAACTCGTAACGGTTTCGGCCGCTTCTCTTGGCGCGGTAAAGTGCGATATCGGCATTCATCAACAGCCGTTTCGGATCAAACGGTCCATCGCCCTGTACGGCGACCCCAACGCTGATGCCGCAACGGCATTCGTGTTCCTGGTAGGAAACCGGATGACGCATATTCTCGATCAACCGGGTCGCCAGTTTGGACAAATACGCTTCATCCCGGACATCCTTGCAAACGATGACAAATTCGTCGCCGCCGACGCGTGCGACGAAATCCTCCGGTCGGATGTTGGATTTCAGGACCTTCGACGCATGGACCAGCATGGCGTCGCCGGCAGAATGACCAAGCGTGTCGTTGATCTGCTTGAAACGGTCGAGATCGATGTGCAAGAGCGCGTTTTTTTTGTCACTGCCGCGCCCCGACGCTGCAATTTGCTGCATGAAATCATCGAGGTAGCGTCGGTTTGGCAGTTCGGTCAGAGCATCGTGTAGTGAGATGTATTCGATGTCATCCTTGGCGGTTTCAAGCTCGGCATTTCGTGCTTCAGCCAGCTGTCTTGCACTTCGCAGTTCTTTGTTCAGTTGCGCGTCACGGGATACATCCCAGTTCACACCGATGATCCGGTTCTTGCCGTTGTTGTCAGAATAGACAGCGCCCTTTGCACGGATATGGAGGACAGAACCATCCGAATGTACAGTTCTGAATTCGGAATTGTACCGACCGCGCGTCTGCAACGCCAGTTCGAAGTCCCTTTCGGCCTGTTCCAAGTCATCGGGATGCAGGGCATTGCTCCAATGATGATATGCGCGCGCTCCATTGTCAGTTGGCAGACCATAAAGCTCGTTCATACGATCGTCCCAAACCAAATCGCCGCTTTCCAGTTCCAGTTCCCAAACGCCAATCCGGGAAGTGTCCAGTGCGAGGCCCAACCGGCGTGACAACCGCTCGAGTTCAAGCTCTCGGCGTTTCAATTCGCGGTTTTGCGCCTGGCGCTCTCCATTGAGGCGGCTGTTGATCAGAATGGGTACCAGGACCAACAATCCCACGAACAGGATTATCCCGCGCAACAACCATGCATTGTCGGGTGTGGCCTGCCATCCGCCCTTGGGGATCGCCGCCAAATGCCAGGAACCGGACGGAAGGCCCACATCTGCGGTCACCGGTTGATTTTCAAGCACAGATTGAGCTCCGAAGAACTGCTTTCCGTCAATTCCGCTTGCGTCTTCACCGGCTATGGCAATGTCGATGTTCAGTCCGGCGTCAAGAAGGCCGCTTCGGCGGTAGAGGGTTTCAACATCGATGACAGCCGAAACTAACCCCCAGAATGTTTCGGCCCCATCCGCAGCTTTGGTGAAAACCGGAAACCGGCCGACAAAGCCCCGACCGCCCTGCACAAGGTCAACCGGTCCCGCAAGGATCAACGCGTGGCTGTCCCGCGCAAGCAAGGCCGCGGATTTCTGTTTTTCGTTCTTGTTGTAGTCTAGACCCAACGATCGCTCATTGCCGGCGACCGGGTGCACCATGGTGATCACAAGGTCGGGCGCCGCCGCCACGCTGCGAAGTCCGAAGTCGCCTGTGAAAAGATTGCCTGCAAGCTGCGAAAACCGCTCGGGGCTCATATCCGGTTCAGTAGTGATGGTGCTGACCAACCCGCGAACAAGCTGAATTGAACCGTTGATATTGCCTTCGAGTTTTGCCCGGACAAGGCTCAGCTTGTCTCGGACTTCAACACGCATGTTCTGTTCAAAGACTTTTGCGTTCTGGTGATCGGCAAACCAGCCAAAAGCGATGATCGACGCAATGCACATGATCGCCGGGATCTTTGGCGATCGCGAAACATCGCGCACTGTCTTGCGCAGCCCGGGTCTCCAAATCTTCAAAACCAGAACCTTTCACCGTCGGCTCATGTGCCATTGTGCGAAAATCCCGATGATTGTACCGCGATCCGGTTTATTATCCGTGAATTCGAAGGACCGGATTATATTCATTCCTGGTTCACCATGATGAATTCAAGTAATGACCCGGCGGAAAGCAATGAATTCTAACGAAATATACGGCTCTATTTTTGATCTGATCCGCCGAAAACAGCATTGACCTCATCGTGTTGGCGCTGAACCTCCGGCGACCATTGCGCCTTGATATACGACAAGACCGCAATAACCTGTTCGTCACTCAGCGTTTCCTGAAATTCCGGCATTGCGTCACTGTCGAGTGTGCGGCATGCGACCTCGGAGGTGCCATATTTGGTCAATTCGATCAGCGCGTGATCAGGATGTTGCCAGGTGTGTCCGCTCCCGTCATGTGGCGGTGCTAATGGATGCCCATCAGAGGATTTCTTCTCCCAGCCCACCTGCCCTTTGCGATCCAGCCCGTGGCAACTGGCGCACTCGGCTGCGTAGATGTCCTGTCCTGTCGCCACAGTCTGCGGATCATTCGGTCTGAGAAGAGAGGCATTTGCGCCATCGAACCCTGCAACGAAGATCATCACGGCAGCCCCGAAGAGCAAAACAATACACCCTGCGATCAGTCGAACGGTCATTGGCTTCCACTTATATGCAACTTGAGTTGTCCCGTTTAATTCTGTGCGCGTCGGTGGTGAACGTCAATTCAATTCCGGCGGATAGCTGTGGTCGATCAGCGCATCGCCATGCACCGGCCGGGCGACAACCAGAACGGTGGCAGCCAGCCGGCAATATTCGAGAACGGCAGGATTTCGGGTTTCAGTCTTATTCCCAGTGCATCCAGCAGGAACGCCTTCCTCTGACAGATACGCTCCATCGCAGCGGGAAATTTCTCTGCAAATCTCGAGCGCCCGTTCTCGTCGAGTACAGCGATTCCATCTTCAATATTCGTCGTGAAATAGGGACCGCCGGTAGCGGGAATCACATCCACTTGCATGGCCATGCCAGAACGGATCTCGATGTCGCTGCCGGGAAAAACGGGTGTATGCATCCATTCATCAAGGTGTATCAGATGGCCCGGATTGAGTTGGACCCCGAAAAACGGATTTCCAAGCCGCTTGCGCACTATGGCATCAAGCGTTCCGCCTGTTGCGCCAAGTCCGATCGTTTCGAGCCACTCGACAATGGTCTCGAAATAAGGCGCTACCAGCACATCTACGTAGTCACGCACCGGTTTCGGCAGATCGCCGGCGTCTGAGGCAAGCCAGCCGGCTCTGCAGTTGAGAGCTCCCTGTACACCGTATGCTGCTGTAACGGCGTCGCCAATTTCCATCGTTCGCGAGCCGGGGCTGAGCAATCCGTGCCAGGCCCGCTGACCGGATGAGAACATGGTGTGACAGGAAAGCGGCATCCCGATGGGTTGAAAGCGCGTTGCGGCCTCGTACTCCGTCATTCCGGGCTTCGCCGACGTTACCACCCGCTTGACAGCGTCCGATGTGTGGCAAGCTGCAAACTCAAACCGTGCGAGCTGGTCGATTTCGCAGTTCGAGCGGAGGCCATCTTGCGGATTCATCAGCACCTCTCCACCATTGGCTACTCGGCCCCCGCTACCGACCAGATAGCGAAGCGTGTCGACCAAGTAGGCCGGGACTTCAAGCCAACTTTGCGGGTCGGTATGTTCCTGACTGGAAAAATACTTCCAGCCGCAAACCGAGAGCGTCATACCTCGCCGGATACCGGCTTTTGAAAGCAGGTCGGAAAGCTGCGGCGTGTTGCTGCGATCCTGTCCCAGCAAGCCCATCGGCGGATAAAGCCGGACATCCATTGCGATCGCCGCGGATTTCGCGGGACCCTGGTTTTCCGGGCCGGTCAAAAGAACCGGTTCGTTACCAGACACCACGATCAGCAGGGCTTCCTCGAAACGCGGATCAAATCCGGTGAGCCAGGCGAGATTCGCACTGTGCTCGCGATCGGCATAAATCAATGCCGCATCGGCGCCGCCTGCCCTCATTCGGGACACGAATTTGTCGAACCGTGCCTGAAAAATCGCGGCGTCGATTTGCGGTTCGTCTTCGGGTTCCGTGTATTCGGGCAGTGTTATTTCAACCAGTTGCGCCTTTCGCATGAAATCCCACCCCCAGGTTCGTTCGCCGCGGTCACTCAACCGAAAGCGGTTTGAAGTGCAATCTCCACCATTTCAGAGAAGCTGCGCTCACGATCTGCAGCCGGCAAAGCCTCTTCAGTGATGATATGATCGCTGACGGTCAACACGCTCAGAGCGCGCACCTTGAACCGGGCAGCCAGCGTATACAACGCTGCTGTTTCCATCTCGACGGCAAGTACACCATGATCGATGAGTGCGTCTGTCGCAGTAGCGCCATAATGATAAAATGTGTCCCCGGACAGGATGCTGCCAATATGTGTAACGACATCACGTTTTGCCGCCGCCTCGGCGGCAGCTTTCAGCAATTGCCAGTCCGCGCAGGGTGCAAAATCGATCTCCGGGAAAACCGTCCGGTTCATGCCGGAATGGTTTGACGCTGTCATGGCAATGATCACATCACGCAGTTTCAACTGCGGCGCCATTCCGCCGCAGGAGCCAATCCGGATCAACGTTTTCGCGCCGAAATCGGCTATGAGTTCGTTTACATATATCGACAGCGACGGCATTCCCATTCCGGACCCGTGAATGGTGACGCGTTCGCCGTTATACTCACCGGTATATCCAAGCATGCCGCGAACCTCGTTCACGCAGACCGGGTTTTTAAGGAATGTTTCGGCTGCCCATTTGGCGCGGTAGGGATCTCCCGGCAGAAGCACGGTTTCCGCAATATCGCCTGGCTTGGCCCCTATGTGTGTACTCATGTCCGCTTTTCTCCCCCGGCGACTGCACGTAGCCGAAATGGTCCGATGCTGCCAGACCAACTTCGGATGCCGGCGACCGCTTCGTCAAGTGAGAGGGAGTGCGTGTACGATCTGAATCTAAATGCCGACGAACAGGACCCCGTCCTGTTGCCGGACCTGTCTGATCAGGGCTGCGGACCGAAAACTCAGATCGTGCGTGTCGTCAGCCTGCTGCGGCTTTTCAACTCGGCCACAACCATCCCGAATCCGATCAGGTTCACCAAAACCGGTATCGGCAATACCGTCCGATCGGCGCCATGTGCCTATGGATTTGAACAATGCAGGCATTATGAATCCGTCCCCTGTTGTCGCATTCGTAAATAACAGGGAGATTTTCAGATTTGATTTTGGAATTGCGTCGCATTTTAACGACCGCGACAAGCGGCGCGTAGCTCCTGCGGGTCTCGTTTCGGGTTCAATAATGTGCGGCGATCCAGTCACCAATCAATTGAACGGTGTCAGGTGCGTCGACGATGCCAAGATGGTTGACACCCTCGACCAGTGCGTAAGTGCCGCTGTTGGTTTCTGCCGATATGACGGGTTGGAATTTGTCCGCATAAAAGGACTCGTCAGCCGAACCGGCAATGACAAGCAATGGACGGTCCATTACGCGCAGATCGCTCTGGAAGTCACTGCGCGGAGCAAATCCCGTGTTCAGCCGATAGCTGTAACGGGTCGTTGCGGTGTGGCCGAGCGGCCCGGCCAAAACCGCCTGCGGCATGTTGAACTGAATGACCACAAGGTGATTGAACCAGTTGATTCCTATTGCATTGAGCATCGTCAATCCGATGATGCGGCGGGTCAGTGGTCGTGCCCAACCACCGGAATTGGGCCGCGTGGTTGGTGCATTGTATTTCAAGAATGGCGCAAGCAGTACGAATCCGTCAGCAAGGTCTCCGAATTCGCCACCCGCAAACCGAACGACCAGACCA
>JAJFHT010000043.1 GCA_021775495.1 Hyphomicrobiales bacterium | reverse complement strand
CGGCGACATCCTGTTCCACGGCAAAAGCATCTTCAACGCCCGGACGGCGGATCTCGTGCCGATGGGTATTGGCGCCGTGCCGCAGACCAACAACATCTTTCCCTCACTGACTGTCGATGAGAACCTCGACATCGGCACCTATGCCCACCCGCCGGCAAGCGTCGCGGACTCTAAACAGAGGGTCCTCGAACTGTTCCCGGATCTGCGGGACAAGCTAAAACAGCAGGCCGGGGAACTGTCGGGGGGTCAGCGGCAAATGGTGGCCGTCGGCCGGGCTTTGATGAGCGAGCCGGGTCTGCTGCTGCTGGATGAACCAACGGCCGGCCTGTCGCCGGCCTATCTTGAAATCATCTTTGATCTCATTTTGCAGATCCGCGACAGCGGCGTCGCGATCATGATGGTAGAACAGAATGCCAAACAGGCCCTCCAAATTGCCGATCGCGCCTATGTGCTGGTCAACGGCAAAAATGCCCATCAGGGCACCGGACAGGAGATGCTGAAGGACGAGGATGTGCGCCGCTCGTTTCTCGGCGGTGGGCCGGCGCGGTGATCGACCTGATCAATTTCTATCTCATCCCGGGTCTGACGCTGGGCAGTATCTACGCCCTCGGCGCCGTCGGCATTTCGATGATTTTCGGAATATTGCGCTTTGCCCATTTCGCCCATGGCGACCTGATGACGATCGGTGCTTATGCGGCATTGACCGCCGTCGGACTGACCGGCATGTCGCCGCTTGCAGCAATCCTGGTGGCGATTATCGTCGCGGCCATTGTCGCGCTTGCAACCGATCGGCTGTTCTACAAACCGCTTCGCGAGCTGCCAACGATCTATACTGTGATTGCCTCCTTCGGTGTCGCCTTGATGTTCCGCGCCGCGGTGCAGCTGATTTGGGGAACCGACAACCAGGTCTACGTGCCGGGCTTTCAAAAACCACTGATCTTTTTCGACACGTTCCGCATCGCTACGCGGCATGTTCAGATCGTCGGCACCACCATCATCCTCGCCGTGGCGCTTCACTTATTCCTCAACCGCACCCGGACCGGCAAGATCATGCGCGCGGTTGCCGATGATCCCACGCTGGCGGCGGTCGCCGGCCTGGACACCGAAGCTACAATTCGCTGGACCTGGATCATCGGCGCCGGCCTTGCGGCAACCGCTGGCGTGTTTGTCGGCCTGGATACCGATATTCATTCCAATATGGGATGGAACCTGTTGCTGCCGATGTTTGCCGGCGCGCTGCTCGGCGGCATCGGCAAACCGCTTGGCGCCATTGCCGGCGGCATGATCATCGGCATCGCCGAGGAGCTCTGCACCTACCCGTTTTTCGGCGATAGCCTGATATCGCCAAGCTACAAGAGCGCCGTGGCCTTTGTCATCATGATTGCCGTGCTGATCATCCGGCCGCAGGGCCTGTTCAGAGGAAGGCTGTTGTAATGGAGATCTCCGGCCTGCTGTTCTACCTCGTCGGCTTTCTGACCATGGGCGGCATTTATGCGGTGTTGAGCCTGGCGCTGAACATGCAATGGGGTTTCGGCGGGCTGTTCAATGCCGGCATTGCCGGGTTCTATGCAATCGGCGCCTATTCCGCCGCCATCATCACCGCCGCACCATCCGACAAGCACCTCGGCGGTTTCGATTTGCCGATCGTGGTTGGTCTGATGGTGGCGGGTATCCTTTCGGGCATTGTCGGATATGCGATCGCCCGCATCTGTGTCCGGCTGAAGGCGGACTACCTTGCGATGGCTTCGATCGGGATTGCCGAGATCATCAGACTGATCATCACCAACGAGGATTGGCTGACCAATGGCAGTCTCGGAATTTCGCGCATTCCGAGACCGCTTGAAGGACTGGCAACCGGCCGGACCGCTGAAGTGATCTTTCTGGCATTTGTCTGGATCATCGTTGCCGTCACCTATTTTGTCGCCCGGCGGCTACGCGCCAGTCCGTGGGGCCGGGTGATGCGGGCGATCCGCGACAATGAAGCGGCCGCGACGGCGATCGGCAAGGATGTGCAGCGCTTCCGGACGCAGACCTTCGTCATCGGCTCCGTATTCATGGCGATGGCCGGGGCGCTGAGCGCGCATTATTTCAAGTTTTTCAGCCCCGACGCGACGGAACCGCTGCTGGTGACCTTCCTGGTCTGGGTGATGCTGATTGCCGGCGGCAGCGGTAACAATCTCGGTGCCGTATTCGGCGCTCTGATCATCTGGGCGATCTGGTCATTGACCGAAATCCTGACCGGGCAATTGCCGCCGGATTGGGCGACACGCTCGTCCTATATTCGTATGCTGCTGATCGGGCTGTTTCTGCAATTCGTCCTGCAACGCTATCGCGCTGGCCTGCTGCCGGAAAAAGCGCCACGACTCGACATCGAATTGACACGGACACGCGATCTCAATTGATATAGGATAAAGATCAGGTCACAGACCCATCAAAGGATGTTCCAGCGATGTTACGCAGCATGCCCGTTCTTCAGGTGAAAGACGTCAGTACAAGCGAACGGTTCTATTGCGAAAAACTGGGTTTTGCTGCCCACGGCGCGTGGGGAAATCCGCCTGATTTCGCCATCGTGCAGCGCGGCGAAGTCACCATTGCACTGGACCGTTCACGTTCCGACGATCCGCTGCCGGTCAACCAGTATTGGGCCGCCTATATCTATGTGGAGAATGCCGACATTTTGTGCGAGCAATTCCGCAAAGCCGGTGTCGAGATTGCCCGGGAGCTCGAAAACATGCCCTACGGTCTGCGCGATTTCGATATTCGCGATCCGGATGGGCATCTTCTGGCATTCGGCCATGATCTTCATCCAGCCAACCCTGGGACCGGTCTGATGGCCGAACGCTGAAGGCGTTGGAGCCCATCTTGTTTATATGGATTCATTTGGTGGGCTCTAAAACCTGCAGCCGACCTTTGTGCAGGCTTCGACGGCCTTGACCATTTCGGCGTCACAGCTGTCCTTGATCGCGCCGGTGTAGTGGTCGCCCGCGGACAACGCATATTGCCATTTGCGCGCCTCGCTGCGCGACGCCATGGCGCAGGCCGCCTGCCATTCCTTTCGCGCCCGTTTTCGGTTTCCGGCCCGATAAAAAATCGTTCCGATGTTCAACCGATAGTCAGCAATTTTCGGGCGCAGTTCCGCAGCGCGGCGCCAGTCGGCCAAGGCCGGATCAAGCTGACCCGCCCGGGCTTTTGCTTTTGCTCTCTCATGCAGCGCCGCGGCCGCCACTTCGGGCGCCTCATCCTCGGCGCGTTTGAACAAAGCCTCGGCACGCGGCGCCTGACCGGCGGCTTGATAGGCATTGATCAGCAAGGCGGATGCCTCAACAAACAGCGAACCGGCCTTTTCGAACCGCGCAACCTCTTCAAAATCTTCAATTGCAAGGTCGTACTGCCCGGTTTCGAAATAGGCACGACCGCGGTCGATGAGGCAGGGATTGGCAACCGATTTCGACCGGATTGATGCCTCGAAATCGATGAGCGATCGGTTGAATTCGTCCTGCCGGAACAACACCCTTGCGCGCCCGCACAGGGCAACATGGGACTCCGGATCGAGTTCGAGGGCCTTGTCAAAATCGGCAATTGCGCGACCATCGTCTCGGAGCGCGAGCCGCACGGCGCCGCGATTGGCATAGGCTGCACCAAATTCAGGATTGAGATTGACCGCCTTATTGAATTCGTCTTGAGCCGCAGCGAAGTCCATTCGCGCGGCATGGGCCCGGCCCAGACCGTTGAACGCTCTTGCATCCTTCGGCCGGCGCCTGATGGATTCAGTCAGGTCAGTGATTGCGCGGTCAAACTGGCCGGCTTCAACATAGGCTAGTCCGCGTTTTGTCAATGCCGCGGTGAGTTTCGGATTGTTGCGAACTGCATCGTCAAAATCTTTCAGGCTGCGATCAGTGCGGCCTTGCTTTTCATACTCAAGCCCCCGGTAATAATAGGCTGCGGCATATTTCGGACTCAGCCGGATCGCACGGTCGAGATCGGTTATAGCGTCTGAAGGTCGCCCTTCGGCGCTATAGGCACGGCTGCGGTAGACAAGAACGATCGCCAGTTTGGCATCACTGATCGGCCTGCCGTTGAGCTCGCCTGAATCAATGATACGCGAACAGGCATCGCGCTTTTCGGCACCGCTTGACGACTGACAGGCCGTCGCATCATCAACTTGCGCATCGACATAAGATGCCGGCCAGATCAACAGTGAAATCGATAAACTGAGCATCAGCACATGCCGGTGCAACATCCTCATCCTCGCTTCATAAATGGACGGCGGATCGCCGAATCTGCTGTTTACACGCAATCTCCCAACGCGGACAGCGATCACGCCATATTTCCGGATTGTCCATTACCAAAAGGTAATTTGAACTGATGGCATAAAATTGGCAGCGTGCTTTGTGCCGAACCGACGGCGCAAAGGAAAGACAGCATGGTCCATGTCCGCGGAGTTCTGAACTCGCCCTATTTTCTGTGGGCGCTGCTGGCGCTGCCGTCCATTCCGATGATTGCGGGACTGGTCTCCGGCTCGGCTGATCCCGAACGCCTGCTGCATCCCACCGGCGAGTTTGCGGCCCGGTTCATGATCATCGCCATGATGATCACGCCGCTGCGACTGATGTTTGCGAAATCCCGCTGGCCGATCTGGCTGATGCGCCGCAGACGCTATTTCGGTGTTGCCGCATTTGCCTATTCGGTACTGCACACGCTGCTTTATATCATCGACATGGCGACGCTGCAGGCGATGCTCGATGAGTTTTTCGCTCTTGGGATCTGGACCGGCTGGGCAGCCTTCGCGATCTTCATTCCGCTCGGCCTGAGCAGCAATGATGCCGCTCAACGCATGCTCCTGGGGTGGTGGAAACCGCTGCAGAAATGGGTCTATCCGGCAGCAGTTCTGACCCTGCTGCATTGGATTTTCGTACACAACAATCTTGGTCCGGCGCTGGTTCACTTCGTTCCGCTGGCACTGCTTGAAACCTATCGGATCTGGAAAACAAGGATCCGGCATGCAGCGGAAAACCCCTCTTCAATCTGATCTGACAAGGAAAAATCCAATGAAACCACTTATATCCACATCACTGACAGCCGCCGCTTTGCTGTTCACGGCACCGGCCTTCGCAACCGGTTTATACAGTTGCGATTCAGGTGACCGTTCCGGCTGGAAGAGCATGAAACAGCTTGAAACCAAGATGATCGACGATGGCTGGACGGTACGCCGGATCAAGGAAGATGGCGGCTGTTATGAAGCCTATGGAACATCCCCCGAAGGCCAGCGCGTCGAAGCCTATTTTCATCCGGTGACGCTGGAAAAACTGCTGGTTGCCCGGCGCGGTGAAATTCTGTTCCGCAAGGACGACTGAATTTGTGGCAAGGCGTTGCGCGTAGCGCGGCCGTTCGAGACCAGCGCGCACGCTTTCGAGACTGCTAATATTGCCGCGCCGATCAAAGCACACCGGATTCGGCAACTTCCGAAATTAGGACCCGAAAAAACGTGCAGGCTAAAGGCCCGGAGTTGATCCTGGATCGTTTTGCCGGTGTCTTGATATAGAATACTGATGCAATGATTGCGGCGAAGAGACATCAAGCCGTTTTCGGGACTGTCGTCTAATCGACTTGGGCACCACAAATTCCGATGCTGTAGCGTGTTGTGGATGATGAAGCGCACAATCGAACCTTATAAAGTCGTCTTTCTGTTGGTCGAAAATTTTTCGATGATTTCGTTTTCGTCGGCAATCGAGCCGTTGCGAATTGCCAACAAGCTCCTGGGAGAAAACCGGTTCGAATATCAATGTGTTTCCGTCGATGGCAAACCGGTTTTCGCCAGCAATGGCCTGTCGATACAAAGCGGAACCAGGCTGGAGGATCTGGAGCAGCCTGATCAGATTGTGGTTTGTGCCAGCGATCATGTGGAAACACTTCAGCTGCCGCCCGGCACGGGCGCGCAATTGCGAAAGTTTGAACGGCACAATACGCAGATGAGTGCAATTTGCACCGGCTCATTCCTGCTGGCTGAATTCGGAATTCTGCGCGATCGGGAGTGCACGATACACTGGGAGTACGAAAAGGTATTTTCCGAACGTTTTCCGGATGCGCGGTTGAAAAAGGCCATTGTGGTCGAGGATGATGGCCTGCTGACCTGCTGCGGCGGAACAGCGCCGATTGAATTGATGATCCGGATGATCGGCCGGATGATCGGCGAGGATTTCGCCCGGGCGGTCGCGGAGGTCGCCATTCACCACGACGTTCGCGAGGATTCGCTTGATCAACGCTTCGACCTGCGCGTCAGGCTGGATGTCAGCAATTCCAAGTTTCTTGCCTGCGTCAGGGCGATGGAAAACAATATGGAAAATCCGCTGACCGGAGCGCAGCTGAGCGATCAGTTGAACCTATCTCCGAGGCAGATGCAGCGACTGTTCAGGCAATATACCGGAACCGGGCCAATCAAGTATTATGCAAAGCTGCGGCTTGAAGCAGCCAGGACGTTGCTGCGCCGCTCGACAATGAATGTATTCGATATAGCCATGGCGACGGGATTTAACGACCACTCGAATTTCACCAGAAAATACCGCGAACATTTCGGCACTGTGCCAAGTGAAGACCGGGAGGCATTTCAAATCAGCGCGGCAAAACCAGACGGCTCTGCCTGACCGGGATTGGGTCTATGACCTAATGCGCCTCGTCCCAGTTTGCCGCGGCGCTGGCGTCGACCTTCAGCGGCACGATCATTGATACTGCCGGCATCGCAGCGTTTTCCATCACCTTGCAGACAACCGGAATGGTCTTTTCGACTTCGTCCTGCGGTACTTCGAATACCAGTTCGTCATGCACCTGAAGCAGCATCCGTGCGGCCAGCTTTTGTGCATCGAGTGCCGCTTCCATGCGAACCATGGCGCGGCGAATGACATCTGCCGCCGAGCCCTGGATCGGCGCGTTGATCGCGGCGCGCTCGTTGAAGGCGCGCACTTGCGGATTGGGTGACTTGATTTCCGGATAATGCGCCCGGCGGCCAAAGATGGTTTCGACATAGCCGTTCGTCCGGGCAAAAGCCTTGGTCTCTTCCATGTAGTCCTTGATACCGGGGAAACGCTCGAAATAGGTCTTGATGTAATCGCCCGCCTCGGAGCGCGGAATGCTCAGCTGATTGGCCAGTCCGAAGGCCGAGATGCCGTAGATGATGCCGAAATTGATCGCCTTGGCGCGGCGGCGCACCTCCGGCGGCATGTCCTTGACCGGCACGCCGAACATTTCAGACGCGGTCATCGCATGGATATCGATACCATCGGCAAATGCCTGTTTGAGCTGGGCGATATCGGCGACATGCGCCAGAACGCGCAGCTCGATCTGGCTGTAGTCGGCGGACAGCAGCGCATTGCCCTTTTCCGCGATGAAGGCAGTCCTGATCTTGCGGCCCTCGGCGGTGCGGATCGGAATGTTCTGCAGGTTGGGATCGGATGAGGAGAGTCGGCCCGTTGTCGTCGCTGCCATGGCATAGGACGTGTGAACGCGTTTGGTCTCGGGATTGATATATTCCGGCAGCGCGTCGGTATAAGTGCTTTTCAGCTTGCTGAGCTGGCGCCAGTCGACAATCTTGCGCGGCAGTTCGTGGCCCTCGGCGGCAAGGTCCTCAAGCACCTGAGCAGATGTCGACCATTGCCCACTCTTCGTCTTGCTACCTCCGGGCAGACCCATGCGGCCAAACAGAATTTCACCCAATTGCTTCGGAGAACCGATGTTGAACGTCTCACCGGCAAGTTCATGAATTTCATGTTCAAGTGCCGCAGCGCCTTGTGCAAGCTCGCCGGAAAGCCGGCTCAGAATCTGCCGGTCCACCGAGATGCCACGCTGTTCCATGCGGGCCAGCACCGGCACCAGAGGCCGTTCGAGGCGCTCATAGACCGTTGTCATGCCGCTGCCGGCAAGGCGCGGT
>JAJFHT010000420.1 GCA_021775495.1 Hyphomicrobiales bacterium | reverse complement strand
TGAGATCATGGCGGAAGAGGTTTGTATTATCGGTGCCTACGAACATCCAACCCGGCTGGCGATCAAGCAATCGGTGCCTCAACTTCATGCAGAAGTCGCCCACGGTGCCCTCGAGGACGCAGGGATCTCCAAAAGCGATATCGACGGGTATTTTTGTGCCAGCGACGCACCGGGGATCGGTCCATTGTCCATGCTCGAATATATGGGTTTGAACGTTGGATATGCCGATTCCAGCGATATCGGCGGATCCTCGCCGATTGCCCATGTCGGCCATGCCATGCGCGCCATTCGCGACGGAAAGTGCAATATCGCGCTGATTACATCTGCCGGTCGGCCACGCGCGGAAGCGCAGGCACCGGGCGATCTGGCCGAACTGCCGGAATATCCGGAATCAGGGTTTGAAGTGCCGTACCGGGCAGCGCTCGCGCCTTCCTACGCCATGTGCGCCCAGCGTCACATGCACCAATTCGGCACGACGAGCGAACAACTTGCTTGGATCAAAGTGGCTGTGTCCGAACACGCCAAACACAATCCAAATGCGTTGCTGCCAAAGGCAGTGACAGTGCAAGAGGTTCTGGAATCGCCACTCATCGCCGACCCTCTGCATCGTCTTGATTGCTGTGTCATGACCGATGGTGGTGGTGCCGTGATCGTCGCAAGGGAAGAGATTGCAAAGTCTCTCAACCGACCGATGATAAGGGTGCGTGGCGTCGGTGAATCAGTGAAATACAATCTCGGTTCCGATTTCGATCTCACGACCAGCGCCGTCGCGCGATCTGCAGCAAGCGCTTTTGAGGAAGCACACGTTACGCCAGACGATATCAAGTATCTGTCCACCTATGACAGTTTCACCATAACGGTCCTGATTGCGATCGAAGATCTGGGGTTCTGCGCAAAAGGGCAGGGTGGACGCTTTGTTGCCAACGGAAATCTGATAAGCGGCATCGGGCGGCTGCCGGTCAATACGGACGGCGGTGGATTGTGCAATAACCACCCCGCGCACCGTGGCGGTGTTACGAAAGTGATAGAGACCGTTCGTCAGCTGCGTGGCGAGGCGCATCCTGCGGTGCAGGTAAAGAACTGCGATCTGGCCATCGCCAACGGATTGGGCGGCATGCTCGACCGGCGGCATGGCGGCGCGACAACAATTCTTGAGAGGATGTCCTGATGCTGATCAGCGAAGATGCCATCCGCGCTCCGCTACGAACACCCGAAACGGAGGCTTTTTGGGACGCTGCGAGCAACAAGCAACTCCTGTACGGTGATTGCCGCGAATGCGGCAAACCACATTATTATCCCCGCCGCATCTGTCCCATTTGCTTTTCAACGCGTGTTGAGTGGACGGAGTCCTCTGGCCGGGCAACGCTTTACGCCTTCAGCCTTTTTCGTAAAGGCAGCCCGCCATATGTCTCGGCATGGGTGACACTGGACGAGGGTGTGGCCGTGCTGACAAACATCACCGATTGTGATGCCGGTTCGCTCCGGATCGGGGACAGGGTGGAAGTTGTTTTCAGACCGGCGGATGACGGTCAGCTGACGCCGTTGTTCCGGCCGGTCAAAGTTCCATCCTGAGCGTTCAATCGCACACCGTTTTTTCCAAGCATATCTGCATTGAACCGATTGTCCGTATCGCACTCATAAAAGGAAGATTCCGAGATGCTGCCTCCTTCAACAAAATCTCGAGCGCCCAATCATCTCAGAACGGTGACGGTTGAAGGCTTCGAATGTGAAGACGGTACGATTGAACTTGAATTGCAGCTTGTCGACCAGAAGCGCTTCGGATTCGTCGATCGCGAGCGAGGAATGCACGAATCGGGCGCCCCGGTTCATGGCATCAACGCGCGCATCTCCATAAACCGGGACCTGGAAGTTCTGAACATCGAAACGGATTTGGAATTCATGCCGTTCACTTACTGCCAGGGCGGCGGAGCGAACGCGAAAGAACTCATCGGAAAAAGCCTGGACAGGGGGTGGCGCCGGTCGGTGCGGGAGGCAATGGGATCGACACATGGTTGTACCCATTTGGCCGAACTCCTTTGCCTTGCGCCAACGGTTGCGTTTCAGACAACTGCAATTGGTCTTGCGGCTGCCGACCGCGCCATCGGTGCAGACGATGCAGGTCATACCGAGCCACCGTTTTTCATCGGAGGTTGTTACAGTTGGGCGCCTGACAGCCCGGTGACTGAAAAGTATTTTCCACAGTTCCGCGCCGGTGACGCAAAGGACGGAAACGATCAATGAGGGTGAGGAAATCTGTTTGCCGGTAAACCGAATAGCCCGTGCTCGAAAGTCTATTTGGGCGGCATGCGGCAACCACCATCGATACGTATCGTTTCGCCGTTCAGCATCGGGTTTTCGATGCAGTGTGAAACGAGAGCAGCGAACTCTGAGGGTTCTCCAAGCCGAGATGGGAACGGCATATTCGCAAACATTGATTGGGTTCGGCGCTCCGGCAGGTCTGCAGCCATTGGAGTGGCGAACATGCCCGGAGCCACGGAGAGAACTCGGATTCCTTCACGCGCGAGGTCCCGAGCCATCGGCAGGGTCATGCCGGCGACGCCGGCCTTCGAAGCAGAATAGGCAGCATGACCGATCTGTCCGTCGAATGCGGCAATTGATGCCGTGTTGACAATGACACCTCGCTCGCCATCAGCATCCAATGGCTCGATGGTTGCCATTCCGGCCGCGGACTGACTTGCAACATTGAATGTCCCGATCAGATTGATGCGGATGATCTTTGCGAACAGGGCCGGATCATGCGGCCGCCCTTTGTTCAACGTGGTTTGGGCCACCGCGACACCGGCGCAATTGACACAAATTCTCTCCTGCCCATGAGCCGCGCGAACGGTCTTCAAAGCTGTTTCGACACTTGTCGCATCGCTGACGTCGCAATTTGCGTACTGTCCACCAATAGTCTCCGCAAGTGCCAGGCCGCTCTCGTCGTTCATGTCGAGGATAGCGACCCTGGCGCCCTGTCTGCTCAAATCTCTGGCGACCGCCGCTCCCAGTCCGGACGCCGCGCCAGTTACAACGGCGGCTATACGATTTTCGATTTTCATTCTTGTCTCCAGTGACCGGTGATACACCATACGAACACCTTGAACCTGAAACCAGAGACAACCTGTTTTTGACAGGGTTGTTGCCAATATGCTTCTAGTAGAGCGTGTTTTGAGTCTATGACGTGGCCCCTGTTCGTAGCAGTTAAGAATAGAAAATTTTGGAGTATGAATTCGTGAGCAGGGTGGACATGCACGAGGATCCGGCGCGGGACGAGAAACAGAGCACCTCGATCAAACGCGTCCCTGCGGTCAAACGCGCTGCCGCGATCCTGTGGGAATTGGCGGATCGCCCGACACCAATGAATCTGTCTCAGATCTCACGTACAGTCGGTATCATTCCGAGTACCTGTCTGCATATCCTCAGAGAGTTGGTATCAGCGCGCCTGATCTCGTACGACGTAACCTCAAAGACTTATCAGTTGGGCTCCGGCATCGCTGATCTTGCAAAAAGCGCTACTCAGCTGAACGATTTTGCCGAGCTTGCCAAACCGCGCTTGCAGGCGATCGCCAACCGTTTCATCATGACCGCCACGGCAACGTCAAAAATCGACGATCAGCACCTGGCTCTTGTCGCCTTTGCAAACCCGCCCAACACCATATCGCTTAAGGTCACTCTTGGTGGCCGTGTTCCCCTGATGTCTGGCGCTTCCGGCCGTTGTTTTGCGGCATTTGGAAACATGACGGAGAAGCAGATCAGGCAGAATTTCGCGAAGGTAAAATGGGTTCGCCCAATTGATTTCGATACCTGGATGGAACAGGTGGAACAGACAAGAATTGACGGTTATTCCGAAGACCGCGAGGGTTTTGTCGACGGTGTATCTGCAATTGCTCTGCCGGTTTACATGCCGGATGGCAGCGTCTCGCATACGATTGGTGTTTTCGCCATAACCGCACAGCTCGAAGCAATCGATCGCGAAGAGCTTGTTCTGGCGCTGAGGCAATCAGCCGACGGCATCAATAGGCGCCTGAGCAAGTAGCAGGGCATTTTCCGGCTGGAAATCAATCCAGGTCTTTATGACGTGATCAGCATTGTGAGGTTGATCATGCTGCAGAGTTTGTTTCGGCGGCGTGGGCTGCTGTGTGTCTTGAGCACAAATTCGCATCGGCGCCAAAACCGTCCCTGGTACGAGATCTGTATTGCTGCGTAGAATCGACAGCACACCTTTTCGATGTACTGAAGAATTTTCTATAGGAAATTAGTTTTTGTATATTGACAATCAATGGCACTTCAAATCATAGTTCAGGCTGGTTGGTGTCTTCGGCATTCCAATGGCATTCGCTACGGAGAACGACGTCGGGAGATCGGAACCGAACCGAGAATAACGCCGTCACAGGACGCATGAAGACCAAGAATAGAATCTCAGTTCTATTGAACCATCAAGTCGATAACGACGTTGGTATCGCGGCTTCTGAATACCTTGAACAGTCGGCGGCAAAGCCGAAAAAAAGAGAAATTTGTAGGCGCAAAACGGCCGCTATCGGGAACGGCGGGTTAACATGATTGAAGGAATGCCTACATGAGTGCAGCGCTGCCACTGTCAGGTGTTCGAGTAATCGAATTGTGCTGGGTGTGGTCCGGGCCGTTGCTTGGTCAATATCTGGCGGACCTCGGCGCTGAAGTCATCAAGGTTGAATGGTACAAGAGATACGATCTGTATCGCACGCGCGGTGTGGAGCGCATGGCAGGTAAATATCCCGAGTTCATTCGGCGGGAAATGTCGCAGTCGTTTCATGGACTTAACCGAAATAAGATCGGCGTAACTCTGGATCTGAAGGTGGAGAGGCACCGTGACGCATTGCTTGAATTGGCGCATGCCTCAGACCTCGTGATCGAAAACTTCACTTCGGGGACATTGGATCGCCTTGGCGTTGGCTTTGATGCGCTGGTGAAATCAAATCCGGGGATCGTGCTGCTTTCGCTTTCGGGATTTGGCTCGACTTCGAGGCTTTCGAAAATGCGGGCATATGGGCTCGTCCTGTCGGCGCTATCTGGACTGGAAGCAAACATCATTGATCCGGATTCCGACGAATTCGTCGGATCCCCAACTTTTGTGGCCTCGGATCCCAATGCCGCCACCTATGGCCTGTTTGCCTCAATTGCCGCGATCCTGGAGGCGAGACGTAGCGGGAAAGGTGCGCATATCGAGCTATCGCAGCTTGAGGCGATCGCACACGCGGCAACGGACAATGACGAAGAACTCAGAGCCCTCGCGGCATCCTTGGGACTCGCCGCCGAATTTGAAACGAACAATTCTTCAGTTCTGGGCACCAAAGATAAGAACTACATATGCGTCGCATGGCCGACAGTCATGTCCGACTCTGAGATCGAATGTCTGACAGCAAAAGCGTCAGATTTGACCTGCGACGAATCAATACGGCTTTTCCACCAGGCCGGAGTTCAGTCTGTCCGTGTGATTGAACAGCCTGCGGAAGTCGGCGCCGGAGCAGCAGACGGGGGCACACTCATCTCGACGATTCATCCGACGACCGGCCCGGAAAAGATCGTCGCCGCGCCGTGGTGGATTGACGGATCACGGGCGCCTTTGAGAAAGACGGCGCCGACACTCGGGGAAGGGAACGACTACGTTTTGGGAACGTTGCTCGGCTGGTCACCTGAGGATAGGAGTGACATCCGTCGTTTTGATGTGGAGCGTCGAGTTGAACCAAAGTAACACTTCATCGATCGCGCCGAACCGGTCCCTGGAAATAGGGTCTGCCCACTTTGCCGTTGTTGGCGCCAACCGTTCAGTAATGAACGCGGCAAACTGGCTCAAGAAGTTTGGTGCATCCCTGATTGGTGCCGATTCTGTTGCGCAGGCCAGGAAGCTTCAGCCGTTGCCGCTTGCCATACTTGTTTCGGGCGATACCAATACACCGGACTCAAATACCGGATCGGGTCCAACGGAAATCTACCTTTGGGACTATGAGGTTGGACGTCCTGGAACTGGTGCGTTTGCAAGCGCCATTTCGGGCGTCTCTTCGGTCATCGGCAATTCAGATGGACCACCGGGGGTGTTGCCTGTCCACTTGCCTGAGCGATGGGCTGGAATGTTTGGTGCAAATTTGGCTTTGGGGCTTCAGTTCGCCAACGCATCGGACAGGCGTTCACGTCCTCGCCGTATAGACATTTCTGCAGCGGATATTCTGCGCGCTTTTGCCGAACAGAACTCTGGCAACCATGCGGGTGTACCGTATGGGTGGCGACGTAACGGACCAACAACGGTCGAGCACGGCGGTGTGTTTCCACAAGGTTTCTTTCAGTGCAGCGACGGGTTCGTCGCGGTTCAAGCGCGCTCAAAGCAAGATTGGGCATCAATTCTGAAGGCATTTGGCAACCCCGATTGGGCGCAAGATCCCGCATTCCAGAATCCGTTTAAGCTGTCGGAAGATGACAGTCGGATTCTGCCGGTATTCGAAGCGGAGCTGAAAAAGCGTGATCGGCATGAATGGCTGGAGCTCGCGATCGCAACCGGCGCACCGATGGCGCCGGTCCTGTCACCTGAAGAAGCCACGAGCTGGCAGATTTTCAGGCCGGGTTATTCCGACGGTTCTGGGAAGCCGAATGCCCCGTACATCATCAACCGCCAGGACGGTGATCATTCAATCATCGGCGGAGAAACCTGATGACCTGGGGAACAATAACAGACGAGGGAATTGCCGAAGCAGAAGCACTTGTCGGCGTGCAGCTCAGACGCGACCGCATGCAATGGATCGAAACTGCGACCCGTGATGCGATCCGCCATTTCGCCTGGGGGGTTGGTGACAACAATCCGCTATGGCTGGACAAGGAGTACGCAGAGGCCTCCCCCTTTGGTTCAATCGCTGCGCCTCCGTGCATTCTGTATGCCGTCGACGGCACCGTGGTTGCGCCAAAGCTTCCGGGTGTTCAATGGATTTATGCCGGTACATCGTGGACATGGTTTGAGCCGATCTTGCTCGACGATGTTTTCACAGTCGACGCGAAGCTGGTGAAACAGGAAATCAAGAGCGGTCGTCGTTTCCCGAAATGGGTACTGCAGACCGGAGAGCTTCAATATGTGAACCAGCATGGTCGCATTGCTGGAACAGCTCTTGGTCGATGCGCGAGAACACCGCGGGGTGACAAGCGTGAAAAGCGGCCGGAAAACGAGAACAAGGGATCAGCTGAACCGCATCAATACACGGCCGAAGAAATCGAAGATATTGAACGACAGGTGTTGGCGGAGCCGAGGCGAGGGGCTTCTCCGCTCTATTGGGAAGATGTTGCAGTAGGTGATGCGGTTCCTCAAGTCGTGAGAGGACCGCTCGGTGTCATTGACATCATGGCATGGTATTCAGCCCAACAGGGCGCAACGCATTATGGCGGGGTGCATGGTGACGCAATTCGTTATCGCCAGCGGCATGCTGACTACCACATCAACAAGAAAACCGGTGCAAAGGAATCTGCCGGGCGCGGCCATCTTGAAACGTCGACCGGTCGCGATGTTGGAATGGGCGGAGCCTACGATATCGGTCCGCAAAGAATTGCCTGGGCTCAGCACATGTTGACGAACTGGATTGGAGACCACGGATTCCTTCACTCGCTCGACGTCGCCGTTCGGCGTCCCAATCTCGTCGGCGACACGCTTTGGTGGAAGGGGCAGGTCACCGGGAAGGAAATCAAGGACGGTTATGGTGTCGTTGGTATCAGGGTTGAGGCAATCAATCAGAATGGCGTTCTGTCAGCAGACGGAACAGCTTCCGTCATATTGCCATTCCGCGAAAATGGCAGTGTGACATTTCCCATTCCCCATCCCATGTCCTAATGTTCATCAGGTCCGAGCCGGGTCGCGAACCTGTGGGGGAATCATGAGCGCGGGTGTTTCGGTGGTCGACTACTCCGAT
>JAJFHT010000419.1 GCA_021775495.1 Hyphomicrobiales bacterium | reverse complement strand
GGGTGCCGCCGTCGCGCTGTGGAATGTTGTTGGTAAAACACAACACGTTTTCATGGTAGGAATCGTTCCACCACAAGGCCACCTCGATGGTGATGCCGTCCTTTTCGCTCAAGATGGCAATCGGCGCATCGATCAGCGATTTCTTGGCGCGGTCGAGATACCGCACGAATTCCACCAGTCCGCCCTCATAGACCAGTTCGGTCTGTTTTTCGTCCGCATGGCGCCGGTCGGTCAGCACAATGCGTACACCGGAATTCAAAAATGCCAGTTCACGCAGCCGGTGCTCCAGGGTGTTGTAATCGAACTCGACCATGGTGAAGGTCTCTTCCGAAGGCGTGAACGTCACCTCGGTACCGGAATGGTCACCGGCATCGCCGGTTACCGCCAGAGGCGCATCGGCAACGCCGTGAGTAAAACTCATCTCGTGCCATTTTCCGGCGCGCGCAATGCGCAGTTTCAAAGAGACCGAAAGCGCGTTGACAACCGAGACGCCGACGCCGTGCAGGCCACCGGAAACCTTGTAGGAATTCTGGTCGAATTTACCGCCGGCATGCAACTGGGTCATGATCACCTCAGCCGCCGAAATGCCTTCCTCTGTATGAATCTCGGTCGGAATGCCGCGGCCATTGTCGGTTGCGGTCACCGAGCCGTCCGGATTGAGCGTCACCGTGACAATATCTGCATGACCGGCCAGCGCCTCATCGATGGCGTTGTCGACCACCTCATAGACCATATGGTGCAGTCCGGAACCGTCGTCGGTATCGCCGATATACATGCCCGGACGTTTGCGAACGGCATCAAGGCCTTTCAGGACCTTGATGGAATCGGCGCCATATTCGTCGTTTTGCGCTGCGGTCTCGTCCAGCGGTGTCGCGGGCGTATCGGTCATAAAAAAATATCTCTTTTACTGCTGAAGTCGCCCGGGCGCGGCCCCATCGAATCACCCGAAATCGATATCCCAAGATATAGGGGTTTTGGCGGCAAAAACCAAATTTTTCAGCGGTATGTCGCGGCACGGCACGGCGTGGAATTCCGGCAGTTCTTACCGCCTGTTCGGGCGGTGGAAAACCCGCACGATCTGTACCATATTATCAGGGTGGGTACTCGCAACGGGGATGTCCCGGAACCCGCCCGACGGAAGGACCGTATCTTGGATAGCAAACCCGCCCCGTTCGTGCCGCCGGCACCGACGCCGCGCAGCGGCGCACTCAGCACGCTGGAACTCGTTCGCATCATCCATCGCAATCCTCTCGAATTGTGGGGCGAGCCCTCCTACAACGAACCGTGGGTGCAGATGACCTGGATGAAACAGGACATATTGGTTGCCAATGATCCCGGGCTGATACGGCATGTGCTGGTCGACAATGCCAAAAACTATCGCATGGCGAGAGTGCGCCAGAACATTTTGCGCCCGATCCTGCGCGACGGCCTGCTGACGGCGGAAGGCGATGTCTGGAAGCGCTCACGCAAGGCAATGGCGCCGGTGTTCACACCGCGCAACAATGCCGGTTTTGCCAAAGCCATGCTGGCGCGGGCCGAGGCCTTTGCCGAGCGATATGAAGCCGTCGACGGCTCGGTCGACATGGCGCATGACATGACCCTGCTGACCTACGACATTCTGGCCGAAACGCTGTTTTCCGGGCAAATTGCCGGTGAGCCGGGCGCTTTTGCCAGGCAGGTCGAACGGCTGTTCAACACGATGGGCCGAGTCGATCCGTTCGATGTGCTCGACGCGCCGCAATGGCTGCCGCGGCTGACCCGCATTCGTGGCCGCCGGTCGCTGTCTTTTTTCCGCAACATCGTGTCGGAGACGGCCAGACTGCGCGAGAAGGCCATTGCCGCCGATCCGGAGGCGGCCCCGAACGATTTCCTGACCTTGCTGCTCAAGGCGGAAGGCCCCGATGGGCTGAGCAGGCAGGAGGTCGAAGACAATATCATCACTTTCATCGGCGCTGGTCACGAGACCACGGCGCGCGCGCTCGGCTGGACACTCTATCTGCTGGCAGAAGCGCCCTGGGAGCGCGAAAAGGTCGAAGCCGAGATCGATGCCGTCTTACCCGGTCTGAAAGATCCCGCCGACTGGCTCGAGGCCATGCCGGTGACCAGAGCCGCCTTTGAAGAAGCGTTGCGGCTCTATCCGCCGGCGCCCTCGATCAACCGTCAGGCGGTTGCCGATGACCGTTACGAGAGCCTGAATATCCCGGCCAAATCCACCGTTCTGGTGATGCCGTGGACGTTGCACCGTCATCGAAAGCTATGGGAGAACCCGAATGCTTTCGTGCCGTCGCGCTTCCTGCCGGAAAACCGCGATAATATCGACCGATATCAGTATCTGCCTTTCGGAGCAGGTCCGCGCATTTGCATCGGCGCCAGTTTTGCCATGCAGGAGGCGGCGATCGCCCTCGGTGTGCTGATGTCGCGTTTCCGCTTCGACACGTTCCGCCGCCGCAAACCATGGCCGGTGCAGAAACTGACGACCCAGCCCGAAGGCGGCCTGCCGATGAAGGTCAGCCGGCGGTAAGGGTTCCCGCGCCGCGGTCCGTCAGTAGGGTGCCGTCAGATATCCCCAGACACGGCGGCTGGCGACGACCAATCCCGGAGCCGGTGCTGCAACGACCGGAGCGTCGGTGTTGTTTTCGGATTGATGCGGTAATGGACGCTTCTGCTCCCAGCATTCAGGTGCATAGGCGTCGGCAATTCCGGCGTCGATCGGTGCGATCTGTTTGGTTTTCCTGCGCATTTTCATCCCCCCGCATTCGCCTTCTACGGTGATTGGGGATGATTAACAGCGGGTTAAAGTCGGGCGGATTTATACGTATAAAAAGACACGTTCTAGTTTCAGTTTCCAGACTGCGAGGAGGGTTTCAGGTCCATTTCCATGCGGATATAGTCTCCGCGATAAGTCGCTTCACCCAGATAAAGAACTGTGCCGTCCGGTCCGCAAATCACCCGCCGCACCTCCGCGACGGGTGAATTGACAGGCAGTTGAAGATCTCGCGCTACGTCGATATCTGCCGTCGAAATGTGCAGCGTTTGGTGTGCCGATCCGATGGTCACTCCCGGAAGCGACGTCAGGATGGGCAGAACGACTTCCTGTCTGAATTTTGCCGGGGCGAGATCGAACACGCGCCGGTCGAGAAAAATCGAAACGACACAGTAGCGTTCTCCGTCACGCGAATGGACCCGCCGCATGTGAAAATAATCCGGTGCCGGAAGACCGTCATTTTCGGTCAGCACCGGTTGTTCGTCCGATTCTATGGTGTTTGAGAGATCCGGCGTGTCTCCCCGGTACATATCGACCAGGCCATCGAGAGTGGTTTCGACGACAAGCTTGCGCTGGCGGTTCACGGCATCGGTCACAAATGTACCGCGGCCGCGCTGTGGAGACAGCAGACCCTCATCGGCAAGCAGGCGTGTCGCCTGGCGGACGGTCACGCGGGCAACGTCGAATTCGGCCATGAGATCTTCAATCGAAGGCAGGACGTCGCCCGATTTCCAATACCCTTTGGCGATGCGATGGCGCATCAAATCCGCCAGTTGAACATAGCGCGGTATGGGCACCCTTCCGAACATTCATGTCTCCTTTGAAGATGTCGCTTGCATAAACATCCTAATGTTAGTACGTATAGAACGTTAGACTAGCGCATCTGTGCCGCTGAGCCAAAAGAAATCGCACATCGGCCGGCCGGCGCAACAGTGGATGCGAATCCGCCTGACAAACGCCAATCGACGTGGAGGAAGTGAAATGACCAATGTGGACGGAAATCGCAAGAAGCCGACCGGAGTAACCAGAAGGACAGCGCTGAAAACCGCGGCTTCCGGTCTGGCGCTGTTGGCAGCTCCGGCAACTGTAATGAGAAGCGCACATGCTGCCGGAAAGCATATGGATCTGGACTCCCTGCGCGCCGCAAAGATCGACTGGCGTCAGGCGGAAGGGTCGAAGATTACCATCGGCGTCATTCCGGCCGGATATTTCAAGAATCTCGAAGCGGTTCTTTCCGATTTTGCCGAACTCACCGGAGTTGAGGCCAGGCTGGAGATGACCCCTCCCGGCCAGATCCGACAAAAGGCGGTGTTGGACCTTTCGACCGGCACCGGCACATGGGCAAGTCACTCAGCCGATCCGATGTACTACCCGCTTTACGTGGCAAACAACTGGGTCGATCCGTTGGATGGCTATCTCGGCAATTCGAAGCTGACGGACAATGACTGGTTTCAATACGAGGATATTCTGGCCGGCTGGCGCGGCGTAACGTCTGTCGACGGAAAACCTTACGGCATTCCCTATGACGGCGAGGCGACCATTCAGGTCTACCGCAAGGATGTGTTTGACAAGCTCGGACTGAAGCCGGCGGAAACCTTTGAGCAGTTTACGTCCAATGCCGGGGCTGCTCATGATCCCGACAACCGGCTGTGGGGCGCCGCGCTCCGCGGTTTCAAGGGCGCCGGGCAGAACATGTATATCTATCCGTCGATTTTCCGCGCGTTCGGCGGCGAATGGTTCGATGGCAGCGGCAAGATGACGGTCAACAGTCCTGAAGCCGTGGCTGCGCTGGAGTGGTACATCAATCTGCTCAACAATTATGCACCTAAGGGCGTTGAGAACTGGAACTGGCCTGATATCGCCGACGCGTTCGGTCAGGGCACGGTGGCGTCCTATATCGATGCACACGGTTCGGCCGCCGTCATTGCCAATCCGGAAAAATCCAAGGTTGTTGGCAAGATCGGATTTGCCCGCTGGCCAAAAGGTCCGTCGGGCAAGCGTGTGACGTCTATCTGGAACTGGAGTTTCCCGATCAATTCGGCGCTTTCGGACAAGGACAAGGCTGCGACCTGGCTGTTCATTCAATGGGCCGCTTCAAGGGAGACGCAAATTGCCACCTCCCATGCGTTCCCGGGGGCCTACAAGCGCACCGGAGCCAATCGGACATCGGTCTGGGCGATGGATGATTATCGGGCAGTGCTTGGTTCGGCCGGTGACAACTTCATTTCAGCCACAACTACCTCGTTTGCAGAGGATACCGACGTGGAATGGCGGCCTCGATTGCCGCAATGGCCGGCCGTCGGCGACACGATGGCGACCGCCATTCAGGCAAGCCTGGTCGGACAGGCGACCGTAAGCGATGCGCTGAATGAGGCACAACGCAAGATCGAGGGTATCCTGAAGGGATAATTGCGGTCTTGAAACAGGGGAACTCGATGAAGCAGCGGCGTGGCGGACTTGCATCAAGTGAGCAGGGCTTTGCCCTGCTCATGGTGGGACCGGGGCTTCTGGCTCTGATCCTGACCACCACTTTTCCGCTCGCCTATCTGATCTGGAGTTCCTTCCAGAACATCAACCTGGCAATGCCGTTTTTGAACGGCTTTGCCGGGATGGAAAACTACGTATCCATGATGAGTGACGGACAGTTCTGGCACTCGCTGAAACTGACGGCGATCTACACCTTGAGCTCGGTCTTCCTGCAACTTGCCATCGGTCTCGGCCTGGCGCTGCTGGTCATGCAGATACCCAAAGGGCAATGGCTGTTCCGGATAGCGGCGATTTTGCCCATTGTCCTGGCGCCGGTTGTTGTCGGCCTGTTCTGGCGCACCCTGATGCTGGCGCCGGAATTCGGAATTGTCGATTTCATCGTGCGCGCCTTGGGATTCGGTTCGATCAACTGGCTCGGTTCGCCGGTGCCGGCGCTGGTTTCGGTCATCATTATTCACACCTGGCAATGGACACCGTTCGCCTTTCTTGTGCTGCTTGCCAGCCTGGCGTCGTTGCCGCCGGATGTGTTTGAGGCCGCCCGTATAGACCGGGCAAATGCGTTCCAGCGTTTCATCTACATCACCTTGCCGCTGATCCGCCCGGCGATTGTCATCGTCGTGATCATGCGCTCGATGATTGCGCTATCGGCATTTGCGGCGATTTTCGCGACCACCGGGGGTGGTCCGGGAACCGCATCCGAGATCCTCAATCTCTATGCCTACAAAACCTCGTTCGTGGAGCTCAATTTCGGCTATGGCTCAGCATTGGCGGTTTCGCTTTTGATCATCACCATGGGTGTTTCGGGGATCCTGTTTTATCTTCGAACGGCACGGCGGAGCTGACGGATGGCACAGTCCTCCAGCCATTCACGCGTCAGGTTCGTTCGAACTGCGATCCTGTTCTCGCTGGCATCGGTGCTGCTTTTCATATGGGTCTTTCCGTTGTTCTGGGCCGTCATCGTTTCCTTGAAATCGGAATCTGAAGTTCTTGCCTATCCACCACGTGTCATTTTCGAACCGACGATTCAGAACTACAAGGACGCGCTTTTCGGCGGCATTTCCATCGTTCCCAGTCTGATCACCAGCCTGATCGTATCGACGGTCACGACGGTTCTGACAATCGTCATGGCAGTCCCGGCGGCCTACGCTTTTGCACGGCTGAAACTGAGGGGTAAGAAATGGCTCGGATTCTACACGCTGGCCACCCAGATGGTGCCGCCGGTCGGTCTTGTCATTCCGTATTTCCTGATTCTCAACAAGGTCGGCTGGCTGGACACCTATCAGGGCATGGTCATTGTCTATCTGACATTCTCGCTGCCCTTCGCCATCTGGCTGATGGTGTCCTACATGGAGGACATCCCCTGGGAAATGGAAGAAGCGGCATTCCTCGACAAGGCCAGCCGCTTTCAGACCCTCTGGCACATCATTTTGCCTCAGGTCAGGGGCGGCATCGCCGTCACGGTCATCTTCGTTTTCCTGAATGCCTGGAACGAGTTCCTGTTCGCGGTTCAACTGGGCGGAAATACCGTCCGCCCGGTGACCGTCGCCATGTACAATTTCGTATCGGTTGAGCAGACCCTCTGGGCCAAGCTCAGCGCGGCCGCACTGGTTGCCATGGTGCCGATGATCCTGATCGGAATTTTCGCACAAAAACAAAT
>JAJFHT010000418.1 GCA_021775495.1 Hyphomicrobiales bacterium | reverse complement strand
ACTCGGCTGCATTGCGGCCCTGGATATCAATCTTGCCAAGTGTCGTCACATCGCAGATGCCGACCGAACCACGCGTTGCCAGCACCTCACGGTCGACACTCTGGCGCCAATGCGTCTCCCCGGCTTTCGGGAACCATTGCGCCCGCAGCCACATGCCTGTTTCAACAAACACCGAGCCCTGCTCCATGGCCCAGCCGTGGCTTGGGGTCAGGCGCTGCGGGCGAAAATCTCCGCCCCTGGAACGGCCGCCGAAAGCACCCACCGGCACCGGGGAATAGGGTGGACGAAAAATGGTCGTTCCGGTGTCGGGGATCGAGCGGTCCATGCATTCGGCCATCACCGCAAGGCCAAGCATATTGGCCGTCTTGCCCTGATCGGTCGCCATTCCGAGTGTGGTGTAACGCTTCAGGTGTTCGACCGAACGGAAACCTTCCCTGTGGGACAGTTTGATGTCCTTTGTCGTGACATCGTTTTGAAGGTCGACCCAGCTGCGTTTTGTGCTCGACGCCACATGCCAGAAGGCGGTGATCGCATCCGGTTCGTCCGATGCGTTCGGCGCGTCTTTTCCCGCCGCCTTCATATCGATGGCCGAGAGCGCCGCATTTGCGGCTTCATGCCCCTCACGCAGTGCTGCGGCCAGCGTCAGACTGCCATTGGCTGCACCGGCCACCGACATGCCAACCGGCAATTCACCGCCCGGGACGAACGCGGAAATCCTTTCACTCCATTGCGGCCGGCCCCGCTGGTGGCAAGTCAGATGCACATTGGGGTTCCAGCCACCCGCGACCGCAAGGCAGTCGGCCTGCACCGAAGCGCCGCCTTTCAGGCTCAAGGAGCGGATACCATGCCGGCCCCTGGTGTCGACGATCTGCTCGCCAGCAAAAACCTGTACACCCGGCGGTGGCGTCAACGAAACATCTTGCCTGGAGTCGACAATCGCCGAAACAGAAACGCCTTTGGCCACAAGGTCGGTCGCCGTGCGCCAGCCATCATCATTATTGGTGAAGACCGCCACATCCCGGCCAGGTGCCACGCCAAAACGGTTTACATAGGTACGCACCGCGCCAGCCAGCATGATGCCTGGGCGGTCATTGTTGCCGAATGCGATCGGTCGTTCGGTGGCACCGGCGCACAGAACGGCTTTTTTCGAATAGATACGCCACAGAATCTGCCGTGGCTTTCCGTTGCTTTGGGCCAGATGATCCGTTGCCCTTTCCAGCGCGCCATAGACGCCGTGATCATAAGCACCGTAGATAGTGGTGCGCTGCATCAGCCGGACATTGCTCATCATCGCAAGCTCGGCCAGGGCAATTTCGGCCCATTCGACACCGGGCCTGTCTTCGACCAGAAGGGTTTCGGCGTTCAACCGCCCACCCATGCGGAAATCCTCATCGGCAAGAATGACCCTTGCGCCGGCGCGCCCGGCAGCAAGGGCGGCGGCAAGCCCTGCCGGTCCGGCTCCGATGATCAGGATATCGCAATGCAGAAAACCCTTGTCGTAGTGATCGGGATCAGGCGCGCCGGAAAGCCGGCCAAGTCCTGCCGAAGAACGGATAACCGGCTCATAGAGTTTTTCCCAGAACGCCTTGGGCCACATGAACGTCTTGTAGTAGAACCCGGCCGACAGGAACGGCGACAGCAGGTCCGTCGCCGCCATCAGATCATATTTCAACGAGCCGCGATGGTTCTGGCTCTTGGCATGAAGTCCGTCGAACAGTTCGGCCACGGTTGCACGGGTATTGGGCTCGGTGTGGGCGCCGTTGCGCAGATGAACCAGTGCATTGGGCTCTTCCGATCCCGCAGTGAAAATCCCTCGCGGACGGTGATATTTGAACGAACGGCCGACCAGCTTCTGTCCGTTGGCCAGCAGTGCCGAGGCGAGCGTATCGCCGGGACGGCCCTCGAAGCCTTCGCCATTGAAGCTGAACGACAATTTGCGGTTCCGATCGATCAGCCCGCCGGCAATGCGGTTCACTTCGTTCATCTGTCACGCCCCGCCGCTTTTGCCACGTCGCGCGCCAGTTCCACCTTGTCGATCTGGTGGGTCAGCGTGTTGCGGGTGATCACCAGCCAGGACCTGTCGCCCTGCTCGTGGAACCACAGTTCGCGATGGGTGCCGGCCGGATTGTCGCGCAAGTACAGATAGTCGTGGAATTGCTGCTGCGCGTCTTCCGTCTGCCAGTCCGGACGGTCGATCAGCCCGGCATCGCCGAGGCAGGTGAACTCGGCGGCATCGCGCGGTCCCAGTAGCGGGTGATTGATGATCATCGCTTCAGTCCCTCAGTGCAAATTGGGCTGTGCGCCCACGCCTTTTTCATCGATCATGGCACCACGAAGGAACCGATCGAGCCGGTATTCAGTCGCGACAGAAGCCGGTTCATCGCGAGCCAGCAGATGGGCGTAACAGAATCCGGAAGCAGGCGTTGCCTTGAACCCGCCGTAACACCAGCCACCGTTGAAATAGAGCCCGTCAATGGAGGTGCGGTCGATGAAGGGCGAGCCGTCCATCGACATGTCCATCACCCCGCCCCACATGCGCAGAAGCCTGGCGCGGCCGATCATCGGCATGATCGCCATGCCGCCCTCGCAGACATCTTCCACGACAGGCAGGTTTCCCCGTTGGGCATAGGTGTTGTAACCGTCGATATCGCCGCCGAACACCAGCCCGCCCTTGTCGGATTGGCTGACGTAGAAATGGCCGGCGCCGAATGTGATCACTCCAGGCAGAACCGGTTTCAATCCCTCCGAAACGAAAGCCTGCAGCACATGGCTTTCTATCGGCAGCCGCATGCCGGCATGGGCCATGACGCGGCTCGAGGATCCGGCGACACAGACCGCTACTTTCTTTGCTCGAATGGGACCGCGTGTTGTCTCGACACCCTTGCAGACACCGTTCTCGATCTGAAATCCGTTGACCTCGCAGTTCTGGATGATGTCGACACCGCGCTGGTCGGCGCCGCGCGCATATCCCCAGGCAACCGCGTCATGACGAACGGTGCCGCCGCGTGGTTGCGCCAGGCCGCCCTTGATCGGGAACCGCGCATTGTCGAAATCCAGGAACGGACACATTTTGCGCAGCTCATCCTGGTCGAGCAGCACTGCATCGGCGCCCGCCAGCCGCATGGCATTGCCGCGCCGGGCAAATGCATCACGCTGCGGATCGCTGTGGAACAGGTTCAATATCCCGCGCTGCGACACCATCGCATTGTAGTTGAAATCCTGTTCCAACCCCTCCCACAGCTTCAGTGAGAGCTCGTAGAAAGGCTCATTACCGGGAAGCATGTAATTGGAGCGGATGATGGTAGTGTTGCGACCGACATTGCCGGAACCGATCCAGCCCTTTTCCAGCACCGCAACGTTGCTGACGCCGAATTCCTTGGCGAGATAATAGGCCGTGGCGAGACCGTGGCCACCACCACCTATCACGATCACATCATATTCGGATTTTGGCTCGGGTTCACGCCAGACCGGCTTCCAGCCGGTATTACCGGTCAGGCCTTCCCACAGAATTTTCAGCGCGGAATATTGCATGCCGGATCGTCCCCTCAATGCAAACCAGATCGTCCGCCGGAAAACAGGCCCTTGACTTTCACAAAACAGACGGAAATTTTCCATATATGGAAATTTCCAAAGAATCCGAGCGGATATTCCGCGTTGGCATCCTGCTGATCGATGGTTTCGCCCTGATGTCCTACTCGGCGACGGTCGAGCCGTTGCGGGCTGCCAATCACCTTGCCGGCAGGACACTCTACAATGTCCGGCATTTGCCGGTCAGCGGTGCTTCGGCGACGAGTTCCAGCGGCATCAAGGTCAAGGCACAGGCGCATTTCGGTGAACAGATCGATTTCGACCTGGTGTTGGTCGTTGCTGGCGGGGATCCGCTGACCTTTCGCAACGAGCGGGTATTCCAATGGTTGCGGCATCTTTCGCGGCGCGGCATTTTTCTCGGGGGCGTCTCGGGCGGGCCCGCCATTCTGGCCACCGCCGGCGTCATGGATGGCTACCGCATGACCATACATTGGGAGCATGCAGCGGCTCTGTCAGAGGCGCTACCATCGCTTATTGTCGAACAGTCGCTTTACGTTATGGATCGCCAGCGCATCACCTGCGCCGGCGGCACTGCTCCCCTCGACATGATGCATGCGTTGATCACCGCCCATCACGGATCGGCTTTCGCCCGGCAGGTCAGCGACTGGTACATGCACACCGAGATACGCCAATCGGGCGAACCTCAGCGTGCCGGACTGGTCGAGCGTTACGACACCACCAATCCCGCCATCATTTCGACTATCGAGGTGATGGAGAATCACATTGCCGATCCGCTCGCCCTGGAGCAACTGGCCGAACTGGCCGGCATGGGGACACGGCAGCTCAATCGCCTGTTTCAGATCAAGATGCAGCAAAGCACGATGGCGTTCTATCGCCAGCGGCGCCTGGAAAAGAGCCGTCAATTGCTGACCCAATCCACTCTGTCCGTTACCCAGATCGCCCTGGCAACCGGTTTCGCCGGGTCAGCGCATTTCTCAAATGCCTTTCGGTCAAAATATGGTGTGACACCGACGGCAATACGTTGATGGCTTGCCACAATCCATGCGCGTCTGTTTAGTTGAGGCGATTCTCATGAGGTGCCTTCACCATGCATATTTTGGTCCTTCAACATGCCCGGGTCGAACATCCGGGCTCGTTCCGTGCGTTCATTGAAGAAGATGGCCACGACTGGGTGCCGGTGCACCTCGACGAAGGTGAAACCCCGCCGCCACTGGAGGGATTTGACGCACTCTGGGTCATGGGCGGACCGATGGATGTATGGGAGGAAGACAAGCACCCGTGGCTTGTTTCCGAGAAGGCCCTGATCCGCGAGGCGGTTGAGGAAAAGGGAATGCCCTTTTTTGGCCTCTGCCTCGGACATCAGCTGCTC